>DYBL01000037.1 GCA_019418625.1 Clostridiales bacterium | reverse complement strand
GTTGCCTGGTAGACAGGAGTAATCCCACACCCCCAGGCCCAGACACACGTTGAGCACCAGTCCCGCCGCCAGCTCCGCCGCTGTCACCAGGGCCGCGCAGGCCGCCGCCTGGAGCCACAGGGGAACTTCCCAGGGCAGCTGCTCCCCGCATCGCTCCACCGGAATGCAGAGTCCCGCCGCCAGCACCAGCATGGTCCAGGAGATCCGCTCCGGCTCTCCCGTGATGGTCTTGTACGCCACCTCCAGGAGAAAATAGACAGTGCCGCCCCAGGTCCACAGGAGCATGGAGAGCACCCAGCGCCCGGCCCTAGACATTTTGCGCCGCCGCCAGGACCTGGGTCATATTGGCCGCAAGGTCATCCGGCAGGCCCTCCGCCGCGTAGGTGATGGTCTCCAGCTCCTCCGCCGTCGCCGCCCGGCGCACCCAGGTCAGCAGATGGTTGCACAGGGTCGTGTGATAGAGCTTGTGCCGGACACTGGCCTGCGCGATGGCCTGGATCTCCTCCACCGTGAACATCCGGCAAAGCTGCCCGTCGGCGTGATAGGGATACCCGTCGGCGCCTGCCTGCACGGCGGAGAGCGCCGTGGTCAGGTTGATCTGATCCGTCTCCTGGAGGGCGAAATGCTCCGTGCCCTGGCTGGTCTCCACGTCCATGCCGGCTATGATGGCCCCGTTGCAGGCAGCGGAGATCTCCGCCTCCTTGCCGGAGCGGAGCTGCTCCAGGTCCGGCTCCGGCATGGTGCCCGGCGTCAGCGCAGTCACAGTCATGACGCCGTCGATCTTCTCTGCCTCTACTCCCACAAAGGGGTAGGTATCCGGCAGCGCCATCTCCTCCGGGATCATGGCCCAGCCCTCCGGGGGCGCCAGCCACGCGGAGGATTCCATATTGCGGTGCGCTCCGTTAGAAAGCGCGGAAAGTTCGATGATCTTCATGGTGTCCTCCCTGCTCAATAAAGCGCGGTCCAAAAATAAGTGGATCCACTCTCGTTATAAGCGGAATGTGTGTTTCCTCCTTCAAGAGAAACATGCTTCCCAAATTCAGTTACATCGACCGATTCTCCAGACACGTTGTCATAGATGCAATAGTAATCACCAACTCCAGTTATGACCAATGGGGCCTGATAGCTTCCAGCAAGAATAAGCACCTTAGGTTCAATGGGCAAATCCAGATCCAGCGTAGAGCTTCCCGTGCCAGCATAGCTTCCAGTTTGAACAGAGGACTTACTGGCTAGATCAGATTCTGTTACAAGCCTTACCCAGCCCTTGTTGCCGCCATTGGTGATCTGCAATTTCCAGAGTTCGTTGCTATTTACCGGAGAAGCGTAAATCGCTCTGGTATAGTTACCTCCAGAAGGGACTCTTTTATCCGCCCACACGATTACGTTCCAGTAATCAGAACGAGGGAAACCGGTGGACGGAGGACTGACACCATAAAATCCACTGGGCCGCTTGGCAAGAAGTTCGTCCAATGTAGTTATTCCACTGCCCTCCGATAATTCAATAGCCGCTCCCACCTGCGCCGCCGTGACGGCGTGGGGATTGTTCTTGTTGCCGGTATGGGCGTCCAGATTCTTCTGGACCGCCGCCGCGCTGCCCGCCGGGTCTGCTCCCACCTGCTGCGCCGTCAATGCCGCGATCTGCGACGCCAGCGCCTGCTGGACCACAGCCGCACTGCCGGCAGCGTCTGCCCCCACCATCTCCGCCGTGTAGTCGCCGCTTTGCGGCAGCACCACGCCGGCCCGGCCGTTGAAGGAGGACACACCGCCGCCGGCGGCACCTGCTGCCTGCTGCGCCCAGAACTGCGCATTGTTGGTGTCCTCTCCGGCCCGGGTCCCCGTGCCGCCCACTGCCCAGCTTTTGGCGGAAAGGGCGCCGTCTTTCGCCTGGGCAATATATCCGGTCTCCTGATCTTCCCGGCGGTTCTCCGCCTGGACGCGCTCCTGCTCCGCCAAGGTACGGGCAGTCTCTGCTGAGACCCGTTCCCGTTCGGCCTCTCCCCGCCCGCTCTCCGCGGACGCCCTGGCAGATTCCGCTGCGTTCCGTGCCTCTTCCTTGGAGACCCGTTCCTGCTCTGCCTGCCGGCGCAGCTCCTCCTGGGATAAGCGCCCCTGCTCTGCCGAGATGCGCGCAGCTTCGGCAGATGCCCGGGCGGACTCCGCAGAGTTTCGCTCCTGCTCGGCGCTGATCCGGCTGCTCTCCGCCTGCACCCGCGCCGTCTCCTGGGTCGAGCGCAGCTGCTCCGCCGCCTCACGGCCAGACTCCCGCTCCGTCCGCGCCTGCTCCGCCTGGCTCCGCTGCGTTTCCGCCGCTGCCCGGCTGCTCTCCGCCTGTACCCGGCCATTCTCGGCGGCCACCCGGACCGCCTCCGCCGCCTGGATGCCTGTCTCCGTCTGGTTGATGGCATCGATGGCATCCACCGCCCGGTTATAGGCCGGGGCAATGAGCTGGCGCACCATCTTGTCGAATACGTTCTTATTCTCACTGGGCGTCCCCGTCAGCACATCCGGCGCCGACACCACGCCCACAGCGTCCATCTGCTCGTCTGTGATCTTCTGCAGCTGGCTCATAGCATCGCCTCACCTCTTGTAATTGCTCCCCGGCTCCTTCCACTCCACACCGAACGCATACAGGCCAAACGGCTCGTTTTTCTCGCTGTTCTGGAGGCGGAACCGGGTCTTATCCACCTTTTTGATCTTCACCTTTCCGCTGAGGGTACGGGGCGTCCGATCCGCCGAAAAGACGAACTTTGCAAAATCGATGTAGCTCCAATCGAAGAACCGGGCCCGCTCCTTGGCGTCAAACACCAGGCTCCAGATACCGCGCCGCTGGGCGTAGATCTTCACGCCCGTCAGCACCGCCGCCGCAAGGCGGACGGAGACAGAGGTGAAGGTCTTGTTTTTGAAAAAGGTCTTGCCGTCAAAGTCGCTGGTCTCCCAATAGGCCTCGATGGCCGCGCCGTCGTCGTTGTAGCTCTCCGGGTCGTCTACATGGGAGGCAAACTCCTTGAGCTTCCCGTCCTCCGTTCCGAACCACAGCACGCCGTCTTCTACCCAGGTGAGCCGGGCGCCGATGCCCGGCCAGTGATAGGCCTCGTACTGATAGGAGCTGTACGGATTGTTCCGCTCATAGGTCTTTTGCTGTCCGTCCAGAAGATAGAGGTCGCCGCCGATGGCCAGCACATAAAAGTCCCGGTAGATGGAAGCGGACGCATCCTCCTTTCCGGCAATGGCCCCCAGCGCCGAGGAGATGAAGTAGCTGCGCTCCTGGGTGTATTTCTCCCCGGTCAGCTCCTCCGCGGTGATGGCGTAGACGCCCCGCTCCGTGAGAAAGAGGGGCTCCTTTCCAAGATACGCAAAGCTGCGCCGGGCCACCGGCGCCTCCCCCAGCAGCGTATTGGTCACCCGGAAGAGGGCCTCTCCGTCCTCGTCCAGGCTCCCGGTGCGGATAACGGCATTGCGCCCCACGCCCCGTCCCCGCAGGAATGTGGCCAGGGTGCTGCCCAGCACCGCGTAGCCCACCACCGCGCCTCCGTCCCGGCTGACCTTGGTATAGGCCGTATCCGGCCAATAGGTGGGATCTTCAAAGCCCGAGTACCAGTCCTGTCCCGGCTCGTCCGGGTTCCCGGAGAGGAACACCCGGTCCTCCGCGCCGCCCACGCCGTACACCGTGCAGATGGTGCAGCGGTTGATCTTGTCGGCATAGCCCTCCCGGGCCTTGTGGGCGGTGATGCGGACATTGTCCTGCCCCTTCACCGGGGACTCTCCCGGGGCAGTCTTGAAGGTGACCAGGCCCGCAGCCCAATCCACCGTGAAGTCCGTCCCTTCCGTCTTCTCCGCCCAGGTGCCGTCCTCTCCCAGGATCTCCGCCGTCACCGCTTCCTCCCCCAGCTCCACGGCGGTCAGCTGATACTCGGTGACCTCCGCCTTTCCCAGGAAGGACTCCTTCCAGGCGGTCCCGATCAGGTTCAGTGCTTCGTAGCTGGTGCCTCCGCCGTCCGGATTCCGGGAGATGATGACCGTGGGCACATAGGCGCTTTGGGATACAGGCTTGACCTCTTTCCCGTCATAGGAGCGGAACACCGCCCCGTCGAGCAGATAGAGCTTTCCGTCAAAGACGAAGGCCGTAGAGCGCGCGTCCGCCATGTCCCCGGCCAAAAGCGTCCACTCCGTGCCGCTGTGCTTGTAGAGGGCCGTCCCCGCGTGGATCAGCCGCTCACTTCCCAGGAAGTAAACGCCGTTGATCCGCCCGCCGTTGGGCGCGGCGGCACGGGTGGTGTAGCCCATGCGCTTGCGGACCTTCCCTACCTGATCCCGGACCATATTGGGTGCCGCCGGGGAGCGGCTCTCATCCACGTTGGAGGGGCTGTTCAAAAGATCGATCCCCCGGAAATACTCCATGGTCAGAGAATATTTGGACTCCGCCGCCGGGATGGAATACTGTGCCATGTCCAATGCCTCCTCTTACCACCACCGGGTCGTATTCTTCGTCCGTCCCCCGCCTCCGGCCGGGCGCTCCGCCGCCGATTGCTGGAGCCGGGAAAGCCCCACTTCAAACTCATTGAGCATCTGGGTGCTCATCTGGATGTCGTCCTCCCGGTAGAGCTGGGCACCGATGTACAACGGCACCAGCTCCGCCGCCTCCCGGGGCACACCCAGGTCCTGATCGTCCGGCGTGGATGCCGTCAGGCGCGGCGTATAGGCCCGGTAATACACGGTGTACACCGCTGCCTGGTCCACCGGCAGCACCAGGGTGTCTCCGCCCTCCACGCTCCATTCCTCCGCCGGCCCAAAGCCCTCCCGCTCTGTCTCCCGGTAGAGCTCGCCGGCCTCCAGCGCCCGGTAGTCCGCAGCGGCCTCCCTCATGTCGATCCGGGCCACACCGCCCGCCGTCAGAGGCAGGCGCAGCATCTGTCCCTCCAGCTCCGGCTCCGAAACGTCTCCGGAGACCTCCACCGTCAGCTTCTGCAAAAGCGGGATGCCCACGCCCGTGAGGATGGTGAGCGCCTCGTTGGCCACCGCCGGCATGGCATTGAGATACTCCTCATTGCTGTCGTCCCGGTTCAGCGAGGCGCCGTCGTTGGAAAAGATCCGCTGCAGCGCCGCCAGCTTCACCTCGCCCCAGTTCATAAACCAGCCTCCTTTTCAAAAACGCCCGGGGTGATGCCCGGGCGTTTCCTCATTTCAGCTCCGTGCCGCCGGTCATGCCGCCCGCCGCCACAAAGCGCCAGTCGGCAAAGCCGCCGGAGAACCGGGCCCGGCCCTTCCAGAGGTTGTTGTCGTTGTTGTCGTCCAGCACAGAGCGGACGGTGAGCTTCACCCGGTCCTGGAAGATGGCGCCGTCGTTCTCCTCCAGGAAATCGGAATCCAGCAGGAACCAGGGCTTGTCCGTCTTGCCCATGAGCTGCAGCACCCAGGTGAGATAGGGGTCCACCAGAATGTTCCACCGCCCCACCTGATAGTTGAAGGCGTTGTTGTTGCTCTCGGGGTCCTTGTCGGAACCGGCAGCAGCAAAGGCCGCCTTCTTCAATCCCGCATCGTTGGGGATCCAGATGGTGTTGGGCGCGATGCTCAAAAGCTCGCCGTTGTCACCCTTGAGGTTCTGCATCTTCTCCTCCAGAAGACCCAGATTGTCGGCGGTCAGCTCTCCGGCAAACAGGTTGGACTGGGCCTTCTTGTCCACCTTGCCCGGGTGGTCCTTGGCGAACAGGGGCTTTTTGTCGGCGCTGGCACAGTCGAAGGTCTTGGCCCCCACCTTCACGGTGGTGCCGTAGAGACCGCCGGCGTACAGGTAGCGCCCGAACTTTTCCCGGGTGCGGTCGTAGGAGGTGATGAGCTTGTTGGCCCGCTTCTTCATGGTGCTGATGCGGCCATCCTCCACCAGCTCCTGGGTAATGGCAAACTGGCTTTTCCAGGTCTCGTTGACGATGGCCTTGGGAAAGCCCTCTTCAAAGCCCGTCTCCGGATAGTTGCCGCCCTCGCCCACGGGCTCGAAGTCGTCCGCGGCCGTCTCGCCGGTGTACTGCTCCGCCCAGTGCTTGCTGGTCTCCATGCGGAAGAGCTTTTTCAAAATGGACCGCTCTTCAAATGCCTCTCCCCGCTTCTCCAGATAGCTCTTGATGGGGAACTGGCTCTTGCCATACATGCTGTCCACCAGGCCGGAGCCGATGGACACGGTACAATATGCCATAGTCTCGTATCCTCCTTTATGCGAATCTCACGCGGACGCTGTCGCCCACCTGGGTGCCCTCCAGGTCCACGATGACAGCCACGCCGGAGTCGGTGGTGGCTGTCACCCGCAGCCCGTCCGCATCCAGCGTCACCTTGCTTCCTGCTTTGAGGCTCGTCCCCGCGGCGCTCAGCTGCGTCCGCCACACCTGATAGTCCTGCACCCGCACCACGGGCACCACGTCCTGTTCGTCCTGCGGGCCCACCGCCATGAACTCTGGCTTTGCCGTGGCGCCGCACTTGGTCAAAAGGCCGCTGGCGTTGGTCACCAGCGCCTCGCCCAGGACCACGGCCTCCTCTGCCGCCGCCTGCCGGTATTCGATGGGCGGCGTCTGGCCCACATCCATGCTCTGCATCAAAAATGCCATGCCGCTTTTCTCCTTTCCGATATGTAAATGTTTTTTGCTTTACTGCTTCCCAATACTCTTGAGGTACCGGGCATATGCCGTCCGGATCTCGGCGTCGGTGGCGCCGGGCATCATCTCCCGGTAGCTCTCCGCCATGTCCGCCGGGACCTCCACGGCCTCTCCGGCCTCCCGGTCAAGCCCTGCGCTGAGGTGGCGCTTTCCCTGGGCGGCATTGATGGCCGCCTGCCGGCTGGCCGCACGATGCCGCTGGTCCAGCTCCTGACGGTTGGCCAGGTAGAAGGCGTCTTCCAGCGCCAGTCCCTTTTGCACCAGTTCATTGAACCGTCCCGCCGTGGGGAGCTTGGCGATGTCGTCCAGGCTGCGGATCTCCGGGAACTCCCGGCCGATGGCCTGGATGCTCTTCTGGATAGCTCCGGCCGCCCGTTCCCGCACGGTCTTCGCCCGCTCCATGGCCGCCGCCATGGTGGCCTGCCGCGCCTGCATCACCGCAGGGTGGTTCTCCACTTCCTGGCGCACCATCTGCCGCAAGGTATCTGCGGGCAGCCCCGCCCGCGAGAGCTGCTGCTCTGCCTGGCGGCGCTGGAGCTGCGCGTCCCGCTGGGTTTTTTCCTGCCGCCACGCCTGATAATCGGCCTCAGAGGTGATGGGCCTGCCTGTAAAGGGATTTACCTGTCCATCAAAGATGTCCGCATAGATCTTGTCCCGCTCCGCCTGCATGGCAGACCGGCGGTCCTGCTCTTCCCGCTGCCGGCGCAGCTGCGCCTGGCGGTGCCGCTCCCGGGCGGCATCCTCGGCGCTCTCTTCCTGTCCGGAAGTCTCTTCGCCCGCTCCCTCAGTGGCAGGGGCGGCGATCTCCTGCGCTTGTCCGCCTGTTTCGGGGGCGGGGCCGGCGTCCTCCCGCACTTGTTCGCCTTCCGCGGAGGGCAGCGTCTCCTCCGCCGTCCCGAATACCTCCTGATACTCGTCCATATGGTCTCCTTTCGCTTCTTACTTGCCGCCCTTGGCGCCGCCCCGCAGGTCGGTGCCGGTGATGCGGACATTGCCCTTCCGGCCGCTCTTGCCGCCCACCGGCGCGCGCACGTCCTGGGTGCCGCCGCTGGTGATGCTGCCGATGTAGCCCCGGCGTCCCTTCGGTTCCTTCATGGTCCTGCCTCCTTTCCCGTATGTTCCATGACAGCCGTTTCCGGCATGGTCAACTCCTCTGCACGGCCTGACGGCCTACGGTGCGCCCACAGTCCGGACACCGCTTGTTGCGGCACCGGAACTCCAGCACCCGCAGCATCGCGCCGTCCCTGCGCTCCTGCGCCGCTGCCATGACCACAGCCTCCGTCCCGCATGTGGGGCATTTCACAGCGCGGCGCCTCCTTCCGCCGCGGCACCGCCGGCCATCAGTGCGGACACCTCTGCCCCGCTGTCCATGCCCTGGGCCGCCCCGGGCACAGCGCTTGCCGCCTGAGCCGCCTGGGCTGCCTGGGCCTCCTGCGCCTGCTTCTGGCGCTGCAGCTCGGCCTTGATGGTCCCCGCCATGGGGTAGTGGAGCTGCTCCATCATGGACCAGTAGAGGATCAGGCTGTCCAGCGCCGTGGGATCCCCAAAGGCCCCCTCCGAGCGCTGGGCACGCATCTCCTGCCACATGGCCTCCCGGTTGGATGCCAGGGGCGCGGAGGTGTCGCAGGAAAAGAGGAAACAGTCGTTCCAGTAGGGCTTCCCGTCCGCGTCCACGCGGAGGAAGTCCCAGCGGTTGAAGGTCTTGTATTCCCGTTTGCCCTGGGCGTTGTAGGTGACGATGGGCCGAGGCTCGTCCGCATAGGCCAGCTTCCACTTGAAGAGGCGCTCAAACAGGCGCTGATAGAGATCGTTTTTCATGATCCGTTTACTCTCCAGCCGCCCGGCCGCCTGGGCCGCCGAAAACTGCTTTGCCTTGCCGGAGGTGGCGGTGGCATCGTGCCGGCCCTGGAAGGAGTCGGTGATGCCCAGGATGTTGCGCCCCTCTTCGTAGATCTCCGCCCGGTACCGCAGGTCCGCCGAGATGTCCACCTGGGTGTTGTAGGTGCGGATCATCTCCAGCTGCTGGGGACTCTTCACCGTCAGCGTCCGCCCGTCCTCATCGGAAAACTCGTACTTGAGGTCGGCGGGCTTGGTGGTGAAGCTGCCGCCGCTCATGACCTTGGCGGAGAGCTTGGTAGAGATCTTGCTCATCTCGTTTTGCTGCCCGGCAATGGCATCCGCGTCGGAGCCGCCCAGGAGCTGCCCGGCCATGGAGACATTGCGGCGCATGATGATGGGATACAGTCCCGGCGTGTAGCAGGGGATGCGCCGGCGGCGCTGCCTGGCCGGCCGGGCCATCACCACCGGGGGAAACCCGCCGGGCAGAGGCCCCTCCGTCCCCAGCACGTCCAGGATCTCCGGCTCTGCCGCCTCATCGGGCACCGGCGCGCCGTAGGCGTCCGTCTCCTCCTCCCAGGAGGAGAGCACCGTCCCGTCGTAGAGCGTCAGGTCCTCATAAAGCTCTTCGTACTCCTGGACCTCGTCCCGGAAGTCCGTGCCGCCGCACTGGACGCACCGGACGCCGTCCCCCTCCGCACCGCACGACCGGCAGATCTTCCGCCGCCTGGCCTGGCAGTCCTCCAGGTCCTCCAGCAGCGTGTCCCGCACCCAGGCGATCCGCCCGATGCCGCCCCGGTCGTTGCGGTAAAACACCAGGTACTCCGTGACGATGCCATCCGGCACGGACCCATCCACTTCGGAGCGGACGTCCTCGTCCTCCTCGTCCTCTTCCCGCACATCCACGCCGTACCGGCGCAGGATATACTGCCAGGTGCGGGGGATCTTCAGGCAGAAATGCTCCATCTCGTCGATGTCGTAGACGCCGGCCTGGGGGATCAGCTGCCGGGGATGGATCTCCCGCACCGCCGCGTCTCCCAGGGTGGTGTGGGTGCTGGCTGTCTGATCCCAGTCGATCCACAGGAAGTCCGCCCCGTGGGTGTAGGTCACCCGCTCCTGCAGGTCGTTGATGACCTCCATGGGCAGCCGGTCCAGTTCATTGCGGAGCATGTCCTCGATGATCCTGGCCAGGTCCTCGTCCTCCTGATGAAGGGCCGTCACCTTGGGCTGGGGGATGTTGGAGTCCACCTCCGTCTCGATCATCTCCTGCACCAGGTTCCGGCGGTAGGAGGCCTGCCGTCCGGCCGGCGTTCCGTCCGGCGCGGTGATGGCAGCCGTGCCCCGCAGGAGCTGCTCCTGCACGCTCAGGCGGTCCCGGACGCTCTGCCAGGCGTTTTCGTCATACTGTACGACGCCCTGCCAGTATGTCAGGCGCCGTTTTTGTTCCTTGGGGATGTTCTCCCGGTTTTCCATGGGTCACTCTCCTTCCAGAAAGTCCTCGTAGCTGCTTCCGCCCTCGTCCTGCCGCAGTCCCGGCAGCATCCGGGAGAGCATCTCCAGCGCCCGCAGGGCGCCCTTGCTGTCAAACTGCCACTGACCGGAGGGCACCCACTCCCGCGCCGCGCTGTCCCATTCCAGCACCGGCTTTTTCTCCATGCACCGCTGGTAGACCTCCCAGGCCTCCGCCGCCAGGGAGTGCGCGGTCACGCCGATGGCGTCAAACTGCTCTTGCAGCAGGGCGTCCCGGTATTCCCGGATCTCCTGCCTGCGCAGGAGCCTGCTTGCCTGGCTGGCTGCGCTTTTGGCGCTGTATCCCACCCGGACGGCCGCTGCCGTTCCGTTCATGTCCCGGAGATACTCCCGGACGAACTGCCGTTCTCTGGGCTTGAGACGCTTGCCCAGCATCTGGGCGGTGGTTTTCTCCTCCACGCCGCTCCCCCCTCTCCGCAAAGGGCCGTATATTTGCTCTGCTTATCGTATGCTACCATGGCATGCGTGCTCGTTATCGCCAACTTCCGCGCACGAAAAAAGCGCCGGAATCGCTTCCGGCGCAAGGCTTTCCCGTTGTACTTCCCCCGTGGGCGGCAGCGCAGATCAGCGGTGATACCAACTTTCGTAGAACGCTTTCCGGGCCCGGTACAGGGCGCTCTCGCTGATGAAGTGGGCCTGGGCGATGGCCGTGATGTTCCGCCTGGTGCACATGACCTCCCACAGGGCAGCACTTCCAGCGCCTCCGCATTGATCGCAGAGGCGCTGGATCTTGTCCTGGACGGATTTTGGCTGGTCGGCCCAGTTGAGGCATATGTAGCGGATCAGGCCCTGCTTCTCCTCCGGGAGGGAGACACCGCGCAGTTTCTTAAACCCCACCCCCGCCGCCTCCTTCCCGGTCCTCCGCGGCCAGTGCCCGCTCCTTGTGCCCGCCCACCTTCCGGCCCGCTTTGCCCCCGGCCGGGATGTAGCGCACGAAGTTCTGTCCCTTCTCCGGGTCATACCGGGTGCCGGGCAGCTCCAGGGCCCCGGCCGGCACCCGCAGCTGGGCGCCGCTGGTGACCACCTCCCGCCGGACAATGGGCTTTTTCATGTTCCGGGAGCAGGTCCATTTCTTCTCGTCGGGCACGCCCCGGCTCTGGTTGACGATATAGTCCGCCAGGGGCTTGTAGTCCCGCTGGTGGCGCAGGAACTGCACATCCACGCATCCCAGGCCCCAGATGTCGTCCACAGGCTCGTCCCCCAGGTACAGCCGCTTATCCCGCAGGGAAAAGGCATCGCCGGGGATGACGATATGTACATGGGGCCGCACCAGCTCCCCGGTCTGGCCGTCGATCTGGGAAGGCGCCAGCACCCACCGGGTCACAAGGCCCCGCTTGCGCAGGCGGTAGACCATCCGGTCGATGAACTTCTTCCCGGCCGCCTTGGCCCCCTCGTAGGTGCCGCCGATCTTCTCCAGCCCCTCCGGGTCAAACTTGGCGGTGAGCCACAGGTCCCCCGGCGCGAAGTTGCAGTTGAGCACCCGGGCCAGGGCCAGCTTTGCGTACTCCCGGTTCCCCACGATCTTCTTCTCCCCGCTGTTGCCCCGGATGCGGCCGCCCCGCTTGGCAGGCCGGCGGGTGATGCGGGACTTGCGCCGCTCCACTACCGCTCCGGAAATGATCTTCGTCACCATGTACAGCCCCTCCTGTTCTGCTGCCGTTTGTCTCATGCTGTCCTCCTGTTCCCGCGTGATAAAAGCAGAGGTACCCGCGCCCCTCCGCGCGAAGCCCCTTGTCTTTTCTTGACACCACCCGTTATCCTCGCCTCACCGTCTTCCGCTTTTTGACCCGGTCATCCCTCTTTCTCCCTCTTTCCCCATAAACTTAGGCGTTTAAGAGCCCCGCAGATACGCGCGTGCGCGTATCAAATATCAATATGTCAAATGGAACTCCTCTGTGCGGCTTATGCCGCTTTACAGCTGTCGCTTTATGGGATATATTGGATAAAAAGCAGCTCGGAGGTATTCCATGAAAAAAGGCAATCAAAAGCTGACCAAATTTATCCAAAAGCACTGGATCGCAGCGTATTTCTGCGCCGCTCTAATAATCGCCGTAGTTGTCAATATAGGGATGCGTCTCCCAATTGTATCGTTCAACACATCTCTGAAATCAGATACCTGGCTGACCTTCTGGGGCAGCTACCTGGGCGGCGCCATCGGCTGCCTGCCCGCACTCGCGGCTCTGTATGATAATCGTGAAGAGGCTCGCAGACAGCACGAAGAGAACAAGGAAAGCCACCGCTTGGCTGTCATACCGGTGATTTCTTGTGAAATTTGTAATATTCCTTATTCGCTTGAGGAAATGACTTCTTCTCCAACGTTTTTCGGTGCAATTTTTTTGGATATATCAGAAGGATTTCACGATGCTTTTCGTCCCTCCAATGCAAGTGGATATAAAGAAAAATTGAAACAATATAAAAATTTTCATTCCAACGACGTACTTTTTACTTTTAAAAATATTGGAACGGGTCCTGCTTTGAATGTCGCAGTTTCCTGTTTAGGTACTCCCCAAAATAAATCAACCCTGTTGAAAAGTATTGGTTCTAATGAAACCACTTCATTTCGTTTATACATTCAAATTCCTTCCGAAGCAGATGACAATTATCGGGTTCAGTACGATATTGAAATCACATTCAGCGATATTTTTGGAAATTACTATGTGCAAGTTCAACCACTGATCTGCACTAAAGACACTTGCGGACTGGGCAATATCTCTCGCATTGAACTTATTAAGAAATCATAAATCTCCCCGCCAGGCTCCGCCGGAGGCCACATCCATGGCCCCCGGCGCGGCCTGGCGGCCGCGCGTTTACTCCTCATACAAAACCGTCAAGCCGTAGGCCACCGCCGACTCATGCTCAATGCGGCAGCCCCTGGCTGTCTCCCATTCCTTGCAGAAGTAGGCTGCATGGCACAGCGACATATTCTCCAGGGACTTGGCCAAAAAGCACAGCGGGATCTGCACCACGCCGCGCTCTTCCATTTTCTCCTTGCTGTACCATTCGTCCGTGAACAGGGTGTTCACAACCTCATAGCCCTGAGCCTTCAGAGCAGCAATAGCCCGGTTCCGGGTCTCCACGATCTCTTCTTCGGTCTTTCCCGCCATAGGCTGGGACAGCATCGCCTTTTTCATGTTCTTTTCGCCCATCACTTCACCCCATGTACCGCCGTCTGGAGCAAAAAGCCCAGCAGCATCCACACCTTGTCCCGGATCTTCTCCATGCAAATCTCCGCACCCAGGCGCTCATCGTAGTTTTCCTCGCTGACGCAGGCGCTGGACTCCACGATCTCAAAGCCGTTGCACAGCACCGCCCGTACCACGGTGGTCTTTTTACCCAGGGTGATAACCTCCGTTCCCCGGATAAAGTCATCCACCATCTCCCGGCTGATGCTGGGAGCGCCGGTCCGCAGCTCCTGGTTTACCGTCAAAGGCAAATATGCCGCCTCGAATACATCCTGAGGACTCCAGCTCTCGTACCCATCCAGGTAATGGACACGGTATCCCATGTCGCACATCTCCGCCCGTCCGATAAATGCCGCCTCCGCTGCCGTTTTGTCCCGGCCCAGTTCCACCACCATGGTCTCCTTCCCATCGCTGTACCGCAGCGCGGGCGTCGCCTCAATGAGCTTGGTTCCGATGTACTGTTTCATTCTGTGTTCCTCCTTATTTTTTGAAGGCCCTCCGGGCCTTTTCTTTTTACCTTCCGGTAAACCGCCGCAGGCGGCGCTTCGGCAAAAAGTAGTTCCACCGTCGCGGCATTGCGATTCCCGGCCACTTCGTGTCCGCCAATCGCGCCGCTCTGCTCACCGTCGTGCCGACCGGCCGGCAGCTCCTGCCGAAGCCGCCAGCCGGGGCACTTCCTCGACATAGCCTCGCTTCATCCGCCGCAGGCGGCGCTTCGGCTATGTCCACAGTTCCATCAGCCGCCGCTTTCCTTCCTCGTCCGCCGCCCGGTAATCCTCCCACATATCCTCTGTCCAGCGGGAAGTGTCCGCAGCGCGGCCTCCGTCCATGGTCACGCGCTGCTGAGACCGGGCAAAGTGGCAGATGGCGGCCGCCATGACCAGATCATCGTGCTCTCCCTCCTCCGCCTCCGGCCGGTGCTGCTCGTTGTAGACAAAATGCAGCATCTGACGCAGCGTCTCCCGGCTGGTCACCAGCTCCGGCTGCTCCTCCATCACCGCGTGGAGCTGGGCCAGGATGACCGGCCTGGTCTGGGGCGTCGTCTGGAAGCCGAAGGCCTTTGCCGTCTTTCGGGTGTAGGTGTCAAAGCGTTCCCGCACATAAAGGCTCGGATAATCCCACTCCTCCAGCTTGCGCTGGGGATAGGTGGAGAAGTTGGTCTCCACGGCAATGAGCGCCGTGTTATAAAAAAGTCCCAGGCAGTAGAGCTGCCGGGCATAGAGCAGCTCGGAAAAGGTAAATTCCAGCTCCGCCACCTGGCTGCCGGTTCGGTTGTCCACCACCCAGGCGGTGAATTTGTCGCTTCCCTCTCCGGCGGTGTCTCCGCCGATGACATAGGGCGCTCCCTGCTCGGGCATGGCATAGATGCGGATGAAGCCGGCGCGACGGTCACTGCTCCACGTCCAGCCCGACGGGGCCGCCCCCGCCTCCGGCTCCGGGTAGAAAAATGTGCCTACATCCACCGGCTCCGCTGCCGCGGCCAGGCGCAGCAGGATCTGCTCGTTGTCAAAAAACGGCGTGCCGGAGAAGAGGAACGCCTCCTCCGGCGTGGAGGGATACTCCTGCTGGAACTTCCGCTTGTCCCCGTGACAGTTGACGGCAATGCACCACCGCCGCCACGCCATCTGCTCCGGGGAGAGGTGGTATGCCTCCATGAGCGCCTGCTCCTCCTGGTCCCAAACCGTCCCCGCCGGCACCTCCATCCGGTACTCCTCTTCATGGAACCAGGCGATGAACAGCGGCACCCAGCCGTTGTTCCCGGCCACCGCCCCGTCCCATAGGTCCTTGAACTCGTTGTATCCGTTGGCGGTGGACTCAATGACCACCAGCGTACGGACATCCGCCGGCACGGCCTGCATGACGCCGTCCAGGATCTCGTTCTTGTTTCCCTTCCAGAAGGCAAACTCCGACAGATGGACATTGTTGAGCGTCTCACTGCGGCCCATGCCGTCGTTGGCGGTGACACAGCGGATGGAGGACATGAGCCCCGGCCGCCGCCGCTTTTCATCCGGGTTCCGCGTGGGATTCTCAAAGACCAGCTCTTTGGCGTTGGAGTGCTTGCACATGGGCTGAAGCCGACGGGGCAGGCAGTCATAAAAGAGCTTGTTCATGCGGAACAGCTTAGTGGTGGAGTCGTCCCGGTGGGCCACGATCAGCGTCTGCACCAGCTTGCCTGTCACGCTGCTATGGAACATCACCCCCTCCGTGATGGTGGAAAGGCCCAGCTGCCGGGCCTTCAAAATCAGGATCCGGGGCGGTCTGCCTGCCGCCCGCTCACGCTTGATGGTGTCCAGAAGCATCTGCTGGGCACGCTTTGGCCGAAGCGGAGCCAAGGCCCCTCGCTTGGTCCGGATCTTTAAAAACTGCGGTATGTAGACCTCCGGATCCCGCAGTTCTGCCATGGGCGCACCTTCTTTCTCGTGTTTCTCTCTTTGCATGCTCTTTTCCCGGGAAATTGCCGCATTTGCGTTGCCAATTTTCACCTACTCTCCATGCAGGCCGCCGGCCTGCATTCTGCCTAATCTGTAATCACCAGCACCACCGCCGGGCCTTCTGCCATCACGAACATATCACTCCTATTTTCAACAACATGCACATCTACGCCCTCCCGTTTTTTCAATTCCTCAACCAGATTGCAGGTCTTAACATCCGTCAGTTCTATCCTGCTCTCCTTTTCATGAGTTTTCTTTGTCGGCATGATGTCAAACCGCTTTAATTGCCGCCGAAATTCTCGCTTTCGGTCAGCCTCCACCAGTTCCCGCAGGCGGTTCAGGTCGTAGTTGCCGCCCAGGATGTTCTCCATGTCTGCGATGAAGTGTAATCTGTCCGCTTCCGTTCCGGCATCACTGTACCATGCCTCTCCGTTCGCATCACGATAAGTCAACCGCTCCACGCTCATTCCTCCCTCTGTTCGATCTGTTCAAAATAAAATTTAATCGGATGTGGAGCTGGATTTACCAGCCCAAACCGCACAGCGTTTCGATATGTAACGCTATCTCTCATAAGAGCCGCCGGCATATTCTCGACCATCTTTCGGAATCCTTCCAACGGCATCCGGCTTTTGTAATGATTGCAGCTGCGGCAAGCCGGAAGCATGTTGTCTATCGTATCGCTTCCTTGAATCATCCATCCGTTTATTGGTATGACGTGATCCACCTGCATGTCTTCATACCTGAGTTCGCACCCGCAATAAGCGCAATGCCCGCGCATTTTGTTGTAAACCTCCAGCCTTTCCGCTTTTTTTAAATGCCTTCGCTCTGCCACACCGTCACCTCCTCAGCCTTTTCTCCAGTTCTGCCCTGGCTTTCTCTGTCAGCGGTCGCCCGCAGGTGCTGCAATATTGCCCCTGCTTATCCTCAGATTCCCCGATGCAAAACTGGCACCTCATGGAGATGCATGTGCAGCACGCTTTCTTTTTTGAATTGCACTCGCACCCGGACCACGCCTCCCAATCAATGCAGGCCGGCTTGTATGCGTAGGCGATCCAGCCCAGTTTGTGCAATCCGCCCTTTCCTTCCGGGTCTGGATATGTAAGCCCATATAGCTCCGGATCTCTGTCTGTTAGATAATCCCCAGCGTCTTCAGACAGTTCCCAATGCCCCCAGTCTGGAGCTTCCATGATCCACACCGGCTGCCCATCCATTTCAAGCAGCTGCTCCATGGTCAGCGGCTCCGCCTTAGAGGTCCATGCCGCGCCCTGGTTCAATGCCTCCAGCGCGGCGTCAATCGCTTCTATCGAAGTCTTGTAGTGCATCTTTGCGAATGGGTTCTTCTCCGCCTTCTCGTTTTCTTTAAACGTTTTTCGCAGTTTCTCCCAAAACACAATCGCTTCTTCATTTTTCACGGTCATCCCTCCGATCCGTCGCCAAGGTCCAGTTGCCCGCCCTGATAAAGCTGATAGACGGTGCGGCCCCTGCCGTCAGTCAGATAAGGGAAAAACACCTCCTGAAGCTCCACCTGTCCGGCCTCCACAATTGCCATCTGCGCCATGATCCAGTCCCGGATGTTACGCCAGGCAGTCCGCTCCGCCTGCCCCTCCGGTGCCCGGACCTTCTGCCGAGAAAAGACCGCCTTGACGCCGGCCACGTTGGCAGGGAGCAAAAAGCCCCGCGGGCCATCCGGCGTCTCGATCCCGAAGGTAATTCCGACGGGGTTCCCAGTGCTGTCATAGTCCACCATGATTTTCCGTGCCCCGTGGCTGGCAAGGGCGGCCTGAATCTCTCCCAGGCTTTTATGTACTTCCACTGTTGTGGTGTAGTTCTTAATCGCCACGCATACCCCCTCCTCTCAGACTGAGCATCTTCTCCCGGGTCAGCTTGTCCACAACCCGGCCAATCTCACGGTATCCGCACATAGCAGCCAGGTGATCCAGGTTATAAGCCGTCTGCGCCGTCACCAGAATAGAGATGCGGCGCATGTTCTTCTTGCTCATGTCGATTAGTCATCCTCTCCTAAGCTTCCCCGCCTGCGGACAAGTCGCAAAATGTGGGATATATCCGACACCGGTTGCCTTCTCTGGAGAGACATTGAGTTCACAGCTCAATACTTCCCCGTTCGGGGTGACAATCTTCCCAGGGGCACCGGCCCTGGCCCGGTAAAGGACCTGGTCCGCATTGCATGGCATTGACTTCCCGCCGGGTGTGCCGATCCAGACGATAGGGGCACCGCAGCCTCGGCATTTCCCGAATCTCATCTCTCCGCCTCCTCCCGGCTGATCCGCTCGAACTCGATTACCCACACCCAGGGGTTTGCCTTCCAGCCATAAGCGGATCTGTCGGCAGGTTTCACCGTTTTATCCCACAGCTCCGAAAACGGCATCCAGTGGCACAAGTCGATATATCCATCTCTGTTCGCGCACGGTTTCTCCATGCATCCTTCAAACGCCCATGCGCACTTGCAGCCTCCGGCATAGTATTTCGGCTCGACTCCCTCGCGCAGCACATCTTCTTTCTCGATCTCTTGCAGCCGCGCAACCTTCACCGCCGTCACCCGCAGGAAGATCCGCGCTGCCGCTCGCGGCATGTGGATGGACGGCCTCCAACAATCGTCAACCTCCCACCCTTCCGGCTGCTCTTCGTCTGCCCTGTACACATATCCATAGGGCATTTCCGCCCATGTCTCCCGCACATACAGAACATCTCCCGGCTGATACGGCG
>DYBL01000036.1 GCA_019418625.1 Clostridiales bacterium | reverse complement strand
ACCGACGGCGGCGTGGTGCTGCCCTACGATCTGGTGAAAGCGGTGGGCGACACCAAGATCCTCTACGGTGATCCGTTCAACTTCGAGGTGGGCCTGTTCGGCGATTACACCATCCGGATCGATGAGTCCGTCAAGGCGGTGGAGCGGATGTATGCCATCCTGGGCGACGTCTTTGTGGGCGGCAACCTGATCGTGGACAAGGGCTTCGTGGTAGGCACCATCGGCGGCTGATGCCGGAGGTGAGTCATGGATGATGAGGTAAAAGCCCGCCTGATGGCCTACTGCCGGATCGACACCCTGGAGGATGGGGAGGAGCTCCTCCTCCAGGGGCTCCATGACGCGGCGGTGAGCTACATGGCTCAGGCGGGCATCCGGGAGCCCCAGGAGGGGACGCCCCGGCGGGCGCAATACGACCTTTGTATCTGCGCCCTGGTGCTGGACGGCTACGACCGGCGGGGCGCTCAGACGGAGGGCAGCGTCAGCGACAACCCTGTTCTCCGCCGGATGCTCACCCAGCTCAAGCTGACGGAGCTGCCGGTGTCCGATTCGGACACATAGTCATTGCCCCGCCCGGAGCACTTCCGGGCGGGGCGCAAAAGGAGGGAACCATGGCACAAATCAGCGCGGGAGACCTGCGCAGCCGGGTGGAAGTACTGCGCAGGGTCAAAGCGAAAAACGCCCTGGGGGAGGAATATTACACCTACGAGACGGAGCGGAAAGTGTGGGCCAGGATCGTTCCCACTACCGGCCGGACGGAGGCCCTGGAAGGCGATATGGAGCGGGTGGAAGTGACCCACCGGGTGACCGTGCGCCGCGCATCCATCCCGGAGCTGCGCACAGACCTGCGGCTGCGCTATCGGGGCCAGGACTATGAGGTGCGGTATTTTTACCCCAATTACCGCGACGGCGGTTTTGTAGATCTCTTTGTAAGGCTGGTGGTGGAAGATGGCGTTCAGAGTTTTTGATTTTCGGGAACTCGATGAGTTTTCTAATGCGCTTATCAGCAACGCTATGAGAGACCAGCCAAAGCGCATTAAAAAGTTCTTAAATAAACAGGGATATGCTTTGCGCAAAAAAACCCGTGAAACCGCAAAAGCAAAAGTGCGGAAGAAAACGGGCGGATATCATAAGAGCTTCCATAAGGGAAAAGTTTATAACTACAGAGGAGATAAAAACAACCAAGCGGTTCGCATCTACAACACGGCTCCGGGAGCTGGAGCAATTGAGGTAGGGCGAACATATAAGAAAAAAGATGGGACAGAGTGGTTTAAACCAGGTGCGCATGTTATGGAGACAGCAGCAAGAGAATTTGAGCCACAGTACCTGTCTGCCTTGGATGATCTCTTGGATGAATTAGCGGATTCAATATGATTTCTTTGTTATCTCTCAATCGAGCGGTGTGCGATCTCTACCGGCAGGCGCTGCAGAATGCCGGGACTGGCGCGCCGCTGCTGGCGGAGGAGGTCTCCGCCCCCATCATCCGGCCCAGCGGCAAGGTGGAGCTGGAGGACGGAACAGAAGCCCGGCTCCTTGCCTCCGGCCGTGAGCGGGCCGTCACCTTCCGGCTTTACTATTTCGCCTCGGACAAAGACCACCCCAAGCTGGAGAATCTGGCGGTGCGTCAGGCCATCGGCGAGGCGTTCCTGGACGGGATCACCGTGGAGGACACGTATATCGGCATCGACGAGGGCGTCTCCTTTACGGTGACGGACGGCGTTCTGGTGGCCACGCTGGATCTGACGCTCACCGAGCCCATCCCGGAGGCGGATGGGGAACCCATGGAAACATTGGAATACAGGGAGGGAATGTGAAATGGCAGTGACATTGCCGAAAATCATCATTACATTCAAGCAGCTGGCCACGTCGTTCATCCAGCGCAGCGAGCGGGGCATCGTGGTGCTGATCGTCCGGGACGATACGCCGGGCACCGGCGGGGCGTTTTTCCAGTACGGCGACGCCACCCAGGTAAGCGCCACGGAGTTCACGGCAGCCAATCAGCAGTACATCAAAGACGCTCTTTCCTTTGGTCCGCTGCGTGTCAGCGTGGTCAAGATCGGCACGGAGCAGGCCCTGGCGGACGCGGCGGCCATCTTCACCCAGTACGAAAAGACCGGCTGGATCACCTTCGCAGAGGGCAAAAGCAACGACTGGACGGAGCTTGTGAGCTGGATCAAGGCCAGGGAGGCCGAGGGGAAGAGCTGGAAGGCGCTTTGCTTCAACACCACGCCGCCGGACTCCATGCACGTGGTGAACCTGGCCAACGAGAAGGTGACATTTGCCGACGACCGGGGCGAGGTCACCGGCGAGAAATACTGCGCGTCCCTGGCGGGCCTGCTGGCGTCCTGCAATGTGGTGCGGGGCGCCACCAACAAGCTGTGTCCCAACCTCAGCCGGGTCAGTGTGCCGGAAGATCCCGACACGGTGGTGGGCGCGGGCAAGTTTATCCTCATCAATGATGACGATGAGGTCCGGGTGGGCGTGGATGTCAACTCCATGACCACCACCGACGGTGCCACCAAGACCGAGGATATGAAGTACATCGAGACGGTGGAGGCCATGGACCTCATGCGGGACGACATCGCCCGCACATTCCGGGACGAGTACCTGGGCCAGTACCGCAACAGCCGGGCAAACCAGATGCTGCTGGTCAGCGCCATCAACTACTACTTTGAGGGCCTGGCGGCGGAGAACATCCTGAACCCGGACCACAGCAACCGAGCGGACATCGACACGGCCGCCCAGCGCAATGCCTGGATCGGCGCCGGCAAGACCGAGGCGGCGGACTGGGACGACGCCACTGTCCGGGCCACGCCCTTCAAGCGGACGGTGTTCCTGGCGGGGGACGTGCAGATCCTGGGCTCCATGGGGAGCCTGACATTTGACGTGACGCTGGTGTAAGGAGGCAGTATGGGTAAACAGGCAAAGGTGCTGCACGGCTCGTGCAGCGAGGTATTTATCAACGGGCAGCGGGAGACGCTGGCCACCAAAATCGAGGTGAAGGTCACCGGCGACTTTGAGGATGCCACGTTCTGCGGTGATTACGGTACGTTCCCCATTTACAACGGCTATGCCGTGGAGGGGACGCTGACCGGGAAAAAGGCAGACAGCGCCCTGGAGGTGGCCATTGCGGAGGGGTATCGCACCGGCATCATGCCTGACATCGTGCTGATGACCTCCCTGACCAACCCCGCCACCCGCCAGGCGGAGCGGTGGAGCGTGTCCGGCGTCGTTTTCACCGAGGTGGCGCTGGCCAACATCGAGGCCAAGAAGGCGGTGGAGCGGGAGCTCCCCTTTAAGGCGGAAAAATACAAGAACCTGGAGGCCATCGAATGAGCAAGCGGATCACATTTGAGGCGCTGATCGCCAAGCGGGAGCAGCGCCAGGCGGACAAGCTGAAGGTGGGCATGCTGTCCATCCCCGGCAGCGACATGGCGCTGGAGGCCCGGATGCCGCCCAAAAACGCGGTGCTGGAGCTCTACGGTGAGCTGATGTCGGCCGGCGGGGCGCTGGAGGCGCTGGAGTGCGGCAATCACGCCCTTTATACCGTCTGCCCCCAGCTCCAGGACCGCAAGCTCCAGGAGGAGCTGGGCGTGGCGGAGGATCCCATGAGCATCGTAGATGCGCTTTTCTCCCTGTCTGAGCAGGATTCCCTGGGCGGCCAGGCGCTGCGGTTTATGGGCCTGCTCCCTGACGCGGCAAAGCCTGGCGAAGCGGAGCAGCCGAAAGATCCGGCGCTGGAGACGGTAAAAAACTGATCGCCCGCGACCCCCTGCTGGGCCTACTCGCGTTCTATGCCGCCCGGGGCGTCCCCCTGGATGCCCTGGCGGCCGCCAGCGCGGCGGAGATCGCCTTTTTGCAGGGGGCGCGGGCGCTGTATTACGAGGAAATGACGGAGCTCATGAGCCAGGCGGTGGCTCTGGGGATCTCCAAGATCTTGCCGGGAGGTGACCGGAGTGTCGAATAGAGTCATCAATACCATCCTGAATCTCCGGGACAACATGTCCGGCGGGCTGATCCGCGCGGCCCGGAACACCCAGGGCGTCTCCAGAGAGATGCAAAGCGCCACCCGCAGCGTGGTGGCGTTCAAAAACAAGGCGGTTTCCTCCGTTACCAGCGCCGCCAAGAGCATGGTGAAGCTGGGCACGGCCACGGCCGGCGTGGCGGCTACGCTGGCGGCCAAAACCGGACTCAGCGAGGCCATGGATCTGGAGGGCTACCGGCTGCAGCTGGAGACGGCCACCAAGGACACGCAAAAGGCCTCGGAGATCATGCAGTATGCCATCGACCTGGCCAACAAGACGCCCTTTGAGGGCGGCGAGCTGGTGGAGGGCGCGTCCAAATTCGAGGCCATGGGCATGGCGGCTCAGAAATGGCTGCCCCTGGCCGGTGATATGGCGGCCGCCACCAACAAGTCCTTCGACCAGGCCACGGAGGCCCTCATCGACGCCCAGAACGGCGAGCTGGAGCGGCTCAAGGAGTTCGGCATCACCAAGGCCAAGATCCTGGAGCAGGGTGAAAAGATGTTCGCCGGGGTGCAGCTGGTCAATAACCAGGGGCAGATCGTAAACCAGGAGAAATTCAACGAGGCGCTGGTGGCGCTGATGCAGGACCGCTTCGCCGGCGGCATGGAAAAGCAGGCCACCACCATGAAGGGCCTGTGGTCCACCGTCACCGGCGTGACCAAGTCGGCCCTGGCCACCATCACCGGCATCACCACGGACGGCTCCATCCGCTCCGGCTCGGCGCTGGACCTGCTCAAGGGCAAGGTGCAGCTGCTTGCCGGAAAGCTGGAGCAGTGGCAGCAGGACGGCACACTGAACCGGATCGCCCAGCAGTTTGACCAGGGGCTGGCCCGTGCGGCGGAGCTGGCCGGGCAGGCGTTCAGCTGGGTGACAGCCAACGGCGACACCATCCGGCGGTGGATCGTGGGCCTGGGCAGTGCCCTGGCGATGGTGAAGATCTTGCAGTTTGCCTCCGGGGTGCTCCAGGCGGTGAAAACGGTGTCCTTGTTTGCAAAGACTGTGGGCTTGATCGTGGCGGCCAACCCCATTGTGCTGGCTATCGGTGCGGCTATTGCGGCCGGTGCGCTGCTCATTGCCAACTGGGACACGGTAAAAGCAAAGGCCAGCGAGCTGTGGGAGAGGGCAAAAGAGACCTTTGTCGGTATCAAGGACAGCATCGTGGGCGCCTTTGAGGACGCCAAGGAAAAAGTCGCCGGCTTTTTCTCCTGGCTGGATGATAAGGTGGAGGGCATCCCCATCATCGGCAGCATCTACAAAGGCGCCAAGTCCGTGGGTGGATGGGTGGCCGACAAGATCAGCGGCCACGCCACCGGCACCAGCTACTTTTCCGGCGGCTGGACCCGGGTCAACGAGCGGGGCGGCGAGATCATGCGCCTGCCCGGCGGCACCCAGATCATTCCCCATGATCTCTCCCGGCAAATGGTGGGCGGTCCCTCCATTACCGTGCACGTAACCGTGCAAGGAAACGTCATCGGGAACCGGGCTTATGCAGAGGAACTGGGGAACACCATCGTGGCGCGGATTCTGCGGGCGCTGCGCAACACGTAAGGAGGCGCCATGTATCAGGTCATCATCTCCATCAACAACAACGAGGACGTGATCGTCCTGCCGGCGGTGCCGCCGGATCTGGGCCCTCAGATCCCCCAGAACAACGGGACCTATGAGGGCCTTTCCCGGGATTACAACACCCTGGGTACCATGGGGCTTTGGGAAATGACCATCTCCAGCTTTTTCCCCGTGGGCAGACGGCAGAGCTTCATGCCTGCCGATGCCCTGGAGGACGGGTGGGAGTATGTGCGCTTTTTTGAGCGGAACCGGCCCCGGATGCTGCCCTTTCGCATCATCATTCTGGACGGCCGGGGGGTGTGCCGGCTCAACAGCCCCTGCAGTGTGGACAGCTTCTCCTGGTCCGTCAAGCGAAACGGCGACATCGCCTATTCTCTGACGCTGCGGGAGTACCGCTTTATCTCGGGGGTGAAGTGATGGGGACGCAGTATGTGGACGACCACCGCTTTCTCCTGTACAAGGGCGGTGCGGTCACGGATATCACCGAGGCCGTGGACGCCCCGGAGGCCCGGGACGAGCTTTCCGCCCTGAGCGTGGAGGTGAGCTTCACGGCGGTGCGGAACAACAACCGGGACAAGTACATGCACTGGTACAACATCGAGCCCGGGGACAAGCTGCGGATCGTCAACCACGGCGCGGAGGTGTTTTCCGGCGTGATCCTCAACGTGGGCCTGGACGGCACGGTGACGGCCAATGATCCGGGCTGGTATCTGACCAAGTCCCAGGTGATTTTCCAGGCGTCCAACGCTGCAGCGCCGGACGCCGTGCGGCGCCTTTGTGCCAAGGCCGGCATCGCGGCGGGGCCCATTGACCTGCCGCCCACCCGCATCTCCGAGGTTTGGGTGGGCACCACGCCGGAGCAGATCCTGGAGGATATCCTGGACATTTGCTCGGCGGAGACCGGCCTGACCTACCGCCGGAGAGTCCGGAACGGTGCGCTGCAGGTGGGGCCGCTTCCCACGGCGCCCATCATCGCCTACCACAAGCCGGCGGACAACCTGGGGGCCTTTGACATCACCCTGGCCAAGGGCGACGTCACCGGATCGGACTCCATGGCGGATCTTGTCAACTCCGTGGCGCTGGCGGAGGGGGGAGACACGGGCAAGATGCTGGGCCGGGCCTACAACGCCGCCAGCATCGCAAAGTACGGCCTTTTGCAGGCGGTGGAGACCCTGTCCGGCGATGAAAATACCGCCCAGACCCCCCGGCGGCTGGGGACGCTGCTCTCTCAGCAGGACCGGCTCAAGCGGGAGCGGACGGTGGATGAGATCTGGGGCGCGGACGAGGTGGAAAGCGGCATATTGCTGCAATTTCGCTCCAACAGCTACGGCGTCACCGGCGTGCAGCGGGTGACCGGCGTTACCCACCGATATGGACATCCCCATCTGATGAGCCTGACGGTGGAGGCGTGGCCGGACAGCCGGGCCGCCGGCAGCGGCGACACGATCACAGTTTAGGAGGCACTATGAGCGGACTGGATCATCAGTTGGCCAGGGAGCTGCGCAGGCTCCCCCAGGGCAAGCAGCCGGAGCTGACGGAGGGGACCGTGGTCTCAGCGGCGCCCCTCACCGTCTCCTTGTACGGCGGAGAGGTCATGGCGCCGCCGGCGCCGCTGCAGGTGCTCTTCTGCGCCCAGGGCTTTTACCGCAGCGCATCGGACGGCCATCTTTACCTGGAGAAATGGACGGTGGGAGACCGGGTCCTGTGCGGCTGGATGGGGAAAACCGTGGTGATTTTGGGCCGCCTGGCGGAGCCGGGCGAGCAGATCAAGGAGAGGTGAGCGCATGGCAGACATGTTTCCCCTGATCCCGGCGGAGCTTCCGCCCCAGACCGGGGACACCATCGGCCGGGTGCCGGCCTTTGACAGCGAAACGAACCGCTTTTTGCTCGTGGACGGCGCTCTGGTGGAGCGGACGGGCCGGGAGGCGGTGCGGCAGTGGTTTGACCTGATGCTGCGCCAGCGGATCGACCGCGTGCCCATCTACCGCACGGCGGGCGAGACCAAGCTGGGCGTGGACCGGGAGATGCTGGGCAGCAAGCTGCCCTCCGGCCTCATTACGGCGGAGATCGAGCGCAACGTCCGGGAGACGGCGTCCTTCTGCCCGGCGGTGCGGACGCTGCGGGATTTCTCCGTGGAGCGGCGCGGGCGTGTGTGCCATGTGGAATTTACAGCGGAGCTATATACCGACGAGACGCTGGAGGTGCAGATGGATGTCTGAGATTCTCGATCAAATGCTCGCGGCCATGCCGGAGCAGTATCAAAAAACGGTGGGCTTTCCCACCTATGACCTGCTGGCAGCGGCCTCCATCCCCATGGAGGGCTTTGCGGAAGATCTCCTGGCGACGGCAGCCCGGCTGGACCCGGCAAATCTCACCGGGGAGGAGCTGGACAGCTACATCAAGAGCCGGTCCGGCCTTGTCCGCAATCCGCCCACCTACGCCTCGGGCGTGCTGCAGGTGACGGGAAACGGCACCGTACAGGCGGGAGATCTCTTTGAGTCCGCCGGCGGCATCCAGTTTGCCGCCACGGCCACCGTGGACATCACCGGCAGCGGGGAGGTGCCCATCCGCTGCATCCAGCCGGGAGAGGTGGGCAACCTGCCCGCCGGCAGCGTCACCATGATGCCGGTGCAGATCGCGGGCATCGTGTCGGTGTCCAATTCTGACACGCTCACCGGCGGCTACGACGCCGAGAGCGATGCGGCCTATTATGACCGCTATATCCTCCGGCTCCAGACGCCGCCCACCAGCGGCAATCAGTATCATTATCGGGCCTGGGCCCTGGAGGTCACCGGCGTGGGCGGCGTGCAGATCTATCCGCTGGGCCATGGGGACAACACCGTGGACGTGGTCCTCATCGACGTGGACGGGCAGCCGGCGGACGAGGAGCTTGTGGGGCGGGTCCAGGACCACATCGACCCGGGCAGCCAGGGGCTGGGAGCGGGCGAGGCGCCCATCGGCGCGTATTGCTATGTCAGCGCGGCGGAGGCCGTGGAGCTGACGCTGTCCCTTACGGTGCAGGCGCTGCCGGGGACGGAGCAGGAGACCGTGACCGAGGCCATCCGCGCCGCGGTGGCGGCCTATCTCAAGGGCATCGCCTTCGCCCAGGACTATGTGAGCTATGCCCAGATCGCGGCGGCCATCCTGGGGGCAGACGGGGTCCAGGACTTTGCGGACCTGACGGTAAACGGCGGCACCGCCAATGTGCCGGTGGCGCAGCGGCAGGTGGCCACGCTGGGGGAGGTGAGCATCCGGTATGGAGCTGGTGCGTAATCTGCCGCAGCAGTACCGGCAGGACCCCTGGGTGCTGGCGCTGGCGGATGCTATTTTGGGCGTGCTGGAGGGGCAGAATGCGGCGTCCCGGGAGATCCGGGCGCAGCTGTCCCTGGAGACCATCACCTGGGCCCTGGAGATCGAGGAGCGCCTGGCCGGGATCGTTCCGCCCGCCGGAGCCACCCTGGAGAGCCGGCGCAGCGTGCTCGCTGCCCGATACCGCTCCAGCGGCAAGGTGAGCATCGAGACCATCCAGGCGGTGGCAGACGCCTGGCGCAACGGAGAGGTGGCCGTTTCCTTCACGGGCGGCAGGATCTTGGTTACCTTTATGGGCAGCTTGGGCGTGCCGGCGGATATGGACGGACTGCGCTCGGCGCTGTCCAGCACCATCCCGGCGCACCTGCCCATTGACTATCTGCTGCGGTATCTCCTGATCCGGGATATCCACCAGGTCAAAACCATCGGTGAGATGGACAAGACGCCGCTCAATCAATTTGCGGGAGGGAAAATTTGATGGCAAGCTACACAGAGCATCTGCAGCTGCTGAAAAAGGACCCAGTGGCGGACGGAGCGGACACGTTCAACATCCAGACCATGCTCAACGACAACTGGGATAAGATCGACGAGGCAGTGTCCAAAAAGGCAGTGGACTCGTCGGACAACGGTTCAATTACTACGCTGGATGAACTCCTTGCCAAGCGGCCCAGCGGATTTTACGGGGTTTCTCCGCCTGCAACAGGATTCCCGCGGTCGGATTACTGGAATGTGATCGTGTGGGCGGATACAAGAGTCCCTTCTGGAGGCGAATATACAAGAGCAATCTATGCTGCCCCGGTAAACAGTAACGAACTTTGGAAGTTGCAGATTACCAATAGCGGCAACAAAGGCTGGGTGAGGCTTGTTACTGCCGATGAGTTGTCGAATCATGTAAACAACAAGAGCAACCCTCATGGCGTGACGGCGGAGCAGTTAAATGCACTTGGACTTACAATGAATACCTACGCGAATCTTGATGATATGCCGGAAAAACTGCTTATCGCCCTTACAAATAAGGATGGTGTATCTGGATTGCCGGATGGGTGGCCACAGAACCGAAATGCCTTCATCCGTTTTTTCACGGGGAACATAGCATATTCCCTGGATTTTTTGGCCAACTACGCAAATAAGAAACTCGCATACCGGTTTGCAAAAGATCAATGGGCCAGCTTGGTAACAGAGGCGGAGCTGGCCGGGAAAGCGGAGGTTCACCTGTTTTCCTATATGGGGACAGGAACCTATGAAGGTGACATCAATGCCGGAGGTGTATCTGTTACAGCAGATAAGCCGATTCTGATGGTCGGAGTCCTGATGCGAAAAGAAAACTCAACCGGTACATTTTATCCGACGACATCAACGAGGTCATCCGATGAAAATGCCAATACGATCATTTTGACCTCTCCGCTTACGACAGAATACACGGAGGGGACTGGCCTTGGAGATCCATATGGATCAACGACCAATGCAAAACTTTATGCGAAAAAGTCGCTGGACGGAAAGACGGTTTATTGGACGTGTAAATATTCAACTTCCTATTATGGTGGCCGATATGGGTTTGCCGAAGAAGGTTACACCTATTACGGCTTTTACATCTGCTGAGAGGAGGACACCATGAAGATCATCGAACTTTCCGCGCTTTCTAACGGAGCGCACCGCAATATGGAATCCTCCGCGTGGCTGGCGCCCCCGGAGGGCTGGGCCATGATCCCGGAGGAGATGGCGCTGCCGGACACCTACCCCTTTGTGGAGGTAGAGGCAGAGGAGATCGACGGCATCATGACCGTGACTGCGCTGACGCCGGGAACCATGCCGGAGCCGGATCTGGAGCCCATCAAGGTGGCTCGGATCGCCCGGAGTAAAACTGATCTGGCATCCTATCTTGAGGCGCATCCGCTTCAATGGACGGATGGAGAATATTATTCTATCACCGCCGAAAAACAGCAGCAGCTCACCAGTAAATTGTTTTCTGCATATGTCAAAAAGAGCAGTGGCATCCCCTATGATTTGACCTGGAACAGTACCGGGGACGTGTGCAAAAGCTGGACAATCGAGGAGTTGTCCCCACTGGCCTTTGCAATCGAGACCCGCGTCACTGCCTTGGTGAGCTACCAACAACACCAGGAGGTAGCCATGCGGGATGCCGCCACACTGGAGGCCCTGGACGCCATTGTGGTGGACTATGACTCCGTGGAGGTACCCGTGTGATAACATTTGACAACTGGACCATCAAAGCCGGCGGACTGATCGCCCGCCAGTATGACAATCTTTCCCGCCGCATCGATATCGAAGGAGATATCCCGGCCGGCTGGACGTGGGCACTGCTCACCCAGTGCGGCGATCAGCTCAACATCATCACGCTGACGGAGGCGGACGGAGGGCTGTATGCGGTCCTGACGGCGGAGATGCTGTCTGTGGCCGGATATTACCGCCTGCAGCTGCGGGGCACCCAGGGAGAGGTCGTGCGCCATACCAACGCCATCACTGCGCATATCCCCGCCAGCCTCTCCGGCGACGTGCAGTGGCCCACCGTGCCGTCTGAGTTTACGCAGGTAGAGCAGAGGATCCAAACCCTCAACTCCAACCCGCCCTATCCCGGAGACGATGGCTACTGGATGATCTACGACATCGACAGCGGAGCCTACATACAGTCTTCCCTGCCGCTCCCGCCTGTGGCAGAGGGGCCGCCGGGGCCGGAAGGGCCCCAGGGTCCACAGGGCGAGCCGGGACCGCAAGGTCCGCAGGGACCGCAGGGAGAACCAGGTCCGCAGGGTGATCCCGGCCCACAGGGACCCCAGGGCGATCCCGGGGAACCTGGCCCGCAGGGAGATCCTGGACCGGAAGGCCCGCAGGGGCAAAAGGGAGACCAGGGAGAGCAGGGCATCCAAGGACCACAAGGTGACCCTGGTCCTGCTGGACCGGAGGGACCGGAAGGGCCACAAGGCCCCGCCGGTGCCGGTGTCCCCTCCACTGAGGGTGTGCCGACGAACTATGTGCTCACGCCAGGAGGATGGTCGGCGCCGTCCGATGGAGGAACAAAGCGTGAGTGGACGCTGATTGCAGATGTTACTCCAACAGAAGATACCACAAATTTCGTTTTTTCACAGGATGCCCAAGGAAATCCGTTTGAGTTTACAGACGTATATCTTTACGGGAAAGCTGTGCCAAATGCAATAAGCTACTATATCCGTTTCATAAATCAAGACAATGTTAATATGTTCCAGATTTATGGGTTGAGCAACTTCGTTGAAAACACTGATGTTGCAGTACGCATGGAGAAAACATCAAACGGCAGCATCGCTCAAAAAATGTCAAGCCCTTCCAACAACGTCTATTCCACAACTCCGGTTTTAACAGAAAATCCATATGAATTCTATACAACTCTAAAATTGTATTTTCAGGGTAACTGGCCAGCTAACACAAGGCTGATGGTTTGGGGAAGGTAAGTATATGAGAGTTTATGATAACGGCGTTTATCGCGATGCTACCCCGGAGGAAATTGCGGCGTGGGAAGCGGCAGACAGATCTATTTCTCTGGATCAGCTCCAGTCCGCCCGCCAAGAGGAAAACAAAGCTGCTCTCGCATCCTGGCTGGCCTCTCACCCCCTAACATGGACGGATGGCAAGCAGTACGGCGTGGAAGAGCAGGATCAGAACGAAATGGCCCTGAATCTGATGCAGTACCAGGCAGCGCAGCTTGCCGAACAGACGGCACCACTGGAATGGCACGCGCAAAAGGAGGTTTGCCGGCCGTTTGAATTGGACGAGTATCTGGCGTTGTCTATGGCCATCTCCACCTATGTCTACCCGTACCGCCGATACCAGGAAAGCATCAAAACTGCCATTTACGCCGCCGCCACGGCGCAAGAGGTGCGGGCCATCGTAATTGACTATTCCAGTGTGGAGGTGACCATATGAGCCGGGCCGGGCGCTGGGTGCTCTCCATGCTCCTGTGGACCTGGGGCGGCACTGTCTATTTTCTCCTGGAGGTGGCGTACAAGACCATCACGGGGGAGCCGGAGCGAATCTCCTGGACCATGCTGGTGCTGGCGATGCTGCTGTGCATCCCCGTGGAGCGATGCGGGGAACAGCTGCCCTGGGAAGTTCCCCTGTGGCTCCAGGCGGCGGCCTGCGCGGCCCTGGTGACAGCGGCGGAGCTGGCGGCGGGACTGGTGCTCAACGTGTGTCTGGGCCTGGGGGTGTGGGATTACTCCTGTCTACCAGGCAAC
>DYBL01000035.1 GCA_019418625.1 Clostridiales bacterium | reverse complement strand
GCCCGGGCCAGGGCACACCGGCGGGCCATGCCGCCGGAGAGCTGGCTGGGATAATAGCGTTCAAACCCCTCCAGCCCCACAGCGGCGATGAGGGAGCGCACTTCCCCGGCGGGCGCGTCCTCCCGCACCAGCCGGATGTTTTCCTCCACCGTGCGCCAGGGCAGCAGCCGGGCGCTCTGAAACATATAGCTCAGCCTGCCATCCGCACCCTCCACCGTACCGGCGTCCGGCGCCGTCAGGCCGGAAATGATGTTCAGCAGCGTGGTTTTCCCGCAGCCGGAGGGGCCGATCAAGGCGACGATCTCGCCCCGGGACAAGGTGAGGGACAGGTTTGAGAGTACGGGCAGATCCTCAAAGCGCTTGCAGATCCCGCTCAGTCTCAGCATGGGCCTCCCCCTCTCCTGGACAGAAGCAGGCACACCAGCTTCTGCGTAATAAAGCACCCTGTCACCAGCAGGAATGCCCACGCGATGATCGCATCGGGCTGGATATTCAGCCGCGCGGTGGTGATGGCGCCGCCGATCCCGCTGTTCGTGGTGAGGACCTCCCCCATCACCGCCAGTTTCCAACCGCCGCCCACGACGATCTCTAACGCGGAGAGGAAATAGGGGCGGATAGAGGGCAGCGTCACATGAAGCAGGACTTTCCGGCGGGAAAAGCGGTAGAGCCTCGCCATCTCCAGAAGTTCCGGGTCTACGCCCCGCACGCCGTGGCTCAGGTTGATCACCACCGTCGGAATGGTGGATGCGGCCACGATGAATACACAGGGCCAGCCGTTAAACCCAAACCATACCAGAGCCAGCACAACCCAGCATACCGGCGGCACAGACTGGAGCACATGGATGAATGGCGCCCCCACATCCTCCAGTTTGGGGCACAGGCCGAACAGCAGACCCAGAATGGAACCCACCGCAATCCCGATCCCAAGGCCGAGCGCCAGGCGCAGCAGGGTGGTACCGACGGTGGGCCAGAAGTCCGGCTCCCGGATCAGCCACGCCAGCGTGCCCGCGACCTGTGGAACGGGAGGGAGCACCAGAGGGGAGAAACAGAGCGAGGCCAGCTGCCAGACACCCAGCAGCAGGCCCACGCCCAGGGCGCGGCGGAGCCAGAGGGCCGCCTTACCCCGCATAGTATAACCCGTCGTTGGGGAGTTTTCCGCCGATCATCGAGGGGTCAAAGTCGTTGAGCAGGTTATAGAATGTATCCAGTTCTCCCCAGGCGTCCTGGGCGCTTTTGAAGGTCAGGCCCATATTGGGGATCGCGGCCTCCACCACGGCGGCCTTCATGCCCAGGTGCTCCTCGGCCAGAGCGGCGGCCTCGGCGGGGTGATCCAGCACCCACTGGACACTCTCGGCGTAGGCGGCCTGGAACTGCTCTGTCAGCTCCGGGTTTTCGTCAATGAAGCCCTGGGTGGTGCCGAAGCCGGCGTTGGGGATCATGGTGTCGGTGCCGGTGACCCGCTGCCACTCCTCTTCAAAGCTGAGCGCCCGGCGTACTTCGCTGTTCTGGCTCATCGCAGATGTGACCTGCGGCTCGATCAGGGTGGCGTATTCCGCCTCGCCGGAGGCCAGCAGGGCGGCTACCTCTGCGGTGCTGGCGTAGACGATCTCCACATCCTCGCCCACCGTCAGCCCGGCTTCATTCAGGAAATACTGGGTCAGAGCGTCCGGAGGAGAGGACTGGAGGGGGATATAGACGGTCTTGCCGGCCAGATCGGCCCAGGTTTCAAACGCAGGATCCGTGGTCATGAAATACGTGACGCCCCAGGTATTCACATTCATCAGGCGCACATCCAGGCCCTTGTTGTAGAGTGTGGAAACCACAGTGAGCGGGAAGGCGTACAGGTCGTGCTCCCCGCCCTGAACCATGGCCAGCAGCTCCTCGGGGGAGTTCCACACATTCAGGTCGATGGTCACATTCTCTCCCAGCAGTCCGGCCTCCATCATGTGCAGGACGGGAAGCGCCGGGGGCGCGGTAGGCACACCCACTGAGATGGTCACCGGCTCGGCGGCCTGCGTGGAACTGGCCGGCGGGGATGTGGGGGATGCGGCGGGATTTTCGGCCGGATTATTTCCGTTGGAGCAGCCAGCCAGGGCAAACAGCAGCATCGCAGATGCTACCAGGGATGCAAGAGCGCGTTTCATGTGCGACTCTCCTTTCAAGAATTTTGGTTAGCAACAGCTAACCTATTGCAGCGATATGATAGCACCCGCAAAAAAGCCTGTCCGTTGCCATGGCAACGGACAGGCAAAATTTATACGCTGAGAAAACTCTGATCCAGAATACGCACCTGTTGGCCCTGAAAGGCGAGAATCCCCTCTTTCTGCATACGCCCCAGTTCCCGGGAGAGGGCGCTGCGGTCTACACACAGATAGTCGGCCAGTTCGCCCCGCCCCATGTCCAGATGGAGTTCGCCGCCGGGCTTGACAGGGAGCATCTGGAGATAAAGCTTGATCCGGTTGCGGAGCCGGTTCTGGGCCAAGATCCGCATTTTCTGATTGAGAAAAAGGGCGCTCCGCCCCATTTCACGGAGCAGGTTGGCGGTGACCTGGGCTTTGTGCGGGCAAGCGCATTCCTGCTGAAGAAGCAGCGGGTCAAAATCCAGATAGAGCACCTGCACATCGGTCAGCGCGTCGATCTGGATGGGACTGTCCTCCGCCATGGAGCACACCAGAGTCTCCCCAAATACCTGCCCCCGCCCCAGCCGCTCGATGGTGACCAGATTGCCGTCCTCACTATACAGGGAGATCCGCAGCGTCCCATCCATCACAACGCCGGGCCGCTTCTGGCACTCGCCGATCTGGAGGAGGATGGCATCCTTACGAAACAATTTGGTTTCTCCCCGAAGGCAGGCCAGTACATTTTGATATTTCTCTTCCGGGATGCCGTCAAACAGGCGGCACTGACGCATCACCGTAGTAATTGGGTTCATGAGATACCTCCATGTTGCCGTGGCAATCGACAACTGTGCTGTAAACTGCTATGGTTAGTAAATACTAACCGCATTATAGCGCTTTGCCTGGCAAATGTCAACGAGCGCGGAATGGGAGGATGACGATGAACGGAATCGGATTAGATTGTGGAAACGCCACATTGAAGCTCGTCCTGCTTTCCCCGGAGGGAAAGTTCCTTTGGGAAAAAACGGCTTTCCACTATGGAGCGGTGGTTCAGAGCGCCCGCCGTCTGCTGGGGGCGCTTTTAGCCGCGGACCCGGGGGCCTGCGGCTGCCCGGTGGTCATCACCGGAAACGCGGGCGACCGGCTGAAAGAGGGGTGCGATGCCCTGGCCGTGCTGGGGGAGATCCCAGCCATCCACCTCGGCGTTCGGCTGTTGGCCCCGGAAGCCCGCTCCGCCATTGAGATCGGCAGCCAGAGCGCCCGCTTCCTCACCGGCTTGGATCAGAACACCCCGCCCCGGTTTGCGGTAAATGAACACTGCGCCGGAGGTACCGGCTCCTTCTTTGAGGATCAGATGTCCCGGCTGGGACTGAAACTGGAGGACTACTCCCGCCTGGTGGGGCAGGCCCGCTCCATCCCAAGGCTCTCCGGCCGCTGCGCGGTCTTCGCCAAAACGGACATCATCCACCGGCAGCAGGAGGGGGTGCCCACACCGGACATCCTCCTGGGCCTTTGCTACGCCATGGTGCGCAACTACAAGGCGGTGATCGTCCGGGGGCTTCCCGTGGAAAAGCCCGTGGCCCTGTGCGGCGGCATCGGGCATAATCAGGGTGTGATCCAGGCTGTGCGGGAGGTCTTCGGATTGACGGAAGCAGAGCTGATCCTGCCGGAGAAATTCCCTTACGCCGGCGCCGCGGGAGCCGCGGAGGCAGCCATGGAGACCGCCACCTGCTCTATGGGGGAACTGCTGGCCAGTTTATGCGGCGGGGCGCTGGAAGGTGGGGATCGGCTGTGCCGTCAGCCGGCGCTGCGCGTACTTCCCGGTACACCTCCGTCTGTCCCCGCGGCCACCGGTACCATCCCGCCGGATGGGTGTGTCCTGGGGATTGATGTGGGGTCCACCAGCACGGATCTGGTGCTCACCGGCCGGGACGGTACGCTGATCGACTACCAGTATCTCCGCACAGCCGGGGACCCGGAGGGGGCGGTGCGCCGGGGCCTGGATGTCATCCATGAACGCTTTGGGCCGGTGTCCTTCCTGGCAGTGGGCGTCACCGGCTCCGGCCGGGAGCGCATTGGCCGCCTCATCGGGGCAGACGCCGTGCGGGATGAGATTACCGCCCAAGCTCGGGCGGCTGTCCACTGGTCGCCGGATGTGGATACGGTCTTTGAGATCGGAGGGCAGGACTCCAAGTATATCTCCCTACGGGGCGGACAGGTGGCCGACTTTCAGATGAACAGGATCTGCGCCGCCGGAACCGGCTCCTTTGTAGAAGAGCAGGCCGCGCGCATGGGTATCCCATTGGCGGAGTTCGGCCCTCTGGCCCTCAGCGCGCCCAGCGCGGTGGAGCTGGGAGAGCGGTGTACGGTGTTTATCGAGACAGCCATCCAGTCCGCACTCTCCCGGGGCGCCTCCCAGGCAGAGGTGGCGGCTGGCCTGTGCCGGTCCATTGTCCGCAACTACCTCCACAAGGTCGTTGGGGCCAAGCCTGTCGGAAGCCGCGTGGTGCTTCAGGGCGGTGTTGCCTACAATCCCGGGATCGTGGCCGCCTTTCAGCAGGAATTGGGGGAGCGGCTCACAGTTTCACCCTGTTTCCCCATCAGCGGCGCCTATGGAGCGGCCCTGCTGGCGCTGGAGTCAGTCCGCGGCCCGTCCTGCTTCCACGGATTTGACACAGCGACCGGGGCGGAACACGCCGCCGGGCCAGGGGTGGCGGAGAACATCGCCTTCTACCAGCGGGCGGGGGCGCTGCTGCTGGAGGGGTATGACCCCATCCGGGTCCCAGGGAAAAAGATGGTGGGCGTCCCCTATGCGCTGGTGATCCACAAATTCTTCCCCATGGCAAATGCATTTTTCCGGAACTTGGGATTCAATGTCCTGCTCTCTCCGCCCACAAATGAGGAGATCATCCGGCTGGCCCAGCAGACTGCCCAGGCGGAGACCTGTTACCCGGTGAAGCTGCTCCACGGCCACATGGCATGGCTGGCGGAACAGGGCGTGGACTATATCTTCATGCCCTCTGTCCACACCATGAAGCACGAGTCCTCCCATGTAGAGCACAATTATGGCTGTGTCTATATGCAGACCGCGCCCCGGCTGGCGGCCAATGCCCTGGATCTGGAGCGGCGGGGAATCACCCTGCTCAGCCCGGTGTTCGACCTGGACTTTGGACAGGAGGCAATGGCCTCCGCCATGCTGGGCGTCGGGAAGCAGCTGGGAATACCAAAGCCGCGCTGTCTGCCCGCCCTGCTATCCGGGGCCAAGGCGGTGCGGCGGCATACCGCGGCGGTGGAGAAGCAGGGGCAGGAACTGCTGGCGTCCCTCAGACCGGACGACAAGGTGCTGGTACTCATTACCCGGAACTACGGCCTTTCCGATCCGGTGCTCAACATGGGTATTCCCCGGCTGCTGCTGGAGCGCGGGCATAAGGTCATCACCCTGTCCCACTTGCCCGCCCACGACCTGGATCTGTCGGAGGACTACCCCAATCTGTACTGGCCCTTTGGTCAGCACATCCTGTCCGGGGCCAAGCTCGTGGCCCATCATCCAAACCTGTATGCCGTCTATCTGACCAACCACGGCTGCGGCCCGGACACCATGCTTTCCTATCTGTTTCGGAAGGAAATGGGAGACAAGCCCTATCTGCAGATCGAGGTGGACGAGCATTTCTCTCCCGTGGGCGTGATCACACGGATCGAGGCGTTTCTTCAGAGCCTGGAGGGCCGCCCTGCCCAGCCGCTTCCGGCGGGCTTTTCCCTCACCTCCGTGGTACACCGCCCTACTGCGGTGGCCGCCGTGCCGGAGAGAACCGGAGGGCCGCTGCTCGTGCCTGACCTTCCGCCGTTTACCGCTTATCTCCGCGCATATTGTGAGGCGGCCTGGAAAACGGAGACGCGCACCCTGCGGCTCGACAGTACCACCCTGCCGCTGGGGAGGGCGGAAACCAGCTCCAAGGAGTATTTACCGTTCCCGGCCCTGCTGGGCGGCGTCCTGACGGCGGCGGAAGCGGAGAGCGGCCCGTTTCAGGTGCTTCTCCCCTCCACCCAGGGCGCGGAGGTAGACGGGCAATACCCCTGGGGCGTGGAGACGGTATTGGAACGCCGGGGGCTTTGCCGTGTGAAGGTCATCGCGCCGGAGCTGGAGACGATTCCGGAGCGCTGCCCGGAGCCGGATCAGCTGTTCCGGGCACTCCTCACCGGAGATCTTCTGCTATGCGCTCCGCCGGAACAGCGGGACGCACTGGCTCCGGCGGGTGTGCCAGGCTGGGCAGAGCTGGAAACCCTTGCGGCGCACATCGGCGCCATTCCGCCGGAGGGACGGACGCTTGGGATCGTGGGTGAGCCGTTCACCCTCTTCACCCTTCATGACGGCGTCCCCGATACACTGGAACAGGAGGGCTGGCGGCTGCTCCGGGCGCCGCTGAGCGAATATCTGTGGTTCCTCTGGCGGGATGCGGGAAGCTCGGCCTGCCGGGAGTGGGCGGGCCGCGTGGAAGTACTCGGCCGTCTGCTGGGCCCCCGCAGCAGTTTTTCCCCTGAACTGGAGTCTCTGCGCTCCTCCGCAGACCGCCTTCTGCCCGGATTTTCCGGAGCCAATGGCCGGCATCGTTTGGCTAAAGGGCTGGAGTTAGGCGGACGGTGCGCCGGGGTGCTGACCATGGCGCCCAGATATGAAAATACCACCGCGATCTTGGAGATGACCGGTGCGCTGGACGGCGTACCGCACTTCCACCTGGCCATGGATCACGACTGGGATGAGGCTGCCCGGTCGCGCCTTCGTTCGTTCTTGTACTATTTGTCTTGAAAATAAATGCAAAGGGAGACCCTGCACCTTGAGGTGCGGGGTCTCCCTGTTTGCGGATAGGCGCTCATGTACTCAAATCAAGCCGTACAACCGCGCCCATGGCATCCAGCTCCGCAACATCATGGGTGACCAGGAGCACTGTCCGTCCAGCGCAGCGCCGGCGTGTGTCCGCCATCACGGTTTCTTTGGTCTCCCGGTCCAGACCCTTGAACGGCTCATCCAGGAAGAGCAGGTCGTATTCCGCCAGCAGTGCCCGCAAGATCGCCACCCGGCGGCGCATTCCGCCGGAGAGTTCCCGGGCTGGCTGCCGCAGACAGCCGGCCAGCCCCACCGCCGCCAAGGCGTCCTCCGTTTCTCTCCGTCCCAGGGTCGGATTGATCAGGCGGATATTTGCGGACGGGTCCAGATTGTCACAGAGCCGGTCCTCCTGAAAGACCGCGCTGAGCCGCAGGCCGGCAAGGCCGTCTATGGTGCCGCCGTCCGGCCGCTCCAGCCCCATCAGGATACGCAGCAAAGTGGTCTTGCCCGCCCCGGACGGGGCCATGAGGCCGGTCACCTGCCCGACCGGGAGTACGGCGGAGAAATCCCGCAGTACCGGCTTTCCAGCAAAGGACTTGCACAGGTTTCGGATCACAATGTCCTCCATGGCTCACATCCTCTCCATCGCTCTGGCGCCCCGCCGCAGCAGCGCCAGGAACGCCCGCTCAAAGGCCAGGCTCACCAGCACAATCACCAGAGTCCAGGCAAACAGGTCCGGGGTATCCAGATAGACCTTGGCCTGCTGGAGCTGCTCGCCGATAGAGCCCTCCGGCATACCGATGACCTCCGCGGCAATCCCTGACTTCCAGCACAGGCCCAGAGCGGAGCCGCAGGCCGACAGGAAATAGGGCATCACCTGGGGCAAATACACATAGCGGATGCTCCGCCCCACCGGGATGCGGAATACACGGGCCATCTCCATCAGCTGTGAGTCAGCAGCCCGGATGCCGCCCAGGACATTGGAATAGAGTACAGGCAGGACGATCAGAAATGAGATGGGTACCGCCAGATTCCGGGAGGAAAACAGGATCAGGGCCAGGATGATGAACGAGGCCACCGGGATGGACTTGATGGCCAGCATGGCGGGGGCCAGCAGCTCCTCCACCCGGCGAAACCGCGCGGAGAGGGCCGCCAGCACCGTGCCCGCCGCCACCCCCAGAAGGAAGCCTGCGGTGATCCGCACCAGGGAGTAGGCGATGCTCCCCCAGAAATCCGGTGTGGGGATCAACTCCCAGAGCCGGGACAGCACCCGCAGCGGAGAAACCAGGATGATCTGCTGGTCGATCGCCATAGCGCCCAGCTGCCAAAGGGCAAGCCAGACGAGCACCGCCCAGGCGCGTATGGTTCGAGGGCGTCTCATGAAAACTCAGCGGCTGTAGTAGAAGGCATCATCGGGCAGGGCACCGCCCACAGATTTGGGGTTCTGCTCAAACAGGACGGAAAGATACCCGGAGAGGCTGTCCTTCATCTCCACACCCTCGATAAAGACAATATTGCACTCCGGCAGGGCCTTCTGTGCCACTTCTGCGGCGACGATCTCATACTGGCCTACGAGCTGTGCGGCTTCATCCACATTGGCGTTCACATACTCCACCGACGCCCGGTAGTGCTCCAGGAACGCGGAGACCGCTTCAGGGTGCTCCGCTACAAACTCCGTGCGGCCAACCACCACACCGGTGACCAGCGTGGAGGGGGCGTCGCTCTCCGCCTGGATCTCGTCCCACTCCTCGGTCAGATCCAGCGCCACACGGATATTTTCGCTCTTTGTCTGAGCGGTGGTGACGAAGGGCTGAGGCAGCATGGCGATGGTGTTCTCCTCCGCCATAAGGGCCGACAGGCACTCAGCCTGTTCGCTCTTCCACTCGATAGTCACATCGGAGGCCGGGTCAATGCCGTTCTGGGTCAGCACATAGTTGAGGGCATACTCCGGCGTATTGCCCTTTCCGCTGGCGTAGATGGTCTTGCCCCGCAGATCCTCCACAGAGTGGACGGTATCGCCGCTCTCTACGATGTAAAGCACACCCAGGGTGTTGATGGCCAGCACCTGCACGCCGCCCTCGGTGTTGTTATAGAGGACGGAAGCCAGATTGGCCGGGACCGCAGCAAGATCCGTAGTCCCTTGGGCCAGAGCGGCGGAGACCTCATCGGTGGCCGCGGTGATGCTGAAGTGATAGTTGTTGTCGGTGAGTTCGCCCGTGTCTGCCTGGCTCATGAATTCCACCATGCCCATGGCAGTAGGCCCCTTGAGGGCCATCACATTGACATCCACCGGAGCAGCCGTCTCCTGCTGGGACGTAGTTTCCGGCTCCGTTAAGGTCGGAGAAGTGGACTCCGCACCATCCGCCGCTGCATTGGTGTTGCCGTTTCCGCCGGAGCATCCGGCCAGAAGTGCGGCAGACAGGGACAGTGTGCAAAACAGAGAGAGCAGTTTTTTCATTGGTACGGTACTTCCTTTCCTGATCATTTGGTGCGGGAGGGGTGGTAGAGCAGCTTTTCCAGCGCGGGCGTATCCAGCACGGTGAGGAGATTTCCCTCTGACCGCAGGACGCCCATGGATTGAAGGGCCGCCAGTTCCCGGAACAGCGCCGCCCGGCTGACGCCCAGCTGGCGTGCGAGGTCCTCCCGGGAGCCGGTGGGCTTCACACACCCGTTCCTGTCCTGACCGGCCAACAGATGGGCGATGACCCGCCCACGGCAGGACTGCATGGTGAGCAGTTCGATGCGCCGGAGCAGAAACTGGAGCTTTTGGTTGCACAGCTCCGCGTACCGGAGGGACAATCCGGCGTCCCGCTCCATACACGCCAGCAGTACGGGTTTAGGGATATAAAGAACTTCGGTTTCCTCCCCGCAGCGCAGGACCGTTTCCAGTTCAGCGCCGGCCAGCAGATTGCAGACACCGAAGCACTCCCCGGCAGGGAGCGTGCTGAGCTGGACATCTTTGCCGTCCAGGGCCACGGAGTAGACCTCTACCCGCCCGGACAGGATCAGCCCTACGGAGGGCACGCCGCCGGGCCGGTCGCTGAGGATATGGCCCGCCGGAAATGACTGGACGCGCGCCTGCTCCGCCGGCAGGGAGACCCCTGCCAGAAGAGGCGACTGTGCCAGCCTCCGTTCCAGTTCCACCTGCTCCAAAATACCCCTCCTCTCTGGTTAGTTACTGCTAACCTCTGGCGTATATTTTACCGGGTTCGGAGGCGTCCGTCAAGTATCAATCGAGATTGCCGGAGTCTCACTTGGTACTGACAAACTTGTGTTTCCTGTGGTAAGTTATGGCTAACCGATTTCAATACGAGGAGGAACTGCCGTGCCGCGCCATGTCTATCTGTTTTCCGGGGCTTCCGCCGTGGGGAAGACCTCGGCGCTGAAGGCCCTGCTTCCCCTGCTGGAAGAGGGCGGCACCGCTCCCTGCGTCTGCAAGATCGATTGCCTGAAGACCGGGGACGGGGCGCTCTTTCAGCGCATGGGGCTACCCTGTGTGACGGGTCTGAGCGGGGACATCTGCCCGGATCATTTTCTTGTCTCCAACCTGCCGGAGCTCTGGGACTGGGCGGACCGATTGAAGCGGGACACCCTGGTCATCGAGACTGCCGGACTTTGCCACCGCTGTTCCCCGGCCACGCAGCACATGACGGCCGGATGTGTGCTGGACTGCACCGCCAGCTGCCGGGCGTCGGGACAGCTTGGCCCAATGCTCACCCAGGCGGACTTTGTGGTGCTCACCAAGATCGACATGGTCTCCCAGGCGGAACTGGAGATCATCTCCTGGCAGATCCGGCAGATCAACCCCGGAGCGGCGCTTTTTCCGGTGGACGGTCTGGCGGGCTATGGAACCGACCTTTTGGCCCGGTGGCTGCTGGACCGGCCTGCGTGCGGCAGCTTTGAGGGGGACATTCTGCGGCACACCATGCCCAGCGGGGTCTGCTCCTACTGCGTGGGAGAGCAGCGTGTGGGCAGCGCATTCCAGCAGGGCGTGGTGGGCAAGATCAACTTTGAGGAGGCGGAAGTATGCAGTCTGTGACCATTCTTCCCGGCCGGGACAAGACCGGGAAGCCGGAACCCTTCCAGGGCATCACCCTGGAGCGGGGCGAACTGTGTACCATCGTGGGCAACACCGGCTCCGGGAAGTCCCGGTTCATCAAGGATGTAGAGCAGCTGGCCCATGGGGACTCGGTCACCCGCCGCCGGGTGCTCCTGGACGGCGTGGAGATCCCGGCGGAACGCCGCCAGTCCTTGTCTTCCCAACTGGTGGCCCACTTGGGGCAGAATATGCGCTTCGTGCTGGACGCCTCGGTGGAAGAGTTCCTGGCCCTCCATGCCCAGTGCAGGGGGAAGGAGACCCCGCCGGTGGAGGTGCTGGCCCTGGCCAATGAGATCACCCCGGAGCCTGTTGCCCTGGGCCAGAGCCTGAACCAGCTCAGCGGCGGCCAGTCCCGGGCGCTGATGATCGCCGACATCGCCCTGCTCTGCGACAGCCCCATTGTCCTCATCGACGAGATTGAGAACGCCGGCATCGACAAAGAGCGGGCGCTGGGCCTGCTTCAGCGTCATGACAAGTTGGTGCTGGTGGTCACCCATGACCCGCACACCGCCTTGATGTCCCGGCGGCGCATCGTCATGGGGGGCGGCGCGGTGGCTGCAGTGGTGGAGCGCAGCCCACAGGAGGCCGCACTCTATATGGAATTAGGCGAGCTGTACCGCCGGCAACAAACCTATCAGGCATCGCTTCGGAGAGGAGATCATCTGGCATGACACACATTCTGCTTTATTGGAACCACATCTGCGTCCTGCACCGCCAGGAAAAGGCGTTTTTGCAGGAGCTGGCCGGGCGGCTGCACCGGGAAGACATTGAGCTGGAGGTTCGTTTTTTCGGCTTGGGATACCCGGAGCATATGTCGGAGTATCTGGCCCGGCCGGATGCGGTGCTCCCAGACCTCATCGTTTCGGCGGATCTGGAGGTGTTCGAGGATCGGGCCATTTTTTCCAAGATGGAACCGGAGCTGTACCCGGCGGCAGATTGGGTCTCCCTGCGGGAAAGTCCTGCTCTGGACGCCGTGCGGCGGGGCGACAAACTCCTGCCCGCGGCGGCCATCCCTCTGGTCTACTATACCCGCGAGCTGGGGATATGCGAGCAGATGCGGCTGCCGGACTGGGACGGGCTGGCCTTCGGCGGGATCAACAACTCTGCCGTCAAGACGGTAGTAAAGGTTGTCTGGGAAACATGGGGCCGGGAGGCAGCCTCCGGCCTGCTGGACCGCAGCTTTGTAACGGATATGCCCATCGGAGCATTTCAAACTGTGCGCCAGGGACAGGCCCGTACCGCCCTGGTGCCCTCTCTCTACGCACTGCGGGCGGATGGGCAGAGCACCTTCCTCCGCACGCCCCAAGAGGGGCCGGTGCTGATCCCGTCCTATCTGTGCGCGCGGACCTCTGCCCCCGAGTGGGCGGCCCGGCGGGTGGCAGAGGAGATCTTGTGCCGGGAGCTGTGCGATTTCTATGTGTCCAACGGGGATCTGATCCTCTTTCCGGCCTGCACCCAACTGCACAGCAGCCAAGAGGGCGAGCGGGTCTGCTGCCCCTCCGCGGTGTGGCTGGACACCCTCGCCCGGGACGATTTCTATGGCCTGTACTGTAATAAACTTCCAACAGCAACCGACCCGATTCAGCGAATCAAGAAGCAATCCTAGGTTTAATATACTGTGAAAAACACGGAAGCGGAAGGGGGTACCCCCTTCCGCTTCCATGTTATGCGGGAGTCTCTATCCCAGTGCCACATCAAGGGCCATCATCAGGGTGAAGCCCAAAGCAAAGGTCAGCGCGCCCACATCTGAGTGCTCTCCCTGGGACATCTCAGGGATTAATTCTTCCACCACCACATAGATCATAGCGCCGGCGGCAAAACTCAGAAGATATGGAAGAGCCGGAACCACCAGCCCTGAGGCCAGAATCGTCAGCAGGGCGCCCAGCGGTTCTACCGCCCCGGAAAGTACGCCTCCTGCGAAAGCCCAGGGCTTGCTCATTCCCTCCGCGCGCAGGGGCATGGAGATAATCGCTCCCTCGGGGAAGTTCTGAATGGCGATGCCCAGAGATAAGGCCAGAGCGCCCATCATGGTGATTTGACCGTCTCCGGCCAGATAGCCCGCATAGACCACACCGACTGCCATTCCTTCCGGGATGTTATGGAGGGTAACCGCCAGTACCATCATGGTGGAGCGCCGCAGCTGCGTATGGGGCCCTTCCGCGCGGGAACTCTTTTGGTGGAGGTGAGGGATCAGATGATCCAACCCCAGCAGAAAGAGAATACCAACCCAAAAGCCAATGACCGCCGGCAGGAAGGCCCAGGTCCCTGCCCCGGCGGACTGATCCATGGCGGGGATCAGCAGGCTCCAGATCGACGCGGCCACCATGACGCCGGAGGCGAAGCCGGTCAGCCCCCGCTGCACCCGATCCCCCAAACCTTTCTTCAGGAAAAAGACGCAGGCGGACCCCAGCGAGGTGCCCACAAAAGGGATCAGCAGACCATAAATAACCGATGTTTGCATGGAATCACACCGGCCTTAGCGTTCCGTTTGCTCCTGCGTGTGGCTGTGCCGCCCACAGCAATGTTCGCCGTTGTTTTTCCTGCAGCAGCATCCGCCGTCCGGGTCTGTAGGGTCCAGGTGCAGAAGATCGACTTTGACGGGGCTTTCCTGCGTTCCCAGGGATTCCAGGTGATTGAACATAATCTGTCCTCTTTTCTATCATAATTTTGCTTGCATAATAGGATGTACTTCGCGGTTAGTCATTGCTAACCGCGGGATAATTATATAAAACCATACGCACTCTGTCAAGAGGATGGAAATAGGCAGGCCCCCTGCCTATTTCCGCTTTGGATTTTTTGGAAACCAGCCCCGCTCCACCCTGCGGGCCTGCTCCTTCAGTTCCCGGATGCTCCATATGCAGGCAACACCCAGCAGCCCCAGAAGGACAGAGAAAAGGCCCTGGATGAAAAGCGCGGCGATCAGGCAGAGCAGGCCCGCGATCAAAAATACTGGCCAGATACTCTGCGTGAAGTGATACTCAAACCAGATCACCAGAGGATGGAACGCTCCAATGATCACAAGGGACATCACGCCAACAACTACGCCTTCAAAGTTTAATTCCACAGACACCACCTCCCGGATATTATAACATTGATTTTTGGAGCCGGGCAAGTTGGATGCTGTAAAATCTTGAGATATTTGTGTGTTCTGTCCGTCAAAGTTTCTCATGGCTAAGGCGCTCCAAGTGCCTCCTGCGCCGATACTCTAACGGGGATATGCCGAATTGCTTCTTGAATGCCGCGGCGAATTTGCTCTGGTTGATGTATCCGACCTGTTCCGTCACCTCAGATACCGAAAGCCGGCTGCCCGTCAGCAATTCCGAGGCTTTTCTCATTCGGAGCTCCCGAAGATACGCCGATATGTTTTGCCCGAAGACACCGCGAAAATAATTCTTCATACTGGTTTCACTGATAGAAAACCTCGCGGCCAGTTCCCAGGCCGGATGATGCTGCCGCAGGTCGGCTGTGATAATCTGTTCGACCTGCTTTGCAATACTCACCTGCGTTTCCGTAAAATAGGCGCAGACCTGGGACAGAGGGATTTCCGTCTGCTCCATCAGCAGAGAAAACAGCGCCAGGGAATAGATCTTCATCTGCATTACAGCAAAGGGCATAGGCTCATGATACAGTGACCATAGTTTTTTCAGCAATTCTTCCGCGTCGGGGACAGCCTTGGAGATGTAGGTGCTTCCATTCCGGCAGTACCGCTCCACAACGCAGTGAAAGTCAAGCCCGAATTCCTCCAGAAGCCATACGCTCTGCGCCGCAAGCGTATCAAGCTCTGCGAAGAACTCCAGCCCCTCGTAGATGCGGCGTGGATAGACATACTGCCTTTGAGCAAAATGTTCTGTCAGAGACAGATCCCCATCCGTCACATACACAAAATTTCCGTTATTCAGAATGATCTCACAGCGCCCAGTTACGCAGTAGTTCAGAAGCAGCGGGCCTTTTTCATCAGAGCCCTCTCCTCGCAAATCCGGTGCTGTCCAGAGCGGAGCGTTTACTGAAATATAAGCCAGTGTCAGTCCCGGGAATAGCGGAAAAAATGTTACAAAGCCTTTTCCGTCCTTCTCATTTAGAAAAAGCCCCGCGCTGTATTCTCCCCGTTCGATAGATATTCCGGGAACTTCGACGCATTTTCGGATAATCTCATCAATGTTCATGGGTGAGTCCTCCTCTTGGCTCCGCAAGAAAAGAATTGCTTTTTGCTATATTATAGGCGTGAAGAGTCTGGCTCGTCAATTCAAAACTCGATGTTGATTGGAGCTAAAAAGCTGTTCAGTTGTAGAAACGCCAGTCCGGGTATGGTATTCTATGACGGGGTTAGAATGAGCTAACCAATGAATGCGGAGGTGTTTCTTATGAACAACAAGATTCAGGCAAAAGATTTGATCAACCTTGGGCTGTTCACAGTACTGTATTTTGTCATCGGCTGCTGTGTCGCAATTCCCATCGGGTTTGTACCAATTTTCCTTCCCGTCCTGGGGGCGCTTTGGGCGCTGATCACCGGCATCCCATTTATGCTGTTCCTGACAAGGGTGAAAAAGTTCGGGATGGTCACCATTATGGGCATTTTGAGCGGCCTGCTGATGGGGTTGACCGGCATGGGCTTCTGGGG
>DYBL01000034.1 GCA_019418625.1 Clostridiales bacterium | reverse complement strand
ATGATCGCTGCCTGCGTCGCCCTTTCCCACTTCCAGATCCCCTTGACCGAGGGCCTGAGCCTCAATATCACCTTCCTGGCAAGAGCGCTGTGCTCTCTGGTCTGCGGGCCTTTGACGGTATTCGTGTTTGCCGCGGCGGAGGATACCCTGAGCTTCTTCCTCTCCTCCGGGGGCTACCCCTATTTTCCCGGCTACATGCTCACCACCATGCTGGGGTGCTTCACCTATGCCCTGTGCTTCTACCGCGCGCGGATCTCCTGGCGGCGGATCATCCTGGCCAAGACACTGACCAACATCCAGAATGTGCTGCTGGGAGCACTGTGGAGCTCTATTTTGTATTCCAAAGGGTATCTTTATTACCTGACCACCAGCGCCATCAAAAATACGTTGTATTTGCCGCTGCAGGTCATCCTGCTGGCACTTTTGCTGCGCTATCTGCTGCCTGTGCTGCAGCAGCAGGGGCTGGTGCCCAAGCAGCTGAGCGGCGGACATATCCCGTTTTGAGAGGAGTCTGAGCCCATGACCGGACAGGAAGCCATCGCCTATATCCACGCACAGCACTGGCAGCAGCGCGCGCCGGGGCTGGGGCGGATGCGCCGTTTGCTCCGGCTTTTGGGCAACCCACAGGACAAGCTCCGCTTCGTCCATGTGGCGGGGACCAACGGCAAGGGCAGCACCTGCGCCATGATCGCCGCCATCCTGGGCGCCGCCGGCTACCGGGTGGGGCTAAACACCTCGCCATATCTTGTGACCTTTCATGAGCGCATCCGGGTGGACGGGCGCATGATCTCCGACGAGGACCTGGGCCGCCTGACGGCACAGGTGCGTCCCGCGGCGGAGTCCATGGATGAGCCGCCCACGGAGTTCGAGCTCATCACGGCCATCGCCCTGCTGTATTTCCTCCAGTGCTCCTGCGACATTGTGGTGCTGGAGGTGGGCCTTGGGGGCGCGCTGGACGCCTCCAATGTGATCCCCCCGCCGGAGGCAGCGGTCATCACCGCCATGGGCATGGACCATGCGGCGGTGCTGGGTGCCACCCAGACGGAGATCGCCCGGGCCAAGGCGGGCATCATCAAGCCCGGCAGCCCGGTGATCAGCTACGGCGGCTGCCCGGAGGCGGATGCGGTGATCCGTGAGACTTGCCGGGACCAGGGCACCACGCTCCGGGAGGCGGATTTTGCGCGGGCCAAAGTCCGGTCCCTGGGACTGGAGGGCGCCGTGTTCGACTGCGCGCCCTATGGCACGTTGACGCTGCCGCTGGCGGGAGCCTACCAGGTGCAAAACGCCCTGGTGGCCATCACGGCGGCGGAGACCCTGGCCCAGCGGGGCTGGGACATCCCGCCGGAAGCCGTGCGGCGGGGACTGCGGACTGTCAGCTGGCCGGGGCGGTTCGAGGTGCTGCGGCCGTCGGGCCCGGCGGTGCTGCTGGACGGGGCCCACAATCCCCAGGGCGTGGCCGCCGCGGCGAAGAGCCTTGCGCCGCTGTTTCCGGGCCGGAAGGCGGTGGTGCTGCTGGGCGTGCTGGCGGACAAGGACGTGGAGTCCATGCTGGACGCGGTGGTGCCCATGGCGGAGGCCATCGTCACCGTGACGCCTGCCAGCCCCCGGGCCATGGGGGCGGAGGAGCTTCGGCAGCGGCTTTTGGGCCGGGGCGTGCCCGTGTGCGCCTGCGCCGGCGTGACGGAAGGGCTTCGGACGGCGGCGCTGGCGGCGGGACCGGACGGAGTGGTGTGCGCTCTGGGGTCGCTGTACCTGGCTGCGGCAGTGAAGGAAGCCGCAAAAACCCTTTGAACTCCCCTGCGGGCGTGCCGGATCCGGTGCGCCCGCATTTTTTTGCCCCATTCGGAAAAGTTCAAAAAACGCTTGCCTTTTGTTCACAAATTGTTTATATCCATCCATTGACAATGCCCGATGCCGGTGGTAAACTCACTTTAGCACTCAGGGAAGAGGAGTGCTAAAACGAGAAATGAGACCGGAGCTGCGGAAATGGAACTGACAGACCGAAAAAAGCATATACTGAAGGTCGTGATCGAAGATTACATCCGCACCGCCGAGCCGGTGGGCTCCAAGGCCATCGCCGCCGAGATGGGCGGCAAGGTCAGCTCCGCCACCATCCGCAACGAGCTGAGCGACCTGACGGAGCTGGGCTACCTGGAGCAGCCCCACACCTCCGCCGGCCGCGTGCCCTCCCCCAAGGGCTACCGGCTCTATGTGAACGAGCTGATGGAGCGCCAGCGGTTGAGCCTGGACGAGACGGAGAAGATCAACGCCGCCCTCCAGGTGAAAATGGAGGAGCTGGACCGGGTGATCTCCCAGGCGGGCAGGGCGGTTTCGTCCTTTGTGAACTACCCCGCCTATGTGACGGCCGCGGGCCGCAAAAAGCTCACCGCCCGGCGCTTCGAGCTGCTGCCGGTGGATGAGCACAAGTGCATCGTGGTCATGATGATGAGCGACAGCCGGGTGAAAAGCCAGCTGCTGCGGCTGCAGCTGAAGGTGGACCTGGACCAGCTGCCCACCATGGTGAATCTGCTGAACACCCATTTTGTGAACATCTCCCCGGTGGAGATGAACCAGCGGCTCATGTCCGTGGCCGAGCAGGTGATGCCCCAGCTGTTCCTCCTTTTGTCCCAGGTGATCGCCTATGCGGCGGACGCACTGGAGGAGGCCGGACAGCGGGAGATCGTCACCGCGGGAGCCAGGGAGCTATTGAAGCTGCCGGAGTTCCGGGATGCCGACAAGGCCCACCAGCTCATGAGCTTTCTGGCTGACAGCAAGGAGAGCCTCCCCATGCCGGACGATGGCCCCATGAAGATCCTCATCGGGCCGGAGAATGTCAACGAGGCATTGAAGGACACCAGCGTGGTGGTGGCCAGCTACGACATCGGAGACGATATGCGGGGCCTCATCGGCGTGGTGGGTCCCACCCGAATGGACTACGCCGCCGTGGCGGCGCGGCTGACCGGCTTTGCCGAGGGGCTGACCCGTCTGTTCGGAAAACAGGAATTACCCCCAAAGGAGGATACGAAGGAATGAGCGAGGAGACGAAGCAGCCCACCGCGGAGGAACAGGAGCCTCAGCAGGCTGAAAACACCGAAGAGCAGACCGCCCAGACCCCCGAGACGGAGGAGAAATCCAAGGGCGGTAAAAAGAAGAAGGAAAAGGAAAAGACCTACACCCTCACCCAGCAGCAGATGGAGGCCGCGGAGCTGGCCGCCAAGCAGCTGGAGTCGGTGAAGGATCAGTTCGTCCGGCTGACCGCCGAGTACGATAACTACCGCAAGCGCACCACCAAGGAAAAGGACGCCCTCTATCAGGATGCCAAGGCAGATACCATCAAGGCTTTCCTGGCGGTGTACGACAACCTGGAGCGGGCCGTGGCCGCCCCCGGCGATGAGGAATCCCCCCACAAAAAGGGCCTGGAGATGATCTTCCATCAGTACCAGGATATCCTCAAGAACCTGGGCGTCACGGAGATCGAGGCCCAGGGCCAGCCCTTTGACCCGGAAAAGCACAACGCCGTCATGCACATCGAGGATGAGACCTACGGTGAGAGCGTGGTGGCCCAGGTGTTCCAGGCGGGCTTCATGCTGGGTGACAAGGTCATCCGCCATGCCATCGTGCAGGTGGCAAACTGAACCATAAAACAGTAAAATACGATTTGTTCGATCAAATAGGAGGAATCATTTATGTCTAAGGTTATCGGTATCGATCTGGGAACCACCAACTCCTGCGTGGCAGTCATGGAGGGCGGCGAGGCCGTCGTCATCGCCAACGCGGAGGGCAACCGCACCACCCCGTCTGTGGTGGCGTTCTCCAAGACCGGCGAGCGCATGGTGGGCCAGGTGGCCAAGCGTCAGGCCATCACCAACCCCGACCGCACCATCTCTTCCATCAAGCGTGAGATGGGCTCCGATTATAAGGTCAGCGTGGACGGCAAGAGCTACACGCCCCAGGAGATCAGCGCCATGATCCTGCAGAAGCTGAAGGCTGACGCCGAAAGCTACCTGGGCACCACCGTCACCGAGGCCGTCATCACCGTTCCCGCTTACTTCACCGACGCCCAGCGTCAGGCTACCAAGGACGCCGGCAAGATCGCCGGCCTGGATGTCAAGCGTATCATCAACGAGCCCACCGCCGCGGCGCTGGCTTACGGCGTGGATAAGGAGCAGGCCCAGAAGATCATGGTCTACGACCTGGGCGGCGGCACGTTCGATGTCTCCATTCTGGAGATCGACGACGGCGTCATCGAGGTGCTGGCTACCGCCGGCAACAACCGCCTGGGCGGCGACGACTTCGATGAGTGCATCATGAAGTACCTGGTCAGTGAGTTCAAGCGCACCGACGGCGTGGACCTCAGCAACGATAAGGTCGCCATGCAGCGGCTGAAGGAGGCCGCCGAGAAGGCCAAGATCGAGCTCTCCGGCGTGACCACCTCCAACATCAACCTCCCCTATATCACCGCCGACGCCACCGGCCCCAAGCACCTGGACGTGACCCTCACCCGGGCCAAGTTCAACGAGCTGACTGCCCACCTGGTGGACGCCACCATGGGCCCCGTGCGTCAGGCCATGTCCGATGCCGGTCTGCAGCCCCGCGACCTTTCCAAGGTGCTGCTGGTGGGCGGCTCCAGCCGTATCCCCGCCGTGCAGGAGGCTGTGAAGAACTTCACCGGCTCCGAGCCCTTCAAGGGCATCAACCCCGATGAGTGCGTGGCCATGGGCGCCGCCCTCCAGGCGGGCGTCCTCACCGGCGACGTCAAGGGCCTGCTGCTGCTGGACGTGACCCCCCTGTCCCTGGGCATCGAGACCATGGGCGGCGTGTTCACCAAGCTCATCGAGCGCAACACCACCATCCCCGTGAAGAAGAGCCAGATCTTCTCCACTGCCGCTGATAACCAGACCAGCGTGGAGGTCAACGTGCTCCAGGGCGAACGCGAGATGGCCGCTGCCAACAAGTCTCTGGGCCGCTTCCACCTGGACGGCATCGCTCCCGCCCGCCGCGGCGTGCCTCAGATCGAGGTGACCTTCGACATCGACGCCAACGGCATCGTCAACGTCTCCGCCAAGGATCTGGGCACCGGCAAGGAGCAGCACATCACCATCACCTCCTCCTCCAACATGAGCAAGGAGGATATCGAAAAGGCCGTGAAGGAAGCCGAGCAGTATGCGGCGCAGGACAAGAAGCTCAAGGAAGAGGTCGAGGTCCGCAACCAGGCCGACCAGATGGTCTACCAGAGCGAGAAGACCCTCTCCGAGATGGGCGACAAGATCCCCGCAGACGACAAGGCCAAGGTCCAGAGCGGCATCGACAAGCTGAAGGAGACCCTGAAGGGTCAGGATACCGCCGCCATCAAGGCTGCCACCGAGGAGCTGACCCAGGCCTTCTATGCCGTCAGCGAAAAGCTCTATCAGCAGGCCAACCCCCAGGGCGCCCAGGGCGGTGCTCAGCAGGCCGGTCCCGATGCTGCGCAGGGCGGTGCTGCCGGCGGCCAGTACTACGACGCCGACTACAAGGTCGTGGACGAGGATGACCAGAACAAGTAAGCACCACGGATAACGCCATAAGGGACAGGGGAATGCCTGTCCCTTATGTGGCGTTTTTGACCACGACACGACGAGGAGTTTTTTATGGCTGAACAGAAACGAGATTACTATGAAGTCCTGGGCGTGGGCCGGGGTGCGTCGGAGGATGAGATCAAGAAGGCCTATAAGAAGATGGCCCGCAAATACCACCCGGATCTGAACCCCGGCAACAAGGAGGCGGAGGAGAAGTTCAAGGAGGTCAACGAGGCCTACGAGGTGCTCTCCGACGCCAATAAGAAGGCCCGCTATGACCAGTACGGCCACGCGGGCGTGGATCCCAACTTCGGCGCCGGCGGCGCCGGGTTTGACGGCGGCTTCGACTTCGGCGACCTGGGCGACATTTTCGGCAGCTTCTTCGGAGGCGGCTTCGGCGGCGGACGCCGCACCAACCCCAACGCCCCCCAGCGGGGCGAGAGCATCCGCATGTCCTTGACCATCAGCTTTGAGGAGGCGGCCTTCGGCTGCGAAAAGGCCGTCACCGTGGAGCGCATGGAGCAGTGCGACACCTGCCACGGCAGCGGCTGCGCCGCCGGCACCACGCCGGAGGTGTGCCCGGACTGCCACGGCACCGGCACCGTCCAGGTGCGGCGGCAGACCCCCATGGGCGTGTTCGCCACGTCCTCCCCCTGCCCCAAGTGCGGCGGCAAGGGCCGCATCATCCACCAGCCCTGCACCGACTGCCGCGGCAGCGGCGCCGTGCGCAAGCGCAAGACCATCAAGGCCACCATCCCCGCGGGCATCGACAACGGCCAGACCATCTCCATCCGGGGCCAGGGCAACGCCGGCAAGAACGGCGGCGCCCCCGGCGACCTGCTTATCACCATCACCGTGCGGCCCCACGAGCTGTTCCGCCGGGAGGGCACGTCCGTCCTGTGCGAGGCGCCCATCACCTTCACCCAGGCGGTCCTGGGCGCGGAGCTGGAGATCCCCACCATTGACGGCAAGGTGAAGTACACCCTGCCCGAGGGCACCCAGTCCGGCACCACCTTCCGCCTCAAGGGCAAGGGCATCCCCTCCATCAACGGCCGCGGCCGGGGCGACCAGTACGTCACCGTCTACATTGAGACGCCCCGCAACCTCAACCGGGAGCAGAAAGAGGCCCTCAAGAAGTTTGCCGAGACCCTGGGCGAGGGCAACTACGATGAGCACCGCAAATTCTTCAAGAAGTTCAAAAAGTGAGGCGCGGCATGTATCTTGCTGATTATCATACCCACTCCCGCATGTCCCCGGACGCCGCCACTCCTATGGCGGACATGGCCCGTGCAGCCGCGGCGGCAGGCATGGACGAGATCTGCCTGACGGACCATGTGGAGCCGGTGGAGTGGCTGCCGGACCGTCCGGCGGCGCAGACGTACGACTGGCAGGCGCTGACGGCGGAGTTTGAAGCCGCCCGGGCTGCCGTGGGCGACACCATCACCATGCGCCTGGGCGTGGAGCTGGGAGACGCGTTCTGGGACTTTGCCCAGACAGAGCGGATGATGGCCGCGGCACCCAAGCTGGACTTTGTGATCGGCTCTGTGCACATGCTCTCCCGGGCCTACGAGACGTGGGATCTGAGCGTCTATGCACCGGAGGACGAGCACGATGCCCGCCGCGCCATGGCGGACTATCTGGAGGCCGTGTACGCCATGGCCAAGTGGGGGAAGTTCTCCGTGCTGGGCCACCTGACGCTGCCGCTGCGCTACTTCCGGGAAAAGCGGGGGCTGGATGTGTCGTTCGACCCCTTCGGCGGTGAGATCGAGGATATTTTCCGGGCCCTGATCCAAAACGGCTGCGGCATCGAGGTCAATACCAACCGGGGCCATACGCCCCTGCCGGACGAAAAGTGGCTGCGGCTTTACCGCTCCATGGGCGGCGAGATCATTACCCTGGGATCCGACGCCCATACCCCTGATTTTGCCGGCTGCGCCATCCGGGAAGGGCAGGCGCTGCTCAAAGCCTGCGGCTTTGGGCGCTTTTGCACGTTTGACGGCGGCGCGCCCGTGTGGCACGAACTCTGATTGACTTTTTTCGCCCCTGCGGCATATAATATTTCTGCAAAATTTGAACGAGGAGGGCTTTCACCATGAAAATCGCGTTGGGCTGCGACCACGGCGGCTATGAGCTCAAGGAGTACATCAAGGGCGTGCTGGACAAGCTGGGCCATACCTATGAGGATTTTGGCTGCCACAGCCTGGACAGCTGCGACTATCCCGACTTCGGCGCTGCCGCCGCCCGTGCGGTGGCGGAGGGCAAATGCGACCGGGGCATCGTGGTGTGCACCACCGGTATCGGCATCTCCATTGCCGCCAACAAGGTCAAGGGCATCCGCTGTGCCCACTGCGCCGACTGCCTCCAGGCGGAGATGACCCGCCGTCACAACGATGCCAACATGATGGCCATCGGCGCGGGCTTCACCGGCAAGAACATGGCCGAGCGCATGGTGGAGGTCTTTTTGTCCACGGAATTTGAGGGCGGACGTCATGAGCGCCGGGTGAACAAGATCATGGCGCTGGAACAGGAGTAAACGCCGCTGCGGCGCAGGAAAGGAGGCAGGAGCATGGCGGGCGCAAGAGGATACAGAAGCTACCGGGGCCGCGGTTCCAAGGGCAAGATCATACTGGCGGTCATTTTGGTGCTGGTGATCGTGGCTTCTCTGGCATTTATCCGCATGCAGGAGTATGTGGTCTATGATGAGAGCGGCCGGCCCCGTCTGTCCCTGCCCGGAGAATCCGCGGAGCAGACCCCGCCGGAGGAAGAGGAGGATGTGAACCTGGTGATCCAGGAAAAGACCTCCAAGACCGTCCGGGCCATGCAGCTTTCCACTGCGCCTTTGACCGTGTGGGACGGCGCGGTGCTCACCGGGGGCACCTATACCGACCAGACCTGTGACGCGGTGGCTGTGACCATGAAGGATGCCGCAGGTCACGTCTACTTTGACGCGGCCGGTGCCGTCAGCGGCGCCGTGCGCACCGAAGCAGGCACTGCGGCCGCCCTGGAGGCGCTGAACGCCGCGGATACCCACACCATCGCCATCCTCTCCTGCTTCCATGACCCCCTGGCCGCCAACGCGGACGTGGAGGGCATGGGGCTGAAGAATACCGGCGGCTATATCTTCTACGACGGCAGCAACAGCCAGTGGCTGGACCCGGCCAAGCCCGCCGCCCGGCAGTACCTGTGTGCCCTGGCGGAGGAGCTTGCCAAGCTGGGCTTTGACGAGATCTTGCTGACGGACGTGAGCTATCCCACGGAGGGAAAGCTGGATAAGATCGCCTACGGCACCACGCCCCGGGCGGAGAATCTGGCGGCGTTCCTGGACGAGATGGCCGCGGCCCTGGAGCCCTATGACGTGACGCTCTCCGTGGAGCTGCCCGCCCAGGTCATCACCCAGGGCAGCGACGATGCCGCGGGGCTTTCTCTGGCGGATACGGCCCAGCGGGCGGACCGGATCTATGCCGCCGCGGCGCCTGCGGACGCCGCAGCCCTCGCCGATCAGGTGGAGGCGGCTGCCGAGGGCACGGATTTTGCCGTGATGCTCACGGCGGCGGACACGCCGCCCCAGGAGGGCAGCTGGCTGCTGCCGGCCCAGAGCGGCGCGGGCATGTCATGAAAATAAAAAAGCAGGACGCTCAGGCGTCCTGCTTTTTTTCTTCTTTTGCATGGGTCTCCTCGTAGTGCCGGAGCGTGCCCTCCGTCATGTGGGAGAGCAGGTGCAGCCGTTCGTTGACCATGTCCCACATGCACATGGGCAGATGGTCCCGGTGCCCCCGGTGCAGCGTCACGCACTCGAAGCAGTTGCCGTGGTGGGGGCAGCTCTCCGGGCAGGGGCAGTGGTCCCCTGACGCGCGCACCTGCCGCAAAAACGCCTGCTTCACGTCCCAGGCCTCCTGATGGCGGCCCTCCTTTTCCAGCCGGTCCTGAAGGATGGCCAGTTCGTTGCCGTCGATGATCATGGCGGTCCCTCCTGCTCTGTTTAGATGGTGAATGTCTGCCCCGGGGCGGTGACGGGCCGGATGCGGGGCGCAAGCTCCGGGTGCAGGGCGCAAAAGCGCTCCGTCAGGGAAAACTGGCCCCACTGGTGCATGGGCAGCACCGTGTCCGTATCCGTATGGGTAAGGAAATAGGCAAGGCCCCAGTCAAAGGCGTCCTCCAGCCGGCCGTCCAGGGGCACCATGGCAAGGTCGATGTGCCGGCCCTCCAGGGGACGGAGGAAGCGCTGGAAGTTTACTTCCATGTTGCGGTTCCAGGCCTTGTCCTCCCCTTCCCAGTGCCACCAGTGCAGGTCCCCCGCGTGGTAGACGGTGCGGCCGCAGGCGCCCGCCACAAAGGCCACGCCCTCGTCGGTGGAGGGCAGGGTCTCCACGGTGACGCCGGGGAATACCTCCGCGTGCTCATTGCCGCCAAGGAAGCGGCACAGGGAGAGGAGCTCGTCCGTCAGGCCCCAGCGGGCCCGGTTTTTCTCCGTGGGGCGGATGTCACGTCCCAGCAGGAAGCGCACCGGGCGCTTCCCGTCCGCCAGAGAAAAAACGGCGGGGGAGAAATGATCTTCGTGGCGGTGGCTCACAAAGACCGCCAGGGGCTTTTCCGGCAGGGGCGGCAAGGCGCCTTTCCACCAGTCGAACAGCAGGCACACGTCCGCAAGCTCCACCAAAAAGCCGCTGTGGTCCAGAAATGTGGCCCGGATCACAGGAACTTCACCGCCGTGCCGTAGGCGATGACCTCCGCGGCCCCCTGCATCACGGAGGAGGACGCAAAGCGCAGCCCGATGACCGCGTCGGCGCCCAGGGCCTCCGCCGCGTCCACCATGCGCTTGGTGGCGATCTGCCGGGCCTCCGTCAGCATCTCCGTGTAGCCGGCGATCTCACCGCCCACCAGGGTCTTCATGCCGGCCATAAAGTCCCGCCCGATGTTTTTGCTGTATACCACGGTGCCCTTCACCGTGTCCAGCGGCTCAAAGGCCTGGCCGGGGATGGTCTCAATCGTCAGAAGCTTCATGTTCACGTTCCTCCTCTTCATCGATCCGCCGCAGCTTCGTGCGCAGGCTGATGCCCATGGCAGGGATCAGCAGAATGTATAAAAGGGCCATGTAGGGCAGCATCCGGGCAAGGATGCCCTCCGGCCAGAAGGCGCGCTGGGCCCAGAGGGTCACAATGGCCGCTATGATCAGCACCGCGCAGCAGAGCACCGTGGTGCGGATGGCCGCCCGGCGCCGGGCGGATCTAGTATTGTTTTGCATCGTCTTCTTCTCCCTTTTGAATCTCCCGCAGGCGGCACGCCAGCGCCAGGATCACCCCCAGCGCCACCGCGCCGGGAATGGCCACCAGCAGCGCCAGCACCGGCAGGGGCGGCGCGTCCGCCGGGTCCTGTGCATAGGCCCAGAGCATCAGCCAGATGCACCCGGCCATCAGTACGGCCGTCAGGCAGGAGATGACCACCGGCGCAATGTACCGGCGCCGCTTGGTGTCGTGTTTCTGCTTGTCCATAAACGTGGTCCCCTCCTGCTCCATCTTGCTCATCTGCTCCAAAAGAGCCTGGGCGTCCAGGGCGCTCAGCTTTTCCCGGCAGTCCGTCAGTCCCGTGCAAAGGCGGATGGCCTCCTGGATGTTGGCCTGCTCCCGTTCCAGGGAGATCAGATGCCGGCGCATGCCGTCGGCCACCGTGTGCACGCCGGAGAGCATCTGGCGGATCTCCTCCAGCGGCACGCCCAGCTTGCGCATGAGCTTGATGCGCCGGAGGGTGTCCACCTCGCTGCTGCTGTAATCCCGGTAGCCGTTTTCGCTGTTGCGCCGGGGGCACAGCAGCCCCTCCGACTCGTAGAAGCGGATGTTCTTTTTGGTGATGCCCACCAGGGCCTCCACCTCGTTGATCTTCAACGCCGTGCCCCCCTTTCTGAGAGAATGATATACCTTCCAGAAGGGGGAAAGTCAAGTGGGATTTGAAAAAAAGCATCCGGGGGGTGGGCACGGAGGGCGGGGTATGATATAATCATACCATGAGTGAAATGGATCTGACAATGGAAAAGCTCCTCATGGAGCTGCGGCAGCCGCTTTTGCACTGGTACCGCCAAAATGCCCGGGACCTTCCCTGGCGGCGTACCCAGGACCCCTACCCCATCTGGGTGTCGGAGATCATGCTCCAGCAGACGCGGGTGGCGGCGGTGGTGGGATACTACACCCGCTTTCTCGAAGCGTTCCCCACGGTGGAAGCCCTGGCGGCGGCGCCGGAGGAGCAGCTGATGAAGCTTTGGGAGGGCCTGGGCTATTACAGCCGGGCCAGAAATCTCCAGAAAGCGGCCCGGCGCATCACGGAGCTGGGCGCTTTCCCCTGTGCGCCGGAGGGGCTCAGGGCCCTGCCGGGCATTGGAGACTATACCGCCGGGGCCGTTGCCTCGGCGGCTTTTGGACTGCCGGAGCCCGCGGTGGACGGCAACGTGCTGCGCGTAACGGCCCGTTTGGCCGACGACCATGGGGACATCGCCTCCCCGGCGGTGAAGCGCGCCGCGGCGGAGGCCGTGCGCGCCGCGATGCCCCGGGACAGGGAGGACATCCGCATTTTCAACCAGGCCCTTATGGAGCTGGGCGCCACCGTGTGCGCCCCGGCGGGGGAGCCTGCCTGCATGCTCTGCCCGGCGGCGGACCTCTGCCTGGGCCGCAGGCGGGGCACGGCGGCGCAGCTGCCGGTGAAAGCGGCGAAAAAGCCCCGGCGGGTGGAGGACAAGACCGTATTTTTGCTGCTGCGGCAGGGCCGGGCGGCGCTGCGCAAGCGCCCGGCGGAGGGCCTTTTGGCGGGCCTTTGGGAATTTCCCAACGTGGAGGGCGCTCTGGACGAGGCGGCCGCAGGCGCGGCGGTCCGGAGCTGGGGCCTCACGGCCAGGACCTGGCGCAGCCGCCTGAACGCAAAGCACATCTTCACCCATGTGGAGTGGCGCATGACGGGCTATGTTCTGGAGGTGGCGGGAGAGGGGCCGCCGGAGTGGACCTGGGCGGACGCGGCGGCGCTCGGAGAGCGGGCCGTGCCCTCGGCCTTTGAGCGGTACTACGCCCAGGCACTGGCGCTTTTGAAGGAGGCGGCGGAATGCGGCTGATTTTGGCGGCGCTTCTGGGCTGGCTGGCATCGCGGCTGGTGAAAAAGGTCCGGGAGCGGCGCCGCCACCATAAGCTGGTCCGCCAGCTGAAGGATCTGGGCGTCTATGGGGGGACCGTCCGGGTCAAAAGCACCCAAAGGAGAAAGACGGGCATCCAGGAGTGCTCCGCGCAGCCGGACGGGCCGGTGCCCTTCGGCTATAAGACCGCCTGGCTGGCGGTACAGTGTGACGATCCCCAAAAGGTTGCCGAAGCCATGTGCTGCCTGCAACGGACGCCGGCAAACTGGGAAACGGGGCTTGCCTGCTGCGGCCGAAGCGGCGGAGGGCTGTTTTTGTCCCCGGCGCTGGACGGCTTTGTGCTGGTGATCGGCGGGGACCTGTTTGCCCTGGCGCACCGGCGGGAGGAGCTGGAGGCTTTGGCGGCGCGGTTTCCCCGGGTGCAGTATTTTGCCAGCCACCGGGGGTCCTCCTCCTACTGCTGGGCACGATACGAGGCGGGGCGGTGCGTGCGGGCGTACTGCTGTGAGGACGGAGCGGTGACCTGGGACGCGGGAGCCCTGACGCCGGAAGAACGGGCGCTGGGCTTTGACGCCTTTGCCCTGCCGGACGGGGAAGCGGGGGCGCGCCGGCCGGAGGAGGAAGACGTGCTGGATATCGCCGCCGCCTGGGGCATCGATCCCCGATTTGAACGAAAGACGTACCCGCCTGCTGCGGGCTGGGTGTGCAACGAATGAAAGGAGCATTTCAATGGGATGGCTGATCGGCCTGCCCCTGGGCATTTTCCGCATGCTGCTGGGCATTTTGATGGTATTGGTGCGCCTGGCGGTGCCCATTCTGGTGATCGCCGTGGTGATCTATTTGTGGCGGCGGTCCAGGCGCGGCGGCACATCTTCATCCAAAGAGCCGGATTTTGACGGCCCGGTGTACACCGTGGACTACGAGGAAGTGGACGACGACGGGGAGGACGGCCATGGAGCTTGTTAATCTGCTGCTCATCGCCCTTTTGGCGCTGCTGCTGCGAAAGCTGGGGTGGTGCCTTTTGTGGCTGTGGCGCTACTATCATCATGCGCCCACGCCGGAGCCCATCTCCTTTTTGCCCCGGCGCACCGGCGAGACGTTTGACCGGCATGTGGACCAGACCGGACGCGGCAAGGAGGAGTGACCATGGCCTTTTGGAAAAAGAGCGAGGACCCCTGGGACCTGGAGCCGGATAAGCGCCGCCCTGCCGCTGAGGAGGAAGAGGCGGAGAAAGGATCGGACGACGGGAGCCTTCTTCAAGATCTGCGGGCCTGGAACGAAACGCGCAAGGCGGAAAAGGCCCGGAGGGAGACGCCGCCCGTGCCCATCCACTGCCCCTGGTGCGGCAAGGAGATGGAGGTGGGGTACCTGTGCGGCGGACGGGATTACGTCCGCTTAGTGCGGCAGCGCCCCGGTCTGCTGCGGATCGCGGAAGACGCCCTGTACATCCGGGGAGACGGCACCTTCTGGTGCGACTACAAGATCGCCTGGACCTGCCCGGACTGCCGCAAGCTGGTGGCAGACCTGCCGGAGCCGGAGGAGACATGGGACAATGACACCCTGCGCGGCGAGGCGCAGGCAAACCAACACGAGGGAGAAAACTGATTCATGGCACAGCTATACTTTAAATATGGGGCCATGGGCTCCAGCAAGACGGCCAACGCCCTGATGGCCCGGTTCAACTACGAGGAGCGGGGACAAAAGGCGCTGCTGGTGAAGCCCCGGCTGGACACCCGGGACGGCGACCACATGGTGGTCTCCCGCATCGGGCTGACGTACCCGTGCATCTACTTTGACGAGCTGCGGAAGATGAGCGTCATGGAGCTGCAGCAAAACGCCTGCGTCATCGTGGACGAGGCCCAGTTCCTCACCAAGGAGGAGGTCATGTACCTGGTGAGCCTGGTGGACGACCTGGGCATCCCTGTCATGTGCTACGGCCTGCGGGCGGACTTCAAGGGAGATCTGTTCCCCGGCAGCGAGGCGCTTTTGGTGATGGCGGACAAGCTGGAGGAGGTCAAGACCATCTGCTGGTGCGGCAAAAAGGCCACGTTCAACGCCCGGTTTGACCACACGGGCAAGGTGCTCAAGGAGGGCGAGCAGGTGGTGCTGGGGGCCAACGACCAGTACATCGGCCTTTGCCGCAAGCACTGGATGGCCGGTGACCTGGGGCCGGACTTTTGTCCGGACGCGCCATGATCTGCACCCTTTGTCCCCGGGAGTGCCGGGCGGAGCGGACAGATACCAGACCCGGCGGCGTGTGCGGCCAGCCCAGCGCGCCGGTGGTGGCCAAGGCCATGCTGCACCAGTGGGAGGAGCCGTGCTTAGTTGGCGCGCACGGGGCCGGATGCGTGTTTTTCTCCGGGTGCAACCTGCGCTGCTGCTTCTGCCAAAACGGCGTTTTGTCCCGGGAGGGCTTCGGAAAGCCCATCACCGTGGAGCGCCTGCGGCAGATCTTCCACGAGCTCATCGACCAGGGGGCGGCCTGCCTGGATCTGGTGACGCCCACCCAGTTCACCCCCGCCATTTTGGAGGCGCTGGGGGATGAGAAATGGCCGGTGCCGGTGGTTTGGAACTGCGGCGGCTACGAAAAGGCGGAGACCATCCGGCTTTTGGACGGAAAGGTGCAGGTGTACCTGCCGGACTTCAAGTACGCCCTGGCCGACGCGGCCCGGCGCTACTCCGGCGCGGCGGACTATTTCGAGCGCGCCACGGAGGCCATTTTGGAGATGTACCGCCAGACGGGGCCCTACGTGCTGGAGGATGGACTTTTGAAGCGGGGCGTTCTCATCCGCCACCTGCTGCTGCCCGGCCAGCTGGAAAATACCCGCCGGTGCATCGACTGGGTGGCGGAGCACTTCGCCCCCGGTCAGGTGCTCTTCTCTCTCATGAGCCAGTATACGCCCCAGCCCGGCGCGGCGGGGAATCTGGCCCGCCATGTGACGGCGGCGGAGTACCGGGCCGCGGCGCAATATATGGAAAACTGCGGCATCACCGACGGCTATACCCAGGAGCGCACCTCCGCCCGGGAGGAGTATACCCCGGATTTCGACCTCTCCGGCGTATAATAGGGGAAAATAGGGGTTGCAAAGCGTCCTTTTCGTATTATAATGAGGGGGCTGCCCGATGGGGCGGCCCCTTGATTTTTTGTGTGTGAGACGGAGAAAACGACCATGAAGCTGGAAAACAACCTGGGCACCGACCCCATCCGCCCCCTGGTGGTGCGGGTGGCCATCCCCAGCATGCTGGCCCAGTTCGTCAGCGTGCTTTACAGCATCGTTGACCGCATTTACATCAGCAATCTGCCCGCCATCGGCGATGTGGCCCTGGCGGGCGTGGGCATCTGCGGTCCGGTGGTGACCATGATCGGCGCCTTTGCCTCGCTGGTGGGCGTGGGCGGCGCGCCGCTGATGAGCATCCGCATGGGTGCTGGAAAAATGGAAGAGGCCCGGCGGATCCTGGCCAACAGTTTTTTGATGCTGTGCGTGTGCTCTGCCGTGCTGACGGGCGTGGCCTTTGCCCTGCGGGAGCCCATGCTGCTGGCCTTTGGCGCCAGCTCCGTCACGTTCCCCTATGCCGAGGAGTATTTCACCGTATACCTTACCGGCACGGTCTTCAACCTGCTGTCTCTGGGCATGAACCAGTTCATCATCTGCCAGGGCTTTGCCAAAAAGGGCATGATCTCCGTCATGCTGGGCGCGGTGGTGAACATCGTGCTGGACCCGGTGTTCATGTTCGTGCTGGATATGGGCGTGATGGGCGCGGCGGCGGCCACGGTGATCTCCCAGCTTTGCAGCTGTGTGTATGTATTGCGCTTCCTCTTCAGCAAGAAGGTGCCCATCTCCATCAGCTTCGGCGGCTACCGCCCCCGGCTCATGGGGCGGATTTTGCTCACGGGCATGACCCCGTTCCTCATCATCGCGGTGGACAACGTGATGATCATCGCCATGAACGCCGTGCTCCAGCACTACGGCGGGGCGGAGCTGGGCGACCGGCTCATCACCTGTGCCACCATCGCCCAGAGCTTCATGCTGGTGGTGACCATGCCCCTGGGCGGCATCTCCGCCGGTACCCAGACCATCCTGGCCTTCAACTACGGCGCCCGGAACCGAGAGCGCATCGTCCAGGCGCAAAAGTACATCGTGCTCATGTGCGCGGCTTATGTGACGGTGCTGTTCATTCTGGCACGTCTGGCAGGCCCGCTCTTCGTGCGGCTGTTCACAGCGGATGCCGGCCTGGCCGCCGAGGCCTTCGACGCCATCAAGGTCTGCACCCTGGCCATCATCCCCCTGGGGGTCCAGTATGCCCTGGTAGACGGCTTTACGGGCATGGGGCTGGTGCAGCTGTCGCTGCCTCTTTCCGCATTCCGCAAGGTGGTATATTTTGCGGCGCTGTTTGTGCTGCCGGCAGCCTTCGGCGCCCGCAGCACCTTTTACGCCGAGCCTGTGTCTGATATCCTGGGACCGCTGATGAGCGTGGCGGTCTACGCTTTGACCATCCGAAAGATCTTGTCGTTCCCGCCCCGGAAGACGGAGGAAGACGGAAAGGAGCCGGTATGAAAACGGAGCGAAAGCCTTTGGGGCTCTACATCCACGTGCCCTTCTGCAAGCAAAAGTGCATCTACTGTGACTTTTACTCCCTGCCCCACCAGGAGTCCCGTATGGACGACTATACGGCTGCCGTGTGCGCCCATCTGACGGAGACGGCGCCCTTCGCCGCCGGACACCTGGTGGACACGGTCTACATCGGCGGCGGCACTCCCACCTATCTGGGGGCCGACCGGCTGGGAAAGATCCTCAAGACCGTCCACAAAAAATACCGTGTGGCCAAGGATGCGGAGATCACCCTGGAGGCCAACCCCGACTCCGCCGGGGACTGGAAGGCTCTGCGTGCCCTGCGGCGTGCCGGTGTGAACCGGGTGTCTCTTGGCATGCAGTCCGCCTGCGATGAAGAGCTCGCGGCCATCGGCCGGGTGCACACCCATGCCCAGACGGCCGCGGCAGTGGAGGCTGTGCGCCGGGCGGGCATCAAGAACCTCTCCCTGGACCTCATCTACGGCCTGCCGGGCCAGAGCCTGGAGCGCTGGCAGGAGAACCTGTCCGCGGCTGTTGCCCTGGAGCCGGAGCACCTGAGCTGCTACGGACTGAAGGTAGAGGAGGGCACGCCCCTTTTCCAGCGCCGGGAAGCGTATACCCTGCCCGGGGACGACGCCCAGGCGGATATGTACCTCTATACAGTGGAGTTTCTGGAGAACCTGGGCTACGGCCAGTATGAGATCTCCAACTTCGCCCGGCCGGGCAAGGAGTCCCGGCATAACCTGAAGTACTGGCATCTGGAGGAGTACGCGGGCTTCGGCCCCGGCGCCCACTCGGACTTCGGCGGTGTGCGCTATGCCTACGCCCGGGATCTGGACGCCTATATCCGGGGCGTGGCCACCGGGGCGCCCATGCTCTCGGAGAGCGAGCGCATCCCGCCTCTGGACCGGGACACGGAGTATGTGATGCTGGGCCTGCGGCTGCGGCAGGGGCTGGACCCCAAGGAGTTCGAGCGCCGGTTCCGCCGCCGGTTCAACTGCTTTGTCCCCTTTTTGGAGCAGTGCCGCCAAAATGGCTACGCCTGCGAAGAAGAGGGGCGCTGGCACCTGACACCCAAGGGATTCCTGGTGTCCAACCAGATCATCGGCGGCATGCTGGACGCCCTGGCCCAGGACAAGCGCCGCCGGGCGGAGGCCGCCGCCCGGGGGGATTTTCGGGTGGAGCTTTGAAGTAAAGCGGGGGAGACGCATTTGCGTCTCCCCCGCTTGCTTGTTTCCGCTCAGCGCTTGATGCGGATGGCGTTTACCGGGCAGCCGTTGGCTGCGTCAAAGGCCCGGCGCGCCTGGGCGCCCTCCGGCTGGCTTTTCACCACGGATACGCCGCCCTCCACCGCGAAAACGCCCGGCACCGCCGCTGCGCACATGCCGCAGCCGATGCACCGCTTGGCGTCTACCGTTATCGTCATCGTTCATACCGCCTTTCTCAGCCGCCCAGCAGGAAGTCCAGAATGTCCATGCCCCGGTCTCCGGCGGCGCGATAGAGCTCCGTATAGCCGCACTGGGCGCAGGAGACCGTGATAAAGCGCTTGTTCTGAATGTCGAAAAGCTTTGCGAAGTTGCCGCCGGTGGCCTGGAACTGGTCGTGTTCATAGTGCCGGCAGCCGCACTTGGGACAAACATACTGCATCTGTTCCATGGGACGCGCCTCCTTTTTTCTGTGGTCTCATTGTAATATGCGGCGGCGCCTTTGACAAGGGCGGCGGAACTTTTTCGGTCCGACGGCGTCTTATAAAAGGGAAAAGTTGTCCGATGGAAGGATTTGTTTTCCCTTTCCCGTTTACTTTGCCGGCTGGATGTGCTATCCTGTTAAATATTATGTATACCGAACCCGGAAACTGCTTGGAGGCTTACCATGAAAAAATTCCTTCGCCGCACCTTATCTTTGTGCCTTGCGTCGGCACTGGCCTGCTCCCTGGGCGTGGGCGCTGCCGCGTCGGAGGCACTGGGAGAGGACCTGCTGTTTCAGGACACGCTGCTCAACGAGCAGACCCAGCTTTCCACCAACGTGTTCTGGAGCACCAGCTACTCCGATCTGAGAACAGAGAACCTCATCACTTACACGCCCAATGAGTCCGTCACCCCCGTGGTGACATACGGCAGCGTGCTCACCGCCTGCAATACCATCTCCTCCGCCGCCAAGACCCTGGAGAGCGAGGGTTACCGGGTGGTGGCCGGTATGAACGGCGACTTCTACAACTTCGGCACGGGCCTGCCCATCGGCCTTGTGATGACGGAGGGGCAGATCCGCAGCAGCGACGGCGGCTATTACGCCATCGGCTTCCGTGCCGACGGCACTGCCGTGCTGGGCAAGCCCGCTATCAAGGTCTCTGCCGACCTGGGCTACGCCGTGGCGGATGAATCCGGCTACACCACCCAGGTAGTGCGCCAGCTGGCCGGCGTCAACAAGGCGCGGGTGTCCACCGGCGGCATCTACCTCTATACGTATGACTTCAACGCCAAGCACACCACCGGCACCACCGAGGCCGGCGTGGACGTGCTGTGCACCATCCAGGAGGGCACGCTGGGCTTGGGTGAGCCTCTGGTGGTCACGGTGGACGAGGTGCGGGAGACTTCCGCCGCCACGCCCATCGGAGAAAACCAGGTGGTGCTCTCCGCCAACGCCCAGTCCAACAGCTATTATGTGGATGCCCTGCGGAGGATCCCCGTGGGCTCCACCATCACTTTCACCGCCACGGCCTCCAGCGAGGAGTGGAACGACGTGGAGTATGCTCTGGGCGCGCTGTACTCCCTGGTGGAAAACGGTGCCGTGGTCACCGGCCTGCCTACCGGCATGGACCCCCGCACCGCCGTGGGCCAGAAGGCGGACGGCACGCTGGTGTTCTACACCATTGACGGCCGCAAATCCGGCCACTCCATCGGCGCATCCATGACCCAGGTGGCCCAGCGGCTGGTGGAGCTGGGATGCGTGACCGCCCTGTGCCTGGACGGCGGCGGCTCCACCACCATGACCGTCACGGCGCCGGACTCCACCACCGCCAAGACCGTCAACACCCCCTCCGGCGGCAGCGAGCGCTCCGTCAGCAACCAGGTGTTCCTGGTGGCGGACAGTGAGCCCACCGACGAGCTGAGCCACTTTTATGTCCGCCCGGACAACCAGTATGTACTGGCGGGCAGCCGTGTCCATATCTCCGCCTCCGCCGTGGATACCAACTTCATCCCCATGGACTCCGACTTTGAGCTGACGGCCGACGAGGGCGAGCTGGACGGCGACGTGCTGACCACGCCCAATTACGCCTGCGACATCACCGTTACCGCCGAGCAGCGGGGCAAGAGCGGCTCCACCACCGTCCACGCCATCGAGACGCCGGACTCCATCTCCGTGCAAAACGGCGGCAGCACCGTCACCTCCATCAGCGTGGCGCCCGGCTCCACCGCCACCCTCACCGCCTTCGCCATGTACCGCCACCTGCCTCTCAAGGCAGACCCCGAGGCGTTCACCTGGTCCGTCAGCGGCAATATCGGCACCATCAGCTCCACCGGCGTCTTTACGGCCACTGCCCCCGGCAGCGGCACCATCACCGTCTCCGCCGGCGGCAAGAGCACCACGGTGCAGGTGACTGTCTCCAAGATCGCCCTGTCCACCCTGGAGGACTTTGAGGCCTCTGACCTCTACACGAAGTTCACCGATATGGGCAGCGGCATGTCCATGACCCAGGCCACCGACGCCGACCATGTGCGCATGGGCCGCGGCTCCGGCCGGATCGACTATACGCTCCAGGGCGACGGCACCGCCACTCTGGGCGCCTACAAGACCTTCTCCAGCGCTTACTCCACGCTGAACTTCTGGGTGTACGGCGACGGCTCCGGCAATACCCTCAGCGTCCTCACCTCCGACGGCAGCGAGGAGACCGAGACCCAGGCGGCCGTGCTGGACTTCACCGGCTGGCGCCAGATCTCCGTCCAGCTGCCCACCGGCACCGTGACGCTCACGGGCCTCAAGCTCACCGGCGTGCCCCAGTACGGCACCGACGAGATGGGCTGGGAGACCGTCACTTACCCGGGCGGCACCGGCGCCATTTACCTGGACCAGATGGTGGCCTCCTATAACGGCATCGTGGATACCACGGTGCCCGCCGTCACCGCCTCGCTGGAGAGCGACGGCTGGAAGGTCACCGGCACCATCCTGGACGATACCGACGGCGTACTGCCCAAGTCCTCCGTGTCCGTCTCCTATAACGGCGCGCCCATGGACTTTGACTACAACGCCTCCACCGGCAAGTTCACCGTGTTCCTGCCCGGCCCCGGCGAGACCCATGAGGCCATGCGCGTCACCGTTACAGCCCGGGACGCCTCCGGCAACATCGGCCGCGCTTCCGTGGATGTGGAGGCCCAGGGCGTGGACCACAAGTTCACCGACATCGACGGCTACTGGGGCGCCACCTACGCCGACTTCCTCTATAACGCCGGCATCACCACCGGCTATGACGACGGCACGTTCCGGCCCAACCAGAACATCTCCCGGGCCCAGTTCTCCGTGATGCTCTACCGGTATCTGGGCCTGGACGCCGAGGACTACACCGGCACGTCGCTGCCCTTCGCAGACCTTGCGTCCATCCCCGCCTATGCCCTGCCCGCCGTGCAGGCGCTGTACAGCGAGGGCATTGTCAACGGCACCACCGGCGCCGACGGCCAGCTGTACTTCAACCCCGGCGCCAGCCTGACCCGGGCCCAGGCGGCCACCATGATCGGCCGCACCCAGGAAAAGGGCTACGCCACCGTGGAACTGACCTTCACGGATGCCGCGTCCATCCCCGGCTACGCCGGCTACTATATCCAGACCATGGCGGCCCAGGGGGTCATCGGCGGCTACGCCGACGGCTCCTTCCGCCCCAGTGCCAACATCACCCGGGGCCAGATGGCCAAGATCCTCTATAACCTCATGTGAGTCCTTGCAAAGAAGGAAGCCGGCCCAAAGGCCGGCTTCCTTTTTTTGCAAACCACCCGTTGCAATTTTCCCGGAGATATGGTATGATACCTAACAATCATTGGCCGCTTGGCCAGGGAAGGAATCGTGAAATTTCGTGGACGAACCTCCGTTGCCCGCCCATACATACCCGGTATTTCAAGGACAGTCTGACTCCGCCAAGGGGTGAGACTGCCCTTTTTCGCGCTTCCGCCGGATTTTAAAAATTTTGAGGAGTGATGATTTCCCCCATGGACAGTTCCAGTATTGCCCAAATAATTGCCATCGTGCTGCTGATCGCCATGTCAGCCTATTTCTCCGCCACGGAGACCGCATTTTCCAGCTTCAACAAGATCCGCCTCAAGAGCAAGGCGGAAGCAGGAGACAGCCGCGCGGCGCTGACGCTGCGCATGGCCGAGGACTATGACCGCCTGCTTTCCACCATCCTCATCGGCAACAACATCGTCAACATCACCGCCACCACCGTGGGCACCGTGCTCTTCACGGACCTGGTGGGCCAGGGCTACGGCCCCACCGTGTCCACCGTGGTACTGACGGTGACCGTGCTGATCTTCGGCGAGATCTCCCCCAAGTCCATCGCCAAGGAGAGCCCGGAGGCCTTTGCCATGGCCTCCGCCCCGCTGCTGCGGGTGCTGCTGGCGGTGCTGACCCCGCTGAACTTCCTTTTCTCCCAGTGGAAGCGCGTGCTGGGCCGCATCATCCGCACCTCCGACGATCAGGGCATCACCGAAGAAGAGCTCATCACCATGGTGTCCGAGGCGGAGAACGAGGGCGGTCTGGACGAGCATGAGAGCGAGCTGATCCGTTCGGCCATCGAGTTCGGCGACCTGGAGGTGGGCGATATCCTCACGCCCCGGGTGGAGATCGCCGCCGTGGCCCGGGACGCCACTATGGACGAGGTGGGCGCCGTGTTCGCTGAGAGCGGCTACTCCCGCCTGCCGGTGTATCAAAACAGCCTGGACGACATTATGGGCGTGGTCCACGAAAAGGACTTCTACGCCGCCCGCTACCGGGGCCAGACCAGCCTGGAAGGCTGCATCGCCCCCATCCACTACACCACGCCCAACACCCGGGTGGACCATCTGCTGCGCACGCTCCAGGTGGAAAAATCCCACATGGCCGTGGTGGTGGACGAGTACGGCGGCACCGAGGGCATCGTCACCATGGAGGACATCGTGGAGGAGCTGGTGGGCGAGATCTGGGACGAGCACGACGAGGTGATCGAGCAGATCCGCAAGCAAAGCGACGGCAGCTATCTCATTGCCTGCGCCGCAGACCTGAGCGACCTTTACGACCTGTTCTCCATCCGGGGCGAGTGCGACGCCAGTACCGTCTCCGGCTGGGTCATCGAGCAGCTGGGCCGTCTGCCCAAGACCGGCGACCAGTTCCAGTCCGACGGGCTGGACGTGACGGTCACCCGGGCGGACCGGCGCCGGGCGCTGGAGATCCGGGTGCGGGTCCTGGAGGACGCCGGCCAGAGCCCCAAAAATACCGGGAATTGAGGGAACTATGCATATCTACACCACGGGACAGTGGGTCCTGCTGTTTTTCTTCTATTGCTTTTGCGGCTGGGTATGGGAGAGCTGCTATGTCTCCGTGTGCCAGCGCCGCTGGGTGAACCGTGGCTTTCTCCACGGGCCGCTGCTGCCCATCTATGGCTCCGGCGCCATTTTGATCCTGTTCGTCACGCTGCCGGCGGCAAAGCACCTGTGGCTGGTGTATGTGCTGGGTCTGGTGGCCGCCACGGCGCTGGAGTATGTGACCGGCGCCGTCATGGAGCGGCTGTTCGGCGTGCGCTATTGGGACTATTCCCACCATTGGTGCAATCTCAACGGCTATATCTGCCTTTCTAGCTCCATAGCCTGGGGCTTCTTCTCCGTGCTGCTGGTGCGCTTCATCCACCCGCCGGTAGGGCGATTGCTGGCCGACGTGCCCTCCTTTTTGGTAGACCCGGCGGCACTGGTGCTGACCATCGCCTTTACCGTGGACGTGGTGCGCTCTACCCAGGAGGCTTTGGACCTGCGGGAGATGCTCACCCGTCTTGCCGAGGAGAACGAGGATATCCGCCGCCTGGCCCGCCGGGCGGAGGTGGCCGCGGCCTTTGCCGGGGATGACCTGCGCCGCTTCCGGGAGCGGACGGAGGTGGAAAAGCTGCTGCTGCAAAACCGCATCGAGTCGGAGCTGGCAGAGCAGCGTGAGGCCCATCAGGCCCGGAAGCTCCGCCGCCGGGAGGCCGCCCAGGAGCGTATCCGCCGCCGGGCGGAGGCCAAGCTCCAGGCCCTGGCCAACATTGCCCAGACGCTGGAAATGGCCCGGAACAACCTGGAAAGCGTGGCCGACGCGGCGGACGCCTCTTTGGAGAGCCGCCGGGCGGAGCTGGACGAGTGCATCGCCCGCCTGCGCCGGTGGGAGGGCTCCATCCGCAGCCGCAGCGAAAACGTATATCGCCGCTCTCTGCGCATCCTGGAGAACAACCCCACCGCCCGCGCCCGCCAGGAGCGGGGCGAGGTGCTGGAGACCCTGCGCCGTCTGCTGGATCGCTGAAAAAGCTGAAAAAAAGGAACGCCTGCGGGCGTTCCTTTTTTTGCGGCTTGCGCGGATAGTTTCCCGCCGCCGGGAGATGCTATGGAAAACAATGCGAGGAAGAAGGATCAGCCATGGAGATCACTCCCCAGGAATACCAGGCCTATGTAAAAAAGAAAGCGGCCAAATCCCCTATCGTCCGGGATACGGCCCAGGCATTTGCCATCGGCGGTGCCATCTGCGTGATCGGGCAGGCCATCCAGTCAGCCTGGATGTCCGGCGGCCTTGGCCGGGAGGACGCCGGCACGGCCACCGCCTGCACGCTGGTGTTCCTCTCCGCCCTGCTGACGGGGCTGAACGTCTATCAGAAGCTGGCCCGCTTCGGCGGTGCCGGCACCCTGGTGCCCATCACCGGCTTTGCCAACGCCGTGGCGGCCCCTGCCATCGACTTTAAAAGCGAGGGCTATATCACCGGCATGGCATCCCGCATGTTCCAGGTGGCGGGGCCGGTCATCGTGTTCGGCACCAGCGCCGCCGTGGTGTACGGCGCGGCGCTGATGCTGCTGGGCGGACAATAGGAAAGCGGCGCGGATCTCCGCGCCGCTTTTTTATGCCGTTTGCTGCTCAGACCTCTTTCTTCCAGAGCCCGTGGAGGTTGCAGTAGGCGTACACCGCCTTGACCTGCTGACCGTCCGCCAGGGCGAACACGGTCCGGGGCTCCTCGCCGGGATGGAACCAGTGCACCAGGGCGTCCCGCTCGGTCTCCACGGCCACCCACTGGATGAAATGCTCCTCCGTCATGGGATGGGCCACGGTGCCCACTTCCACGGTGACGCGGCCGTCAGAGACGAAGACCGCGGGCACGTGCTTTTCAACCGCCGCGTCGGTGACGCCGGCCTCCAGCAGCTCCATGGGCTCGCCGCAGCAGTGGACGGGCACCTTGGAAGAGGTCAGCTTGGTGATGATGTTGCCGCAATGTCTGCAAATATAAAACTTCATAATTTATCGCTCCTTTTGTTTGATCGGGTGGATTCCTTATCTGTTTCCATATTAGCAGATTCTGATGTACGAATATGTTGTATTTACAACAGGAATGAAAATTTTTTGGAGATTTTTTGTGCTCTGCGGAGAGGCGTTTGCATGCCGTGGGCGGGCAAACGGCTTCCGGCGGCGTTTTTCGCCTGCTTCCGCCTTTTTGTCCGGTACGGAGGCACCAGCGGGGCGTTTTGACAGAATACAGAATTTTTTCATGATTTCAAAAGTTTACATAACGATGTTGAAAACTCTGTGGAAACTGTGAAAAACCCTGCTGTACAAGTGGATAAAGGGGTGACAGACGGGTTATGGGAAATTTTACGCAACAACATTTCCGGCGAAATGGGGCGGATGGGTACGGTTCGGGGCGGATTTTCCCCGGCGCTTGCGCCGCAACGGCGTGTGTGCTACAATGCTTGTATGAAATTGGGGCACTTTGCGCCCTTTGGGAGGAACTATGGCGACAAAAAAACAGGATTACGGCAACGACAGTATTTCATCGCTCAAGGGCGCGGACCGGGTCCGCAAGCGCCCGGGGGTGATTTTCGGCTCGGACGGCCTGGACGGCTGCGAGCACGCGGTATTTGAGATCCTCTCCAACTCCATTGACGAGGCCCGGGAGGGCCATGGCCGCCGCATCACCGTCACCCGCTTTATGGACCGCTCCATCCAGGTGGAGGACGCAGGCCGGGGCTGTCCGGTGGACTGGAACGAAAAGGAACAGCGGTACAACTGGGAACTGGTGTACTGCGAGCTTTACGCCGGCGGCAAGTACAACAATGCCTCCGGCGACAACTATGAATACTCCCTGGGCCTCAACGGCTTGGGCGCCTGCGCTACCCAGTACGCCTCCCGCTATATGGACGTGACCGTCTGGCGGGATGGCTTTGAGTACCGGCTCCACTTTGAGCGGGGCGAGCTGGTGGGAGACCTTGAAAAGGACCCTCTCCCCAAGTCCCAGCAGAAAAAGACCGGCACCCGCACCCGCTGGCTGCCGGACCTGGACGTGTTCACGGACATCGCCATCCCGGAGGAGTACTTTGCCGACGTGATGAAGCGTCAGGCGGTGGTGAACGCGGGCATCACGTTCGTGCTGCGCAGCGAGACGGAGCCGGGTAAGTTCCAGGAGACGGAATTTCTGTATGAAAACGGCATCGTGGACTATGTGACGGAGCTGGCCGGAGAGGGGAGCCTTACCTCTCCCGTGTTCTGGCAGGCCGAGCGCAAGGGCCGGGACCGGGCGGACAAGCCCGAATACAAGGTGAAGCTCTCCTGCGCCGTGTGCTTTTCCAACCGGGTGAGCATCATCGAGCACTACCACAACTCCTCCTGGCTGGAGCACGGCGGCAGTCCGGAAAAGGCGGCCAAGTCCGCCTTCGTCTCCGCCATCGACGCGTACCTGCGCCAGCAGGGCAAGTACCAGAAGGGCGAGAGCAAGATCACCTGGGCGGACGTGGAGGACTGCATCGTGCTGGTCTCCAACAACTTCTCCACCCAGACCAGCTACGAAAACCAGACGAAAAAGGCCATCACCAACAAGTTCATCCAGGAGGCCATGACGGAGTTCCTCCGCTCCAACCTGGAGATCTACTTCATCGAAAACCCCTTTGACGCCGAGAAGATCGGCGAGCAGGCGCTCATCAACAAGCGCAGCCGGGAGAGCGCGGAAAAGCAGCGGCTCAACATTAAGAAAAAGCTCTCCGGCAATATCGACATCGCCAACCGGGTCCAGAAATTCGTGGACTGCCGGTCCAAGGACCCGGACAAGCGGGAGATCTACATCGTGGAGGGCGACTCCGCTCTGGGCAGCGTCAAGCTCAGCCGGGACGCGGAGTACCAGGGCATCATGCCCGTCCGGGGCAAGATATTGAACTGCCTGAAGGCCGACTATGCCCGCATCTTCAAAAGCGAGATCATCACGGACCTTATCAAGGTCCTGGGCTGCGGCGTGGAGGTGCAGAACAAGCACGTCAAGGACATGGCGGCCTTCGACCTCAATAACCTCCGGTGGAACAAGGTCATCATCTGCACCGATGGCGATGTGGACGGCTTCCAGATCCGCACGTTGATTTTGACCATGCTCTACCGCCTTACCCCCACCCTCATCGAAAAGGGCTACGTCTACATTGCGGAGACGCCCCTCTTTGAGATCAACTGCGGCGACAAGACCTGGTTTGCCTACTCCGACAAGGAGAAAAACGACATCGTCAAGACCCTGGAGGGCAAGAAGTACAAGATCGACCGGTCCAAGGGCTTGGGTGAGAACGACCCGGACATGATGTGGCTGACCACCATGAACCCCGCCACCCGGCGGCTCATCCGGGTCATGCCCGAGGACGTGGCCGCCACGGCGGAGGTCTTTGACCTGCTGCTGGGCGACAACCTCCAGGGCCGCAAGGACCATATTGCCGAAAACGGCTACAAGTACCTGGAAATGGCGGATATCTCGTAAGGAGACAGAATTTGGTCGGAGCAGCGTACAGCCGCCCAGACCGGGAGAAAACACAGCATCGCCCACCGGCGCATAAAAGAGGATGAAAGACCATACGGCAGCGGACGGCTCCCGGGAGCCGAAACATAAAAGGAGTGAACGTGATGAAGCGCGCTTTTTCCTGGATGCTGACACTGGCAACGGCCCTGACACTGTGCGCTCCCGCCCTGGCGGCAGACCCAACTCCGCCGGATTGGGTAAAGGCGGAGGAATACTGCACCTTTGCAGACGGCGATGCCTATCAGGCGGAGACGTGGCAGGAGATCCTGCGGCTGCGCTCCGACGCGGCTGCCGGGAACCTGGAGCCCAAGCAGGGGCTGGATTCTTCCGACATTTGGTTTTGGGCGGGGAGGAACGGCGATTCTGTTTCCCTGCAGTTTGAGCTGGGCCTGATCGCCATGCAGTACGCCGAAAATTCCGGGGAAAAGCGGGACGCCATGACGGCCCGGCGCTGCTTCTCCATGGCCCAGGACGGCTATCTGGACCAGGGCGGCACCCGGAACGACGCCACGTACAATCTTCTGACGCTGTGGTATCTGCGGGCAAGGAGGCTGGAATGCCGGCCGGGTACCAGCATGACCTTCTCCGGACTGGAACTCCAGGAGTTTTGGAGCGTTCCGGCTATACCATGAATCAGTTCCGGGACTGCTCTGCACTCAAGGCGGTGACAGAGGCCGAGTGGGCCGAAATGACCGCCGGGATCGACGCGGAAAAGGCCGAAGCAGCCCTGGCCGCCAGCCGGGCCAAGGTGACGCTGGACGGCAACCGGATCGACACGGAGAACCTTGCCAAGGTAGTAAACGGCTGGACCATGATCCCCGCCCGATATGTCTCGGAGCTGTTTGGCCAGAGCATCCAGTGGGTCTCCGAGACCCGCACGGCCGCCGTGACGGAGAACAAGGCCCTGGCGGGGGATACGAATCTGGAGCAGTGGGCCATGCCCATGGGCGCGTATCTGGGCGCCGTCAACAACGGCGGGCAGCTCATTTTCGGCGGCAAGGGCCGGGGCCTGTCCTATGGGATGGATGCTATCGGAAAGCCCTCTGCCGCTGGCGATCTTTATACCTATGAGTGGGCCCGATACATCCTGGAGGACAGCTGGAGCATCCGTGACCGGGCCGGCCTCATCGAGACCGTCTGCTCCATGACGGCGGCGGGACACAATGCAAACTTCCTCCACGATGTGGAGATGATCGCCTCCATGACGGACGCGGAGTACCGTGCGCTGCTCTCCGAGTCCACAGGTGTGGACGCCTACATGTTCCCCTACACCAAGGCCCTGGGAGAAAAGTGGGGCGAGAGGGGCATCCTCTGCTGGGATTTGTTCCGCATGAGCAACCTGGTCCAGTGGGGCTATGCGGCAGGCTATCTTACCTACCCGGAGGCTCTGGCGCTGCTGGAGCCCGCCGCTGCGGCCCTCCGCGAGAACTTCTCCAGCTGGGAGGAGGCCTGCGAAAACTACCTGGACGGCTACAACTGGTGGGCCCGGGAGAACGTGGGGAGCAAGGACCCCTGGACCGTGACCCGCGGACCGTATCTGAAAAACCTCATGGAAAAGAACCCGGCGGTGTTTGACGACGCCCTGTTCTCCGCGCCCATCAAGGGCGTGGACGGCATCAGCGCCCAGGCATTGCTGGAGTCTGTGCAGACCGCTTCGGCGGCATGAGCATCCCGGAGGACCATAGACCCATCACACCCGACGCAGCCGGCCGCCCGGCCGGGGAATTGAAAAGGAGTGAAGCGGCATGAAGCGCGTGTTTTCCTGGTTAGTGACCGTGGCATTGACCCTGAGCCTGTGTGTTCCCGCCCTGGCGGCGGAGTCGGTCCCCCTGTGGCAGTCCTACGGCTGCACCTCAGAGGCCGAGTGTGTGGAATTGATCTTCGGCGGCGACCAGGCCGCCTATGACGCGGCGGAGGCGGAGCAGGCGGCCTATGACGATTGGCTTGCCTCCATGTCCGATGAGATCGCCGCCTTTGACCCGGATGCCTATTGGTCCTCCGGCCAGTGCCCCATGGCGGAGTACTACGACTCCAAGGAGCAGTTCATGGAGGACTGGCTGCTGGAGACGGAGGAGGACTTTGCCGGCGTGATGCTGGATGAGTGGCTCTCCGGGCAGTGGACCGCCTGGTGGGACGCCCAGGAGACGGACCGCCTGCGCGCGGAGATGGGCGGCATGGCCGGCGAGACTGGCATCATTCTGGACGGGGCCTACATTGCATTTCCGGTCCAAAAGCCCCAGGTGACCAGCGGCGTCACCATGGCGCCTGCCAAGGAGCTGGCGGAGGCTTTCGGCGGCACCGTGCGCCGTGAGGGCAGTGTGCTGGCGGTGGAGGCGGCGGGCGTGACGGTGCGCCTGCAGCCCGGCAGCGCCCAGGCGGAGATCTCCGACGCCGCCGGCAGCCGTACGGCGGACATGGGAGCGGCCTGCTATGAAAGCGGCGGCGCCGCCTATGTGCCTGTCCGCTTCCTGGCCCAGACCCTGGGCTGTGACGTGCTGTGGGACAGCCGCTTCGGCGCGGCGGTGCTGCTGCGGCGGGACAAGCTCATCGAAAAGATGGACAGCCGTTTTACCGTGCTCAATGGGCTCATCTCCGCCATGGCCCTGGACCAGGATCAAAATTACCGCACGGCGGTGAAGCTGGACGGGTCGCTGACGGCGCTGGACTCCATCAACGGCGACAAGACCTACCGCCTGGGCGCGGATATGACGGTGCTGCAAAGCGGCGCCACCGTGCACTTGACCGCCAAGTTCCGCCTGGAGGGCTGGGAGGCGCTGCTTCAAAGCGCATATGCCGACGAGACCACCGTGCAGGTCTGGAAGTCTCTGGAGAACACGGGGGTGGAGATGATCTATGACGGCGAGGGCGGCATGCTGTACTGGAAGCTGCCGGCCGTGGAGCTTTTGAGCTACGGCATGTATGCCGACGGCACCTGGATCGCCATGCCCGCCCAGCCGGTGACGGCGCTGGAGGGCGATCCCTCCGTGGGCGCCGTGCTCTATAACAGCGTCCTTTCCAGCTATACCGGCCCCTACGCCTGGGGCGACCCGGCCCTTTTGTGCCGGGAACTGGATACGGCGGCGGACAGCCTGGCCGGCTACATCGGCGACGCATGCTTTGAAAAGAGCGCCGGCTATCAGGTGCTCCACTACGGCCAGGAGGAGTACGAGGCGGATCTGGCGGCGATCTACGGTGAGGAGTATGTGGACTGGGCCAGCGAGTTTGAAAAGCTGGAGCTGGAGCTGAAGGTGGCCGAGCGCAGCGCCGCGTTCCGGGTGCTGATGCAGAACCGGGACCAGACGGGCTTCGGTACCGTGTTCCTGGTGGATGCCCAGGGCACCGTCTCCCCCACCCGGGTGAACATGGAGCTGCTGCTGCGGCTGAAAAACCAGTTTGACCTGTCCCTCACCTACTCGGCAGTGACGGCCGCCACGGACGAGGCACCCGCTGCCGCCCCGCCGGCAGGGGAGACGGTCATCAACCCCTATGAGGGCTATGTTCCGGAGGAAATCACGCCGGGGACCGACATCGTGCCGGTACCTGAGCTGGACATTACATAAAGCCGGTCGCGGCGCGGCACTGCCGCGCCGCGGAAATATCATTTGGAAGTAAGGATCAAGAAACTATGCAAAAGAAGAAGCAGCCGGAGGAGAACCGGCACAAAGCGACAAACCCCAATGTTCTGGGATTGAAGGCGGCGGTGGTGGAACAGCCCATCACCGACACCCTGGAGCTCAACTACATGCCCTATGCCATGAGCGTCATCGTCTCCCGGGCCATCCCGGAGATCGACGGCTTCAAGCCCTCCCACCGAAAGCTCCTGTACACCATGTACAAAATGGGGCTTTTAACGGGCGCGCGCACCAAGTCGGCCAACATCGTGGGCCAGACCATGCGCCTCAACCCCCACGGCGACGCCGCCATCTACGACACCATGGTACGCCTCTCCCGGGGCTACGGCGCGCTGCTGACGCCTTTTGTGGACTCCAAGGGCAACTTCGGCAAGAGCTATTCCCGGGACATGTCCTGTGCCGCGCCCCGGTATACGGAGGCCAAGCTCACGCCCATCTGCGCCGAGCTGTTCCGGGACATCGACTCCGACACGGTGGACTTCGTGGACAACTACGACAACACCATGAAAGAGCCCGCCCTGCTGCCCACCACGTTCCCCAACATCCTGGTCTCCGCCAACAGCGGCATCGCCGTGGGTATGGCGTCCCAGTTCTGCGGCTTCAACCTCAGGGAGGTCTGCGAGACCACCATCGCCTATCTGAAAAATCCCGACTGTGATTTGACGGAGACGCTGCTGGCGCCGGACTTCCCCACCGGCGGCCAGCTGATCTGCGACCCGGACGCCCTGCGGGATATCTACGATACGGGACGGGGCAGCGTCCGGGTGCGGGCCCGCTACCGGTATGTGAAAGAGGAAAACCTCATCGAGATCTATGAGATCCCCTACTCCACCACCGTGGAGGCCATTTTGGACAAGGTGGCCGAGCTCATCAAGGCGGGCCGTGCCAAGGAGATCGCCGACATGCGGGACGAGACGGACCTGACAGGTCTGAAGCTGGCCATTGACCTCAAGCGGGGCGTGGACCCGGACAAGCTCATGACCAAGCTCTACAAGCTCACCCCCCTGGAGGACGCCTTTGCCTGCAACTTCAATGTGCTCATCGCCGGCAGCCCCCGGGTGCTGGGCGTGCGGCAGATCCTGGAGGAGTGGACCGCCTGGCGTACGGAGTCCGTCCGGCGGCGGACGTACTTCGTGCTGAATAAGCGCAAGGAAAAGCTCCATCTCCTGAAGGGCCTCAAGCGTATCCTGCTGGATATCGACAAGGCCATCGCCATCATCCGCCAGACGGAGGAGGAGGCGGAAGTCGTCCCCAACCTGATGATCGGCTTCGGCATCGACCAGGTGCAGGCGGAGTTCGTGGCGGAGATCAAGCTGCGCAACATCAACAAGGAGTATATCCTCAAGCGGGTCAACGAGACGGAGGCCCTGCAAAACGAGATCGACGACCTGGAGGATATCCTGAGCAGCCCCCGCCGGGTGAAGAAGATCATCGTGGAGGAGCTGACGGCGGCGGCCAAGAAGTACGGCGAGCCCCGCCGCACGTCCATCCTGCTGAGCCACGAGGTGGAGCATTACACCGAGGAGTCCGAGGTGGCGGACTATCCCGTCACCGTGTTCCTCTCCCGGGAGGGGTACTTCAAGAAGATCACTCCCGCCTCGCTGCGCATGAACAGCGAGCAGAAGTACAAGGACGGGGACGGCCCCGCCCAGAGCTTCGAGACCACCAACACCGCCGAGATCATGTTCTTTACGGACAAGTGCCAGGTGTACAAGACCCGCCTGAGCGAGTTCGACGATGCCAAGGCCAGCGTCCTGGGCGACTACCTGCCCGCCAAGCTCTCCATGGACGCCGAGGAGAGCGTGGTGTACGCGGTGCTGCCGGGAGATTACAGCGGCGCCCTGGTGTTCTTCTTTGAAAACGGCAAGGCCGCCCGGGTGGAGATGAAGGCCTACCAGACCACCTCCAACCGCCGCAAGCTCACCGGCGCCTATTCCGACAAGTCCCCCCTGCGGTGCATCCTGCCCCTGGCGGAGGACTGCGAGGTGGCGGTGTACTCCTCGGAGCGGCGCTGCCTGGTGTTCCACACGGCGCTGCTGGCGCCCAAGACCACCCGTACCACCCAGGGCGTGGCGGTGATGACCCTCAAGCCCAAGTACCATCTGGAAAGCGTGGAGGAGCTGGCCCAGACCAGCATCTCCAACGTCAGCCGCTATCGGGTGCGGGCCCTGCCCGCCGCCGGCGCCCTGCTGCGCCAGGAGGATACCGAGGAGCGGCAGCTGGATCTTTTGGAGTGAGGGAACATGAAAGAGAAATTGAAAAGCTACGGCATCATCGCCCTGGGATCGGTACTCTTCGGCCTGGCCTTCGACTGGTTCTTCGATCCCAACCAGGTGGCCATGGGCGGCATCACGGGCCTGGCCCAGGTCATCAATGCGCTGCTTCCCGGTATCCCCGTGGGCGTTTTGACCATCGTTTTGAACGTGCCGCTGTTTATTGCAGGCTGGCGGTACATCGGCTTTCACCTGCTGGCCTCGTCCCTTTTTTCCATGGCGGTCAGCTCCGTGGCCATCGACCTGATCGCGGTGGCGTACCCCTTCGGGCCCATGGACCCCATGCTGGCCACGCTGTGCGGCGGCGCACTGATGGGACTGAGCCTTGGCATGGTGTTTTCCCAGGGTGCCACCACCGGCGGCACGGATATCGTGGCCCGGCTTTTGAAGCTGCGCTGGCCCTGGCTGCCGCTGGGCAAGCTCATCCTGGTGCCTGACGGCGTGGTGCTGGCACTGGCGGCTCTGGCCTTCGGCCGGGTAGAGGCGGCGCTCTACGGCGTGGTGGGCTTGTTTGTGGCTACCCGGGTCATGGATACGGTGCTCTACGGACTGGATACGTCCAAGGTGGCCTACATCATCTCCGACCAATGGGAAGCCCTGATCCAGGTGCTTTTAAAAGAGCAGGACCGGGGCGTGACCATCCTGCGCGGACAGGGTGCCTATACGGGCCGGGACAAGCAGGTATTGATGGTGGCATTCAAGCAGCGGGACATCGTGCAGATCAAGCGCACGGTGCACCAGCTGGACCCCCAGGCCTTTTTGATCGTGTGCGACGCCCACGACGTGCTGGGCGAGGGATTTGGAGATTATCAAAAGGAGGAGATCTGAGATGGCGGATTTTACGAAGGTGGAGCAGGCTCTGCGGCAGCGGGGCTACACGGTGCGTGTATTTGAAACCGGCGGGGCGGCGGCGGATTACCTCAACAGCGCCATCGACAGCGTCAGCGTTGGCATCGGCGGCTCCGTGACCGTCCAGCAGCTGGGGCTCTACGACCGGCTGGCGGAGCATAACCGGGTGTACTGGCACTGGCAGGGCGGCCCGGAGCAGCGGGCAAAGGCGGCGGAGGCCGACGTGTACCTGACCTCTGCCAACGGCCTGGCGGAGACGGGAGAGATCCTCAACATCGACGGCGCCGGCAACCGGGTGGCCTCCACCCTCTATGGCCACAAGAAGGTCTATTTTGTCATCGGCGCCAACAAACTGGCGCCCACCCGGGACGAGGCACTGTGGCGGGCGCGGAACATCGCCGCCCCCCGGAACGCCCAGCGCCTGGGCAAAAAGACTCCCTGCGCGGTCAAGGGCGACAAGTGCTACGACTGCAAGAGCCCCGACCGTATCTGCCGTGGTCTGGTGGAGCTGTGGGGGCCCATGATGGGTATGGAGACGGAAGTGATCCTCATCGGCGAGGATCTGGGCATGTAAGCAGGAAAAGGAGGTGTGCCCTTGAAACGGAATGCAGGCGTCCTGGCGGCGCTGGCGGCGCTGTGCCTGTTGACGGGGTGCGCCTCCCTGCTGGAGCGGGAGTACAGCACGGTGGAGCCCCACAGCTCCACGTTCTGGGAGAGCGAGGCTGCCGGCACGCTGCGGGCGGAGAGCTATCAGGACGTGGTCAACGATGTGCTGCTGCTCATCGGCCGTCATACGGAAAGCGCCACCATCCGCCTCTACAACTTTTCCGACGATATGACCGTGGCGGAAACGCTGGAGCAGGCCACCACGGAGATCCAGCAGGAGACGCCCATGGGCGCCTATGCGGTGGAGTACATCACCTCCAGCAGCCATTCCCAGCGGGGCTACTACGAGATCTCCGTGCAGATCAGCTACCGGCGCACGGAGCAGCAGGTCCAGGCGGTGGTCAACGCCACCAGCATCGAAGCCCTGCCCAGCCTGCTGGACGCTGCCCTGGAGAGTGGAAAAAGTGAGCTGGCGGTGCGGATCGGCTACTGGCGGGAGGACGAGGACCCGGCCCGGCTGGAGGCCATGGTGTCCCAGATCCGGGAAAAGCACGGCCTGACGGAGTCGCCGGCGTGGACGGTGACCTGCTACCCGGCCTCCGGTCCGGTGGGTCTCATCGAATTTGTGTGGGGCTCTGAGGAAGAAAAAAATAATGAAGAAAATTTTGGAGAAACCGCTTGACAAAGTGCGCGTGCTCTGTTAGAATAACACCTGTTCCGCGGGCATAGCTCATCTGGTAGAGCGCCACCTTGCCAAGGTGGAGGTAGCGAGTTCGAGCCTCGTTGCCCGCTCCAGGTAAGAGAGGACATCCAGTTTGGATGTCCTCTTTCTTTTTTCGTTAGAGGCGAACGAGCTGCCTCCACCGGCGCCGCAGGCGCATTTTAATCAGAGGTGCGGCAGGGTTCCTGAAAATGGCCGGAGGCCATTTTCGGGATGCCGGTGACGAGTTCGAGCCCCGTTGCCCGCTCCGCGTCGGCACAAGCTCTGCATCGTTTGATCCGGCACGAAAATGTGCCGGATCGCACTCACGTCGCTGTGCCTCCTTTCCCAGTCACGACCGCTGCGCTGGGTCGTGGCTGGGGTCGTGCAGACGGGAGAGATTGAGAGCCCGCCGCAGGCGCAGACAAAAAACAGGAGCCATGGATTTCCATGGCTCCTGTTTTTTCGTTTTTACACGGACAGGGAGTCTGCCAGCTCCAATCCGGGGTTGTGCTTGGTGAGGAAGCCCACGGACCACTCGCCGCCGAAGGCCACCAGCAGCCGGCCCCGGAAGTCCTCCAGAATGGCGGAACCGGTGCACAGCACCAGATCCTCCGGCTTGCAGGGGCACTCCGTAATGAGCCGCAGATGGTCGTAGGGCAGGCCGTTCATATAGAGCTCCACGCCGTACTCGTTGCGCATGCGGTACTGGAACACGTCGAACTGCAGCGTGCCCACCACGCCCACGATGACCTCCTCCAGACCGGCGCCGGGGATCTTGAAGATCTGGATGGCACCCTCCTGGGCGATCTGTTCCGTGCCCTTGATGAACTGCTTGCGCTTCATGGTGTCCTTGGGGGAGACGCGCATGAAGTGCTCCGGCTCAAAGGTGGGGATGCCGGAGAAGCGGAACTTCTTGCCCGGCACGGTGATGGTGTCGCCGATGGAGAAAAGGCCCGGATCGAACACGCCGATGATGTCGCCGGCGTAGGCCTCCTCCACGATCTCCCGCTCCGCGGCCATCATCTGCTGGGGCTGGCTCAGGCGCATCTTCTTGCCGGACTGGACGTGGTAATATTCCGTGTCCCGCTTGAACTTGCCGGAGCAGATGCGCATGAAGGCCAGACGGTCCCGGTGGGCCTTGTTCATGTTGGCCTGGATCTTGAAGACGAAGGCGGAGAAGTCCTCGGAGAACACATCCACCTCGCCGGTGTCCGCCACACGGGGCAGGGGCGGCGTGGTCATGCGCAAAAAGGCCTCCAGGAAGGGCTCCACGCCGAAGTTGGTGAGGGCGGAGCCGAAGAACACGGGAGAGAGGGTGCCGTTCCGGACAGCTTTCAGATCGAACTCCCGGCCGGCGCCCAGCAGCTCCACCTCTTCCCGCAGCGCGGCGGCCCGGGTCTCACCGATGGTGTGGTCTACGATCTCGTCCTCCAGATCCACCTCCATGACCGCGGCCTTTTTGCCCCGGCCCTCGGCGGAGAAGAAGAGGATGTGTTTTTGCTGGCGGTCGTAGACCCCCTGAAACTCCTTGCCGGAGCCGATGGGCCAGTTCATGGCGTAGGTGTCGATGCCCAGCTCCCGCTCCACTTCCTCGCAAAGCTCCAGCGGATCCCGGCTCTCCCGGTCCATCTTGTTGATGAAGGTGAAAATGGGGATGTGCCGCAGGGCGCAGACCTTGAAGAGCTTGCGGGTCTGGGGCTCCACGCCCTTGGCGCCGTCGATGACCATGACGGCGCTGTCCGCCGCCATAAGGGTGCGGTAGGTGTCCTCGGAGAAGTCCTGGTGGCCGGGGGTGTCCAGGATGTTGATGCAAAAGCCGCTGTGCTGGAACTGCATGACGGAGGAGGTGACGGAGATGCCGCGCTGCTTTTCGATCTCCATCCAGTCCGACGTGGCGGCCCGGGCCCGCTTGCCCTTGACCTCGCCGGCCTGGGCGATGGCTCCGCCGTAGAGCAGGAACTTTTCCGTCAGTGTGGTCTTGCCGGCGTCCGGGTGGGAGATGATGGCGAACGTCCGCCGCCGGGAGATTTCTTCTTGCAAGGTTGCCATAGTGTATGACCTCCATACGGGCCGGGGGCGTACCGCCGCCCGTGATTTTACGATAACCAATCCAATTTACCATAGAATGTGCCAATTTGCAAGATTTCCCCACCGGGAGGGAGAAAAAAGTTCCCTTCCGGCATAGGCGGAAGGGAACGGAAGACCAGGGGCGCGTTCGCCCTTACGGCGCGCACAAAAGCTCCAGCATCTTGGCTGCCGGGTCAATGAGGGGAAGGCTTGTCCGCCGGGCCAGCGCCTCTTTGAAGTAGGGGAAGTGGGTGCAGCCCAGCAGCAGCGCCTCCATGCCGCAATCGGCGAACCAATCTGCCAGTTCCGCCAGGCGATGGCGCTGCACCAGCTCCTCCGGCGGCAGCCCCGCCTCGATGGCCAGGACCACCGGCAGCGCGGCAGTGCTGAGGGTGTCCAGGCCCGGATTGGCATCCAGCAGGACCCGCTCGATGCCCGCCAGCCCCTGGGCGTTGGCGGCAATGAAGGCCAGGGAGCGGTATTGAGGCGCCAGGGTCCGGTAGACCTGCAGGGGCGTCACGATCCGCATCCCCGTCTCCCGGGCCGGGGCATCAAAGTCCACAGAGGCCGAAAGAGAGTTGCAGTAGACAAAGGCCTTCCGGCATCCTTGGGCCTGGGCCCTGTTCAAAATAGCCAGGGCGGTGCGGTGCTTTTCCGCCGGGGAGGAGATCTGAAACGCGGTCTGCTCCCGGGGATCGGGGGAGATGGGGAACGGCGCGCCGGAGAGCCCGGCGGCAGAAAGCACATCCACGCCCATCTGGGTGTCTACGGGAGTGCCGGCCAAAACGGCAATGGGTTCCATAAAGACGCCTTCCTTTCAACCCAGCCTGCGCTGGAAATTTCCATAGATCCGGGTGCCCTCCTGGGTGGTGACAAAGGCGTGGGGGTCCATGGTGTGCACGGTGTGAATGAGCTCTTCAATCTCGAACTTGGAAAGGCACACGCACAAAACGTGAACGCCCTCGCCGGTATAGGCGCCGGTGCCGTTCCAGTAGGTGACGCTGCGGCCCAGCTGCTCGATGATGAAGCGGGCCATGGCGTTTTCATCGCCCTTGGTGAAGATGAGCGCCTGGACGCTGACGTTTTGCTGGTGGGTGCGGTCCAGCACCATGGCGGAGAAGAAGTTATAGATGACGGAGTAAATGGCCACCTGGGGGATAAAGAGGATCAGGCAGGCGGAGTACAAAAACGCGTTGAAGGCCAGGGAGAATTTTCCCACGGTCACATGGCTGCCCCGCTTGCTCAGGCACAGACCCACGATGTCCAGCCCGCCGCCGCTGCCGCCGCAGGTGAGCACGATGCCGCTGCCCACGCCGGCGAGGATGCCGCCCAGGAGGCACGCGGTCAGATAGTCGTCCACGATGGGGGTGGCAGGAATGGGGATGATGCTGTAAAAAAAGGAATACGAGGCGGTGCAGATCAGCGTCTTGACCACGAAGGGCCGCCCCAGGGTCTTGTAGGCCAGCAGCAGAATGGGGACATTGAGAATGAAGTACAGGATACCGGCCACATCGTAGGCGCCGAAGCTGATGCCCAGATACGTCTGGGCCAGGGTGCGCATGAGCTGGCAGACGCCCATCAGGCCGCCGGTGTACAGGTTCAAAGGAACAATGAACAGATTCAGCGCCAGGGCGGCGATCAGCTCGCCGGCCACCGCGGCCACCAGCCGCAGTCCACGGTTGTGCAGCGTATTGTAAATCATGACGAATCCTCCAACGGCATATTGGGTTGCTTCTGTATAGATTATACGGTCTTGCAGGAAAAACCACAAGAGGAAAAATCACCCTTACAGGGCATAGCGCAAAGCGCGCTGCAGCCGGTCCATGGCCCGGTGCAGCGTGCGGGAGACGGTGGAGCGGTGGATGCCCAGCGCGGCGGCGATCTCGGTCATGTTCATCTGCTCGTCGAAAAACAGCGTCAGCACCTGCTGCTGGCGCCCGGTAAGCTCCTGGAGACGGGCCTGGCGCAGGTTGCGCCGCAGCCGCTCCAGCCGCAGAGCGTTGTCCTCTCCGTTTTCCCTTTCCCATGTGGCCAGATCCGCCAGAAGCAGCCTGCTCCGCTTTTTAGAGTGTATAGTGTTCATGCTTGTGATAGCTCCTTTCGTAGTAGTGGGCCGTCAGCTCCGCCAGGACGCGCATTTCCCGCAGCAGCGGGTCCAGGGCGGCGATGCGGCTTTGCAGGCGGCGGGCGGCCTCCCGGTCCGGTTCTGCTTTGGCCATGGCACGCAGCCGGGAGATCCGTGTCCGCAGCAGAGCCTCGCTGCGGGCATACTCCGCAGACAGTTCCAGCAGGGTCATAAAAAGACCTCCTGGCCATGGGTGCGGCGGAAGGGGGCCAGCTCCGAGCGGGCAAAGTCCAAAAGACAGTCCGGGCAGACACAGCTTCCGTTACAGTACCAGTATTCCCATCCTGCGGGGATTTCCCGCCCGCACAGCGTGCAGTAGAGCGGGTGCCGCCAGCGGCGGCGGGGATTTTTTGACAACATGACTCCCTCCTTAAAAAACACACAAAAAATCTGAAAAATCCTGTTGACAAAACGGGACTCTTCTGGTAAGATAAACCCTGCTGTTGGAACTGCTGGTGTAGCTCAGCTGGTAGAGCAGCTGATTTGTAATCAGCAGGTCGGGGGTTCGAATCCGTCCACCAGCTCCAAATTTCATATGGGGGAATTCCAGAGCGGTCAAATGGGGCAGACTGTAAATCTGTTGCCTTCGGCTTCGGTGGTTCGAATCCACCTTCCCCCACCACGTCAGAGCAAGCGCTGTGCGCTTGCTCTGATTTTTTTGTTTGCGCGCGTGGCTTTGTTCCCCTACGGCATACTCTTGTAAAACAGACGCGAAAACAACAAGAATCTTGTTTGCAGATATAAAATAGCACATGTGTTCTATCATGTCAACTCTAAAAACAAGATTCTTGTAAAAAATATTGACAAGATACAAAAAGTCAGATAGGATAACAACAAGATTGAGATTGAGAAAGGGTGCTCGTCATGACCTTTGGAATGCGTGTCCGAGCCCGCAGGGAGGAACTGGGCATTTCCCGCAGCGACCTGGCCCAGCAGCTGGGCGTTACCGCTTCCTCCATCAGCAACTATGAAAGCGATATCAGCTTTCCCAAGGCCGAAGTGCTGCTGCGGATGTTTGACTGCCTGAGGACGGACCCCAATTCCCTGTTTCAGGACAGCTTCCGGGATGGTGGCCGGGTACTGACCCAGGGGGAGCGGGCGCTGCTGGCACAGTACCGGGGACTGTCTCCCCGGGGTCGGGAGGCGGTACGCTCTGTGGTGGGGGCTCTGTGCGATTATCAGGATGAGGTGGAGCGGAGCCGGCCGGAACAGGAGCGCCGGCTGATCCCCCTGTATCGCTGTCCGGCGGCCGCGGGCTATGCGGCTCCGGTATTCGGGGAGGATTTCGACTACATCCCGGTGGAGCGGGAGGTGCCCCAGGCGGCGGAGTTCGCCGTCCGTATCCAGGGAGACTCCATGGCCCCGTATATTGCCGACGGGGAGCTGGTATATGTGAACCGGGATCCCCTGCGGGAGGGGGACGTGGGTATCTTCTGCGTGGACGGGGACATTTTGTGCAAGCAGTATTATAAAGACCCCCTGGGCACGGTGTATCTCTTTTCCCTCAACCGGGCCCGGGCGGACGCGGACGTGGTGATGACCGCGGGCAGCGGCCGGACCCTGGCCTGCTTTGGCCGGGTGATCTTTCATGCGCCGCCCCTGCCGGGAAAGGAATAAAAAAAGACCGCGCTGCCATTTGGCAGTGCGGTCTTGCGCATTTTAGAGAGCCATCTCAGAGGGTGAAGCCGCCGTCGGCAGTGAGGATCTGCCCGGTGATGAAGGAGGCCTTGGGCGAGGCCAGGAAGGCCACGGCCTGGGCCACATCCTCCACGGTCCCCAGACGGCCCAGGGGGGTCTCCTCCGCCAGGGTGCGGCAGGTCTCCTCTCCCAGGGTGCGCAGCATGTCTGTTTCGATGCAGCCGGGGGCCACGGCGTTGACCCGGATGCCAGAGGGGGCCAGCTCCGCCGCCAGGGACCGGGTCAGGCCGATGAGCGCGGCCTTGGTGCAGGCATAGGCCACCTCGCAGGAGGCGCCCCGCAGCCCCCAGATGGAGGAGAGATTGACGATGCACCCGGACTTTTCAGAGAGCATATGGGGCAGCACCGCCAAAATGGCGTTTCGGGCGCCGGTGACGTTGACGGCAAAGTACCGCTCCCACGCCGCGTCGCTCAGGTCCTGGAACTGCTCCTGGGAGGAGATGCCTGCGTTGTTGACCAGCAGGGTGACCGGTCCCAGGGTCTGTTCCACAGAGCGCACCATGGCTTCCACCTCCGCGCGGACGGCCACGTCTGCCGCCGCGGTCATGGCGGAATATCCCTGGCTTTGCAGGCGGTCCGCCAGCGCCTGGGCTGCCTGACGGTTTTGGTGGTAGTTGATGCAGACGCTGTATCCCTCCCGGGCCAGCTGGGCGGCGATGGCGCTGCCGATGCCCCGGGAGGCGCCGGTGACCAGAGCGACTTGTCTCATGGTGTGCCTCCTTGGTTGGATTTAAAAGCAGTATAGCAAAAAAAATAAAAAAGTGCAAGAAAGGTGTTGACAAAAGCCGCAGACTTGTGTATCATATACACGTTCCGCTTCGGACGATTAGCTCAGCTGGCTAGAGCACCTGCTTGACGTGCAGGGGGTCACAGGTTCGAGTCCTGTATCGTCCACCAAAAGCCTGAAACCGTAAGGTTTCAGGCTTTTTGCTTTTTTGTCCGCAGCACAGGCGTGCTCTCCCTTCAAAGCGGTACCATCGATCAGGGATGCTCCGGACACATGGTAATTCCAAGGGTGACTTCCTGAAATGAGCAATACAAGAAGAAAGAGCGGGCAGCGCCCGCTCTTTCTTCTTGTATTTGCGGATATGTGGATCTTTTGATGGGAGAAATGCTGCAAACTTTGATGAGAGATGCTGATATAAATTCTGACGGACCGATGGAGCACTGGGCGCGATGGCATATGGAGCCAAACCAAACGGATGGCGGCAGATCCCTGCGGTGCACCATAACCGGGAGAAAGAAATGGGCCGAAGAATTTCAAACAGGGGAGAGTGTGGAGGTGGTGTCAGTCAAAGACCTTCAGGGCATTTTCAAAGTCCGCCACCAGATCGTCGGCATCTTCGATGCCCACGGAGACCCGGATCATGCCGGGGGTGATGCCCATTTTCCGGCGGGTCTCGTCGGGCACGCCCATGTGGGAAGAGGTGACGGGATGGCTGAGCGTGGTGTGCAGGCCGCCCAGGGTGGGGGCGTAGCGGGGGAAGCGCAGAGCCAGCATGAACTGGTCGATCTTCTCCAGATCCTCCGGCACGATGAAGCTCAGCATGGCGCAGTAGCCCTTTTTGCCGAACATGCTGTCTGCCAGCGCTTTTTGGGGATAGTCCGGCAGGCTGGGGTGGTTCACATGGCTTACATGGGGATTCTTGGCCAGGGCTGCCGCCAGCTTTTCCGCGGTGTGCATGGCCTGGGGCAGACGGAGAGAGGCGGTGTGGATGCCCCGGTGGATGAGCCAGGAGCTGAACGGGTCGCCGGGGGTGCCCAGCAGCATGGCCACCGGCTGGATCTTGCCGCACAGCTCCGCGGAGGCGGTGATGGAGCCGCCGATGGCATCGCTGTGGCCGTTGAGGAACTTGGTGAGGCTGTTGATGACGATGTCCGCGCCGAAGTCCATGGGGCGGATGGCGATGGGGGTGGTGAAGGTATTGTCCACCATCAGCAGCGCGCCGTTTTCGTGGGCGATGTCCGCCACCGTCCGCAGGTCCACCAGTGTCAGCGTGGGGTTGGAGAGGACCTCGGAGTAGATGAGCTTCGTCTCGGGGCGCACAGCCTTGCGGATGTCATCCGTATTCTTGTAGTCCACGAACGTCACTTCCACGCCGCATTTGCTCAGGATCTGGGTCATGACGGAGAAGGTCTCGCCGTAGATGTTGGCGTTGCAGATCACGTGGTCGCCCCGGCCCAGCAGGGTCATGAGGGTGCTGGTGATGGCGCCCATGCCGGAGGAGAAGATCAGCGTTGCCTCGCCGCCCTCCAGGCAGGAGATGACCTCTCCCAGGGCGGTGCGGTTGGGGTTGCGGGTGCGTACATAGGTGTAGCCCTTGGTGGCGTAGGTCTCCTGGACCTCCTTGAATCCCCGCATGGTGAATGCCGTGGTCATGAAGCAGGGGATGGTTTCCGGGGCCATGTCCATGCCGCGCACCTTTTCTCCGCTGTACAGGGCTTCGGTGATATGTGAAAACTCCATAGTGATGTTCCTTTCTTTATCAGCGGTCAGTCTTTGGATCTGTCACGGGCTTCGTCCTCATAGAAGATGTGGAAATTCGGGTCCACGGTACCGACGCCCAGATACCGTGCTTTGTAGTCGTTGAGCAGCCGGATGAACACGCCGGACAGGCCGATGAGGGCGATCACGTTGAAGAAGGTGGGCAGCACGGTCACCACGTCGATCATGGCCCAGTACAGGTTGGGACCCTTGCCGGACAGGACGATCAGCGCCACCACGATGATATTGGGCCAGGGGAAGATGATCTTGAAGATCAGGATCAGCCGGTCGCGGAGCTTCTCGTTGTGCCGGAAGCCGTGGGCAATGAGAGAGCAGTAATAAGTGAACCAGCCGGTGGTGGTAGTGATGCCGAACAGGAAAGCGATGATGCCGATGAAGTAGAGGCCTGCCTGACCGAATACGCTCTGGAAGGCGGTGATGGTCAGCGTGACGGAGGTGAGGCCGCTGGACCAGGTGCCGGTGCTGAGGATGGCCAGAGCAGTGATGGTGCTCACCAGCACGGTGCTCACGAACACCTCGATGGCGCCCCAGAGACCCTGCTCCACCGGGTGCGGGGTGTCGGCTGCTGCGTGGATCATGGGAGAGGAGCCCTGGCCGGCCTCGTTGGAGTTGATGGAGCGGGCGATGCCCGTGCGGATGACGGTCATGACACCGGCGCCCACAAAGCCGCCCGCAGCGGCGGAGCCGGTGAAAGCGTCGTGGAACACGGCCTGGATCACGCCCGGCAGCGCCCGGAAGTTGACGGCGATGAGCACGATGCCGCCCACGAAGTACAAAAGGCACATAAAGGGCACCAGCTTGCTGGCGAAGCTGGCAATGCGGGGCACGCCCTTCCAGGTGATGTAGAACACGAACAGGGAATAGACGCAGGCAAAGGGGATCATGGGAATGTGGAAGGTGGCGTTCAGGGCCTCGGCGATGGTAAAGACCTGGTTGCCGGAGAAAGCCGCCAGCAAGAAGGCGATACCGAAGCACCAGGCCAGGACCTTGGCACCTTTGAAGCCCTTCTGCTCGCCCAGGCCCCGCTCAATGTAGTAGGAGGGGCCGCCGTAGAAGTTTCCGTGAGAGTCCGTGCAGCGGTAGTGGCAGGCCAGAGATACCTCCGCCACCTTGACGGTCATGCCGAAAGCCGCCCAGGCCAGGATCCAGAACAGGGCGCCCGGTCCGCCGACGGCGATGGCGGCTGCCACACCGCCCAGGGAACCCACGCCCACGGCGCCGCCCACGGCCACGCAGATGGCTTCAAAGGGGGAGACCTTGCCGGCGCGCTTCTGACCGGAGGACTTCATGGAACCCAGGGTCTTTCTGAAAATCAGACCGAAATAGCGGAATACGAAAAATTTGGAACGGACGGTCAATAAGATACCGCATCCCATGATGGCTATGATCATGGGAGGTCCCCATAAGAATGAACCGATGTTGCTGATGATCTGCTGCATACACTTTCCTCCCTCAATAGTGAGTGCCGGCGGCCTCGGAAACGGCGGGCCGGTGCCTTTGTGAGATCACTGTAACATTAAAGCGGTCCGCAGGGTCAATTGCCGAAATATGGATAAAACCACGGATATTTCCGGGGGCTTTTTGTGCTTTTCGCATAATGCGGCGGGGAAAACTCTATAGTCGTGTATAGACTTTTCCCCGGGGATTTTCTATAATGGATCCAAATGCTGCAAACTTGTCCCCGAGGAGGTATGGAGCTTGAAAGACCGGTATACCATCGGTGAGGTGGCGGCGCTGCTGAATGTCTCGCCGCAGACGCTGCGTTTTTACGATAGGCTCTGTCACAACAAATGGTTGATTTTGACGAGAAATAGCGTATAATAATAGTAAGAAACAGTACCACCGAAGGAGGTAATTGGATATGCCTACTATCAAAGACGCATTAGATATTATCGGTAAGTTGACTGTCGCAGAGCAGGAAAGCCTTAAAACAATGCTT
>DYBL01000033.1 GCA_019418625.1 Clostridiales bacterium | reverse complement strand
CCACAGCTCAGTCAGGGCCGCCACGCTCTCCCGCCGCAGAAGCGGCTGGTCGCACACCAGAAACATCACGCCGTCCAGATCCCGCAGCTGGGTCAATCCCAGGGCGATGGTGTGGCTGGCACCCAGGGACGGGTCATCATTGAAAATGGCGGCAAAGTGAAATTCCGCAGCAAGACGCATGATCTCCGGGTAGGCGGTCACTACCACCACCCGTTCCATTTGTTCTGCCGGGACCGCTTCCATGGCCCGCAGAATGAGACTCCGCCCGTCCAGGGCGGCCAGGAGCTTATTTTCTCCATAGCGCCGGGCACTGCCGGCAGCCAGGAGCACGCACCCCAGCGTTTTTTCCTGTGTCATGGCAGAATTCCCCCTTTCCGTCTTTAGTATATCCGTTTTCGCACCGCGCAGTCAACGCGGCTGTGACCATTTCGCCAAAAGGAGGCATACCCCATGAGTAAGAGTGTGGGAAAAAGCGCCGTCCGGGTGGACGCCTATGATAAGGCGACCGGCCGGGCCAAGTACATGGATGATCTTTGCGATTCCTCTGCACTGATCATCAAGATCTGTCACGCCACCATCGCCCACGGCTACGTCAAGTCCATCGATACCGCCCAGGCCGAGGCTGTGCCCGGTGTGGTGCGGGTCCTGACCTGCTTTGACGTGCCCGACATCCCGTTCCCCACGGCGGGCCACCCCTGGTCCACGGACCCCGCCCATCAGGACGTGGCGGACCGGCTGCTTTTGAACCGCCATGTACGCTACTACGGCGATGAGGTGGCAGTGGTCATCGCTGAAAACGAGGTGGCCGCCGCCCAGGGCGTCCGGGCACTGAAGGTGGAGTACGAGGAGCTGCCCTTCGTGCTGGACGTGCAGAAGGCCATGGAGCCGGATGCCCCCCAGATCCACGAGGAATTCCCCGGCAACATCCTGGCCCACACGGATATCCGCAGAGGCGATTATCAGTCTGCTATCCAGGAGCCGGGCCTCATTCGGGTGGAGGGGTGGTACGATACCCCCACCGTCCAGCACTGCCATATTGAAAACCACGGCTGCTTTGCCTATATGGAAGCCGGACGTGTGGTGGTGGTCTCCTCCACCCAGATCCCTCACATCGTGCGGCGTGTCGTGGGCCAGGCTCTGGGGATCCCCTGGGGCAAGGTGCGGCTCATCAAGCCCTACATCGGCGGCGGCTTCGGCAACAAGCAGGATGCCCTTTATGAGCCCCTTTGCGCCTGGTGCTGCACCAAGGTGGGCGGCCGGCTGGTGAAGCTGGAGTGCAGCCGGGAAGAGACGTTCGTCTCCAACCGGGTCCGCCACGCCATCCGCACCCACATCATCTCCTGGGTCCGGCCGGACGGCACGCTGGCCGCCCGGAAGTTCGAGGCGTTCTCCAACCAGGGCGCTTACGCCTCCCACGGTCACGGCGTGGTGGCCAAGGGCATGGGCGCGTTCCCGCAGCTCTATCCCTGCGACAATCTGGAATGCGACTGCTGGAGCGTGTTCACCAACCGTCCGGCTGCCGGCGCTATGCGCGGTTACGGCATCCCCCAGGCCATGTTCGCCGGAGAAAGCCACATCGACGATATCTGCGCCGCCATTGGCATGACGCCCCTGGAGTTCCGCCGCAAGAATCTGATGCCCGTCGGCTATCGGGACGCTTTCTCCAAAAATGAGCTGTACAGTGATACGTTCAACCAGTGCCTGGATAAGGGCATGGCGGCCATCGACTATCTGCGTAAATTCAAGGAGTACCAGGACCAGACCGGTCCCGTGCGCCGGGGCGTAGGCCTTGCGGTGTTCTGGTACAACACCGCCGTGTGGCCCATCTCTCTGGAGTCCTCTTCCTGCCGCATGGTGCTCAATCAGGATGGCTCTCTCCAGTTCCAGACCGGCGAGACGGAGATCGGCCAGGGCTGCGACACGGCGTACAGCCAGATGGTGGCTGACGCAGTGGGCGTGCCTTTGGAGGACGTGCATGTGGTATCCTCGCAGGATACGGACGTGACGCCCTTCGGCACCGGCGCTTACGCCTCCCGCCAGACCTACATCGGTGGCTTCTCCATCATGCAGACCGCTATGGCCCTGCGGGAGCGGATCTTGCAGGTGGCCCACGACCAGACCCGCATGCCGGTGAGCAACCTGGATCTGGTGGACGGCAAGATCGTCCGCAAGAGCGACGGCCGGGTGCTCAAGACCCTGGGCGAGCTTGCTACGGAGTGCCTGTACTCCCTGACGGACAGCCAGCATATCACCGCCGAGACCACGGCTCAGATCAAGTCCAACGCCTATTCCTTCGGCTGCTCCTTTGCCGAGGTGGAAGTGGATATCCCCCTGTGCAAGGTGAAGCTTTTGAATCTGGTCAATGTCCACGACTGCGGCACCCTCATCAACCCCGCCCTGGCGGAGGCCCAGGTCCACGGCGGCATGTCCATGGCCATCGGCTATGGCCTTTCTGAGGAGCTGAAGTTCGACGAAAAGACCGGCAAGCCCCTGAACAACAACCTGCTGGACTACAAGCTCTCCACGTTTATGGATCACCCCCATCTGCAGGCGGAGTTCGTGGAGAACCCCGAGCCCACGTCCCCCTACGGGACCAAGGCCCTGGGCGAGCCGCCGGCCTGCAGCCCTGCGCCGGCCATCCGAAACGCCATCTTCCAGGCCACCGGCGTGGCCATCGACTGCTGCCCCATTACGCCCCATGTCCTCTATCGCAAGTTCAAAGAGGCCGGGCTGATCGAGGACTAAGGAGGGATCACCATGTATGATATGAAAGCACTTTACCAGGCCCAGTCCGTTCAGGACGCCGTGGCGCTCCGCGTGGCGCATCCCCAGGCGCAGATCATTGCCGGCGGCTCCGACGTGCTGGTGCAGATGCGGGAAGGGAAGCGGGCCGGTGCCGAGCTGATCTCCATCTACGGACTGGACGAACTGCGGGGCGTGGCCATGGAAGCCGACGGTACGCTGCGCATCGGCAGCCTCACCAGCTTCTCCCACATTACCCGTGACCCGCTGATCCAGCAGCACATGCTGGTGCTGGGCGAAGCAGTGGATCAGGTGGGCGGCCCCCAGATCCGCAACATCGGCACCATCGGCGGCAACACCTGCAACGGCGTGACCTCTGCGGACTCCGCGTCCACGCTCTTTGCCTATGACGCCGTCATCGAGCTGACCGGTCCGGAGGGCGTGCGCCGTGTGCCCATCCAGGACTTCTACATCCGCGCAGGGCAGGTGGATATCCGCCCCGGCGAGATCCAGACCGGCATCCTGATCTCCAAGGAGAGCTATGCCGATACCCACGGGTTCTACATCAAGTACGCCATGCGCAACGCCATGGACATCGCGACCCTGGGCACTTCCGTGAACGTGCGGCTCTCCGCTGACAAGCGGACCGTGGAGCGGGCGCGGGTTGCCTTCGGCGTGGCGGGCCCCGTGCCTCTGCGGGCCAAAACGGCGGAGGCTCTGGCGGCCGGAAAGCCGCTCACAGCGGACCTGGCGGAGGAATTCGCCAAGGCAGTAAAGGAAGACATCCATCCCCGGGATTCCTGGCGTGCCGCCAAGGACTTCCGGATGCATATCGCCATGGAGTGCGCCAAGCGCGCCTTCCGGGAAGCGGTCAAGCGGGCAGGAGGTGCGCTGTAATGGCACAGATGCAGACGATCCATTTCAATCTCAACGGAAAAGACGTGGAGCGCACGGTGGATGTGCGCGCCAGCCTGACGGACATGCTGCGCAATGACTTCCGCATGACCAGCGTGAAAAAGGGCTGCGAGGTGGGCGAGTGCGGTGCATGCACCGTCCTCATCGACGGAGAGGCGTTCAACTCCTGTATTTACCTGGCCGTCTGGGCCGAGGGCAAGAATATCCGCACGCTGGAGGGCCTGCTGGGCCCCAACGGAGAGCTGAGCGACATCCAGCTTGCCTTTGCCGAAGAGGCAGCCATCCAGTGCGGCTTCTGCACGCCCGGCTTCATCCTCACGGCGGAGGAGATCCTGGAAAGTGGGGAGGAGTACACCGACGAGGAGCTGCGCAAGCTGCTCTCCGGTCACCTTTGCCGCTGCACGGGCTATGAGAACATTCTCCGGGCGGTGAAGCGTACCATGTACCAGCGGCTGGGCAAGCCCATGCCCGAGTCCTGAGCGGAACACACCGGGAAATTGATCAAGAGCCGGTCTGTAAATCAGACCGGCTCTTGCCCTGCCCGTCGGTAAGGGGATTTTTTCGGAAAATCTTGTCTACCCCCTATGCAAACCAGGGAAAATACGTTAAAATACATCTGTATGAAATTCCGTCCAAATGGAGGATCGAATATGGGAAAACCGATTTACAAGAGAGTCCTGCTGAAAATCAGCGGCGAGGCTCTGGCCGGCGATCAGCATGCCGGCTTGAATTTTGAAGTCATCGGCCAGGTGTGCGACGTCATCAAGGAGTGCCTGGACATGGGCGTTCAGGTGGGCCTGGTGGTCGGCGGCGGCAACTTCTGGCGCGGCGCCAAGAACTCCGGCGGCAAAATGGAGCGCACCCGTGCCGACCATATGGGCATGCTGGCCACGGTGATGAACTGCCTGGCTGTGGCGGATGTGTGCGAGCAAAAGGGTATCCCCGTCCGGGTACAGACTGCCATTGAGATGCGCGCCATCGCCGAGCCCTATATCCGCTCCCGGGCCATCCGCCATCTGGAGAAGGGCCGCGTGGTCATTTTCGGCGCCGGCACCGGCAACCCCTACTTCTCCACGGACACGGCCGCTGTGCTGCGGGCCGCGGAGATCGATGCGGACGTGATCCTGCTTGCCAAGAACGTGGACGGCGTGTACAGCGCCGACCCGGTGAAGGACCCCACCGCCGTCAAGTACGACTCCATCAGCTACGACGAGGTTCTGACTCAGCATTTGATGGTCATGGATACCACGGCCACCTCCTTGTCCATGGACAACCATATTCCCGTGCTGCTGTTCGCCCTTAAGGACCCGAAGAACATCGTCCGGGTCCTGTGCGGCGAAAAGGTAGGCACCATCGTCGGCGAATAAATTCAAACAACAAGCACGCGCGGTTTGCGCTTTCCACAATCAGTGAAAGGAAGGAACCACATTATGCTGAAAGACGAATACAAAGTTTACGAGGACAAAATGAAAAAGAGCATCGACTCCGTCAGCGCGGACTTTGCCTCCGTGCGGGCAGGCCGTGCCAACGCGGCGGTGCTGGACCGGATCATGGTGGACTACTACGGCAGCCCCACTCCCATTCAGCAGATCGCGGCCATTTCCTCTCCCGATCCCCGGGCCCTGGTGATCCAGCCCTGGGACGGCAGTGCCCTCAAGTCTATCGAAAAGGCCATTCAGAACTCCGACCTGGGCATCAATCCCCAGAACGACGGCCGCAGCATCCGGCTCAATTTCCCCCAGCTGACGGAGGAGCGCCGCAAGGAACTGGTCAAGCAGATCCACAAGTACGCCGAGGCGGGCAAGGTAGCCGTGCGCAACATCCGCCGGGACGCCATGGAGAACTTCAAGAAGCAGGAAAAGAAGTCCGAGATCACCGAGGATGAGCTCAAGCAGGCGGAAAAGGACCTTCAGAAGCTGACGGACGACAGCTGCAAAAAGCTGGACGAGCTGCTGGCCAAGAAGGAGAAGGAACTGATGGCGGTCTGATGGCAGAGCATATGACGAAAATCAATGACGGGGCGGGGCAGGCC
>DYBL01000032.1 GCA_019418625.1 Clostridiales bacterium | reverse complement strand
GCCTTGCGGGCGGCAGACTTGTCCCGCCGCAAGATGGCATCACAGATCTTTTCGTGATCCGCCAGTGCCGTCTGGGGGCTGCATCGGATGGACACACCGATGGATTCCCGGAACAGCTCATTGAGCGCGCTGCCCAGGCTGATCATAAAGGAGTTATGGGTGGCCTTGAGAATCTGTGCGTGGAACGCCAGATCGTCTTCCGGCGAAAGCGCGCCGCTTTGCAGATTCTCACGGAAGGTCTCCAGTGCCTGCACGATCTGCCGCACATCCTCCTCGGTGGCCTGGTCGATGGCAAGTTCCGTATAAGCCGTCTCCACCGTCTGGCGGAAGGTCTGCAATTCCTCTCCGCCGCCGCTGGTGAGATAGAGGTGGGAGAGCATCACATTCAGATAACCCTGTTCCGGGTTTTCGCTGATAACTGTGCACAAGCCACGCCGGATCTCCACCACGCCCACAGCCTCCAGCATCTTGATGGCCTCCCGCACGCTGCTCTTGCTCACCTCAAGCTCCTCTGCTATCTGTGTCTCTGTCGGAAGCACATCCCCCGGACCCATCTCCCGCTCCCGGATCATCTTTTCGATGGCCTCCATCACTTGGCGAGACAGGCTCTTTTTGTGCTGTCCAGTCACATTCCATGCCACGCAAATCAACCCCTCTTCTTATGACCGCCGTACCCGGCAGACGCTCCTCCCCAGGAAATATATGTTTACTTTACCATAATTCCTTGGGGCGTACAACTATTTTCTTTTCATCGGCTCTTTACATCTCCCACAGCACGCTTTTGTCTCACTCCAGTATTTTTATACAAATTCACCTATTTTTTCTTAGTTAATTCGCGTGATTGACAACAGTTGTCAGAAGTCTTATATTTGAAGCATTGAGATAAGACATCTGATGTTTTTTCATTCTACATTTTATTGGAGGTACTATCATGAGCAAGCTTGATTGGAACAGCGTGGACTTTGAAACGATGATCATTCATGCCGGTCAGGAGCACGACAGCGCCTATGGCTCCCTGGCCACCCCCATCTATCAAACCTCCACTTTCTGCTTTGAGACTGTGGAAGAAGGCGCTGCCAAGTTTGCCAACCAGATCCCCGGTTATCACCCCGTCTATACCCGCGGCGGCAACCCCACCACCCGCGCTTTCGAGCTCAAGTGCGCGGCTATGGAAGGCGGCGAGGACGCCGTGGCCACCGCCTCCGGCATGGGCGCTGTTGGCTCCGTGATGCTGGCATTCCTCAAGTGCGGCGATCACGTCATCTTTGATAACTCTGTCTACGGCGGTACCAACCATGTTGCCACCACCAATCTGCCCAATCTGGGCATTGAGGTCTCCCGGGTGGATACCTCCGATCTGGAGGCGCTGAAAGCCGCCATCCGGCCCAACACCAAGATGGTTTACTTTGAGACGCCCAACAACCCCATGATCAAGGTCACCGATGTGGCTGCCGTGAAGGCCACCGTGGGCAAGGACATCCGCGTGGTAGTGGACGGCACCTTCGCTCCTCCCCCCATCCAGCACGTGCTGAAGCTGGGCGCCGACATCGTGCTCCACTCCATCACCAAGTACATCAACGGCCACGGCGATGCCCTGGGCGGCGTGGTTGTCGGCTCCGCAGAGGATATGAAGCAGCTGCGCAGCAACTGCATGACCAAGATCAACGGCTGCCCGCCCTCCCCCTTCAACAGCTATCTGGTACTGCGCGGCATGAAGACCCTGGCTCTGCGTGTGGAGCGGCATTGCCAGAACGCCATGGCCGTGGCCAAGTATCTGGAGCAGAACCCCTATGTCAAGACGGTCTATTATCCCGGTCTTGAGAGCAGCCCCAGCCACGAGCTGGCCTGCCGTCAGATGGAAAACGGTCTCTTCGGCGGCATCCTGAGCTTCGAGCTCAAGGACGACGTCAAGGGCCTGAGCAGCTTTGAGGCCGGCAAGAAGCTCCTCAACAACCTGAAGATCGCCTCCATCGCTGTCTCCCTGGGCGATCCCGATACCCTCATCGAGCATCCCGCCAGCATGACCCACGTGGGCGTCTCTCCCGAAGCCCGCCTGGCGGCCGGCATCACCGACGGCCTGGTCCGCATGTCTGTGGGCCTGGAGTCCTCCAAGGATCTGATCCACGATCTGGAACAGGCTTTCGAGGCGATCTGAGTCTTTGCGCACATTCCCCGGAGCAGTCCTCCTTTTCCCCTGGATGGTTGATTTTATCTGAGAAAGGAAGCGAATGTCTGTGGAAAACAACAAGAAGTATTATGGTTGGAAGGGTTTCTTCCCTCTCCTCACGTTCCTGGCCATTTATCTGGGCGGCGGTCTGGTATTTACCGCCTTGGGATACGGCGGTGACTCCTTCAAGCAAATCCCCCGTGTCACTGCGCTGGTAGCAGCCCTGCTGGTGTGCCTTGCCATGGGCGGCAAAGAGCGCAGCATGGAATTCCGTATGGATACCTTCTGCAAGGGCATGGCCAATGAGGGCACCATGATCATGCTGGTGGTCTTCCTGCTGGCCGGCGCCTTCTCCGGCGTGGCCAAGGCCATGGGCGGCGTGGAAGCCACCGCCAACCTGGGCTTGAGCCTGGTTCCTGCCCAGTTCCTGTTCCCCGGTATTTTCCTGATCTCCGCGTTCATCGCCACCGCCATGGGTACCTCCATGGGCACCATCTCCGCCATCGGCCCCATTGCCGTGGCCGTTGCGGAAGGCGCTGATCTGAACATGGCCATTGCCATTGCCGCAGTGCTGGGCGGCGCCATGTTCGGCGACAATCTGTCCATGATCTCCGATACCACCATCGCCGCCACCCGCGGTGCCGGGTGCGAAATGCGGGACAAGTTCAAGATGAACGGCGCTATGGCAGCTGTGGCTTCCGTGGCCACCATCATCGTGCTGGCCATCGTGGGCAGCGGCGCAGAGCTGACGGGTGATTTCCACTATGACATCATCAAGGTGGTCCCCTACCTGTTCGTTCTGGTCTTCGCCCTCACCGGCTGCAACGTGTTCATCCTCCTGCTGGCAGGTATCATCGTGGCCGCCGTGGTCGGTTTTGCCACCGGATCCCTGGATGCCATCGGCTTTGCACAGGCAGTCTCCTCCGGTATGTCCGGCATGTATGAGATCTGCATCATCGCGCTGCTGCTGCGCGGCATCAGCGGCGTGGCGGAAGAGCTGGGCGCCATCGATTGGCTGGTCAAGAAGATGACCAGCCAGGTCAAGACCCGCAAGGGCGCCGAGTATATGACCGCCGGCATGGTGTCCGTGTTTGACGCGGCCCTGGCCAACAACACCATCGCTATCCTGATGGCTGCTCCTCTGACCCGCGAAATGGTCGCCAAGCACAATGTGGCTCCCAAGCGCGTGGCCTCCCTGCTGGACATCTTCTCCTGCATCGTTCAGGGCATCATCCCCCATGGCGGCCAGGTCCTGCTGTGCATCACGCTGACCGGTCTGTCTCCCTTCTCCATCATCGCCGCCAACTACTATGTGTTCTTCCTGGCCATCGTCTCCATCTGCACCATTCAGTTTGGTCTTGGCCGTACCAAGGAAGAAAAGGCCGGCATTGCCATGTATGATGAAAACACCGAAGTCGTCTCTCTGAAATAACTCCTTCCCCCCTTTTCCTTCTGCCGGCAGCCGCTCTTGGCTGCCGGCAGACATCGTTTTATGAAAAAAGGAGGTCGCCTATGAACCGCTGCAGGAAAGCGCCTGTCCGGCAGCGCTCTTACGGGTATCGTTTTTTTCACAGCGCCGTCACCGGACAGCTTTTGTGTGCAGTCAGCATCGTCTGCATGGTACAGGCAAATATCGGAACTTCTCCCTGGAATGTTCTCAAGCAGGGTCTCACCCGCTGCACGCCGCTCTCGCTCGGCGCAGCCGATATTCTGGTCAGCCTTGCCGTGATCGGTGCAGCTTTGATTTTGGGAGAGCGGATCGGCTTTGGCTCCCTGTTCTGTGTGTTTTTTCCCGGCCCTGTCATCGACCTTTTGCTGATGTGGGACTGTATTCCCTGCCAGCGCACGGTCCCCGGCGGGATTCTTTTGATGCTGGCCGGCATCTGCCTGATGGCGCTGAGCACCTTTGCCTATATGGTCCAGGGGCTCGGCGCCGGCCCCCGGGACGCGCTCATGGTGGCGCTGTCAAAAAAGACCTGCCGCTCCATTGCCAGCTGCCGGATCGTTCTGGACGGCGCCGCCACCTTGATCGGCTGGCGTCTGGGTGGACAGGTGGGCCTGGGCACCATTCTCTCCGTCCTCCTGCTGGGCCCGTGCATCGGTCTGGTCTTCCGTGCAGCCGCCATAGCCCCCGGCGCACTGGAACAGGAGACACTGGAGCAGACCTGCCGGAGCCTTCGCTGTTCCCACAGCCCCTGACCCCTTGTCCGGCTGAAAAAAATCTGGTATGCTGGCTTTAAACCATACAGGCTCACAGAAGAAAGGGGTATTTTATGAATCTGACTTTTTTAGGACACGCCTGCTTTTTGCTGGATGACGGAAACTGCCGTGTGCTGACCGATCCCTATCTTTCAGAAAACCCGCTGGCGCCGGTGAAGCCTGATGCCGTGTCGGCAGACTATATCTGTGTGACCCACGGACACGGGGACCACATTGGCGATACGGAACAGATCGCCCGCCGGACCGGTGCCAGGATCTGCTGTCCGGTAGAACTTGGATCTGCCGTATTTGCCCCCCAAGGGCTGGAGACGATCCCTGCCAATCTGGGCGGCACCTGCAAGCTGCCCTTCGGCAGCGTAAAGCTGGTCCCCGCCCTTCATGGCAGCGGTGTGCCCGGCTGTCTCTCCTGCGGGTTCCTGCTGGAAATCGGCGGGAAAAAGATCTATCACGCCGGTGACACGGCGCTGATCTCCGATATGGCGCTGCTGGCCGATGAGGAGATCGATGTCGCCCTGCTGCCCATTGGGGATGTATATACCATGGGTCCCAAGGATGCGCTGCGAGCCGTAAAAATGATTCGTCCCAAGCTGGTGATCCCCATGCACTACAATACTTTCCCGCTGATCGTCCAGGACCCGCATGCCTTTGCGGAAGCCGTCATCGCTGCCGGTTTCCAGGCCGCTGTACTGGAACCTGGGGAAACATACTCTTTGTAAAGCCAAACGCACGATGGGGCATACCCATCGTGCGTTTTCATATTCCGATGCCAAATGCCGCCAACAGCAGATTGTGCACAATGCAATTGATTCCCACAATCAGGGCAAATGCCGCCAGCCACCGGTCGCTGTATCGCAGCACCCAGCCGGTCTTCCCACGCAGCCGCCAGATCGTCTGAGAAGCCATATAAATGGTCCACCATACCACCGCAAGCGGAACTGCAGGGTGATACCACAGCGCCAGGAGCGGATGACCTTGTGCCAAGGCGATCAGTGCCCTGGTCCCTCCGCATCCCGGACAGTACAAATGCAGATGCTTCCAGATCCAGCAGCTGCTGATGGTCGGTGCCCCCAGCACATAGCGCCATAGCAAATAAGCTCCTGCTGCGCAAAACAGGGTGACCCACATGGCGGGATATACTTCTTTATCTGTGATTTTTCCCATAGATCTCTCCGTTTCCAAATAAGAAAAGGCCGCATCTGCGGCCTTTTTCCTTACTTCAGAAGCTTGATGGAACCCAGCAGGGGCACTGCCTTTTCCTCTCCGTTGATGGCAGCGATGCAGCCGATCACAGCACAGATAAAGCAGAAAATGCCCCACAGCCAGCCGATGCAGGGGATAACGCTGAACAGGCCTGCCAGCCAGATGACCAGCGCCTGATTCAAATGAAATTTGGCACCCTCCCGATCACCGGCGACCAGCGCGATCAGCAAACCGATCCAGGTGATATATGCCACGATCCCGGTCGTCTTGGAATCCAACATGATATAATCCTCTCTTGATTCGTTAGAACTTTATCGACAGTTTACCACAAAAAGCACAGAAAAACAACGCGGGAAACAAAAAAAGACAGCTCAAGATGAGCTGTCTTTGTGTTGGCACTACCTATCTTCCCGGGCCGTCGCCAGCCAAGTATTGTGGGCAGAAACGAGCTTAACTACCGTGTTCGGAATGGGAACGGGTGGACCCTCGTTCTAATCAGCACCAACTATGTCTCCCGGGTTTCCCC
>DYBL01000031.1 GCA_019418625.1 Clostridiales bacterium | reverse complement strand
GGGGAAACCCGGGAGACATAGTTGGTGCTGATTAGAACGAGGGTCCACCCGTTCCCATTCCGAACACGGTAGTTAAGCTCGTTTCTGCCCACAATACTTGGCTGGCGACGGCCCGGGAAGATAGGTAGTGCCAACACAAAGCCCTAATTCAGGGCTTTGCATATTCCTCCATAGCTCAGTCGGTAGAGCACGCGGCTGTTAACCGCGGTGTCGTTGGTTCGAGTCCAACTGGGGGAGCCAAAGTATTGCCGCCACTTGGCGTGGCGGCAATACTTCTCTCAAACACTGACACGGGCCTTTAGCTCAGTTGGTTAGAGCAGCCGGCTCATAACCGGCCGGTCCCGGGTTCGAGTCCCTGAAGGCCCACCAAACTGGTATCGCCAAAGGGGAACCTAACGCGAGATAGGGGTATAGCTCAGCTGGTAGAGCAGCGGTCTCCAAAACCGCGTGCCGAGGGTTCGAATCCTTCTGCCCCTGCCATAAAAGTCTTTACAACGTGAGTTGTATGTGATATAATAAACAAGTCTTGAGCATAGATGGCCCGGTAGTTCAGTTGGTTAGAACGCTAGCCTGTCACGCTAGAGGTCGACGGTTCGAGCCCGTTCCGGGTCGCCATATATGCTGCTGTAGCTCAGTAGGTAGAGCGCATCCTTGGTAAGGATGAGGTCGGCGGTTCGAATCCGCCCAGCAGCTCCATAAAACACCCGCTTTTCACGTGAAAAGCGGGTGTTTTGTTTGCTTTTTGCAACTATTTTGGGCGGTTTGAATTTTGGCTCTTGCCTTTGACCACAGAACCAGCCACAGACAGGAAAAAGACGGGCCTCCGAGGGCGCTTTGCCCTTGGAGGCCCGTTTGTGCAATACGTCAGTATCGCTTGGTCAACCTGCTATATTTTCCGGTTTCATACGGTTTTTTCCAGCGACGATCTCTGCCTTCATTTCCCGGATCAGTTCTGCCAGCTTTTTCTCACACTCGGCTTCCGTTTTCGCGTAGACGTTCCGGGCCATGCGCTGGCCGTTGACGATGGGGGAGTAGCGGCCCTCCCACAGGTGGTCATTGATTTGGCTAACGCATCCGGTGCCTGGTTTGCGCCGCTGTCCCTTGTGGGCTTGGAAGGTGCTGGGGGCTGGTTTCTGGGGTGCCGCTTCCCGCCTGGGTTTCGGTTCGGCTCTCCCGATTCCTTGGTCGATCTTGTCCGCCGCGTTCTGCCGCATGGCATCGGTGACGTGGGTGTAGGTGTTCAGGGTGGTGGTGCTGGACACATGGCCGATAATGGTGCTCAGGGTCTTGATGTCCATGCCGTGTTCCAGGGAGGCGGTGGCGAAAGTGTGCCGCAGATCATGGAACCGCAGGCGCTTGCATTCCGCCCGCTCCAGTATGGTCTGGAGCCGCTTCCGGACAGCAGCTGGGTCCAGCGGGGAGTCCTCTTTCACCGGGGAGGGGAACATCCACCGGGAGTGGATACCATTTTTATAGGACTTGAGCACGTTCAGGACCGGGGCGGGGAGGAGCACCGTCCGATTGCCCGCCCTGGTCTTGGGCGGGGATACCACCAGCTCGCCTCTTACCCGGTGGACCTGCCGCTCCACCCGCAGGGCGCCGGTACGGAGATTCAGATCGTCCCATTGGATGGCCAGGATTTCGCCCCGGCGCAGGCCGGTGGACAGCTCCAGGAGGAGCAGTTCGTAGCATCCGTCCTCCTTGGCTTGGATCAGCAGCCGCTGGATCTCCTCTGGGGTCAAAATCTTCATTTCCCTGCCCTTGACAGGCGGAAGTTTACAACTGTCCGCTGGGTTGCGGAAGATCAGCTTCTCCTCCACTGCCTTGTCCAGTGCCGCGTGGAGGGTGGTGTGAATGCCCCGGATGGTTTGATCCGAGAGACCTGCACCATAGAGTTCTGTGCGCAGCAGCCGCCCACTCTGTTTCAGGCCGGTATAGAACTGCTGGATGTTCCCGGTGGTCAGCTTGTCCAGCTGGATATGGCCTAAGGCGGGGATGATGTGCTGATAGATCCGCCGCTCGTATGACATTTGGGTGTTGGGCCGGAGGTTTGCTTTCTTGTATTCCTGATACCAGCGGTCCAGCCAGGCACCCAGCGTGATCCCCGGCCTGGTTGGTTCGGGGGCGGGCGTCTCCAGGCGCTCCCGCAGCTCTTTCAGCTTGACCGCACATTCCGTTTTCGTTTTAGCAAGGACATTTTTGGTTTTGGGCAGGCCCTTCTCATCATAGCTGATGACGATGCGCCCTTCCCAGCGGCCATCCTTTCTCAGGCGGACACTGCCGTCGCCGTGTTTTCTGCGTTTTGCCACGGAGCCATCTCCTCTCCCAAATAGTCGGTCAGGAACCCGCCCACGATCTCCGACGCCCGCTTTTGCATATCCCCGGTGGTGTGGGTGTAGGTGTCCAGGGTGAAGCTGGCTTTGGTGTGGCCCAGAATGCCGGAGAGCGTTTTGGCATCCACTCCGCTGGCCAGGGCGTGGGTGGCGAAGGTGTGCCTTAAATCGTGGAATCTAAGTTCAGGCAGTCCGGTCTCCTGCAGGACTTTTTTCAGCTGGCGGTATGCGGTGCCGGGATTCAGCGGGGCTTCCGGGCGAAGTGGATCATGGAAGATCCAAGGTGAGTAGGAAGTCTTTTTTCGCAGCCGCAGCCGTTCCGCCGTGCTGGTGGGCAGGAGGATGGTCCGGGTCCCGGCGTAGGTCTTGGTGTCCCCGGCCACCAGCCGTCCGCCTTTTTCTTTACGCAGCGTGCGGGAGATGCTGAGGGTGCCCTTTTGCCCATCGAAGTCGCTCCACATGAGGCCACAGATCTCACCCAGCCGCAGACCGGTGGTGAGTTCCGTGTAGAAGAAGTCCCGCCAAATCGGGTCCCGGTCCGTTGCGGACAGAAAGACCTCCAGCTGCTCCTCGGTCAGAATGTTCATCGCCTTGTGGGGAACTTTGGGGGGCTCCACATGTTTGGCGGGGTTGTTGGGCATCAGCCCCTGGTCTGCTGCCGCTTGGAGGGCTTGGTGGAGGGCGGCGTGGATACCGCGGACGGTGGCGGGAGAGAGGCCGGGGTCTTGGCCGGGGCGAGGGGCAATTCGCCCCTGTTCCAGAAGGAAGCGGTACAATTCCCGCAGATCCTCAGCGGTGAGTTGCGTGAGCTTCTTTTGTCCCAGGCGGGGCTTGACATGGCGGTCCATGTCGCCCCGGTACCGTTTCAGGGTGCCGAGGCGCAGGGTGAGTGCCATCTGCTCCAGCCAGCGGTCCAGCCACTCTGACAGCGTCATTCTGCTCTCCTCCGTTAGGTCCACTCCCCGATAGGCGTCGATGTTCTGCCGGAGTTGGGCGGTCAGTTCTTTTTGGTTATCTGCGTAGATATATCGGAAGATGGAGTCGCCGCTTTCCTTGTGGCCCACTACGATGCGGCCTTCCCAACGGCCGTCCTCCCGTTTTCTGACCATGCCGTCGCCGGATGGCCGTCTCTTACCCATATTCTTCACCTCGCAATTTTTATCTTTGATTTGCGGTATAATTTCTGAGTGGCTCACTTAATGGGCGGGAACTTGTAGGGTTCTGCCACCCATTGATAAACCACGGCCCCGCAGCGGCGGCAGATCAGATAGCGGAGCCGGCTGCCCAGGAGTCCGTGCTTCTTGTAGGTCACCAGCGCCTCACCGTGCTGCCAGCCCAGGCCCAGATCGTCGCTCCCGCAGTACTGGCACCGCTGGACTGGGATTTGGTTGGTTGTCATGGTCATCCCTCCTCAGCAACACAACATACCACAGAAACAGGAAATATCCAGGGCAAATGGGCAGAGTTTAGAGAAAGTTATCATTTAGAGCCGTTGCTCGCATTGTTAACAGCATCCCGCCCCTGCCATGCGGCAGGACTGTTTCTGTAGAGAAGGGTTCTATTGTTTATGCGCCGCAATTTTTGAGGCTTTTCGATTTGCAACTGCGGCATTCTTATGCTACAATGCAGATAAAAACTGATATACAGGAGGGGGAGACATGTCGGGATCTATTGAACGCTCGATTCGGACAGCGGAGCTTTCCTTAAAGATGGAGGGATTTTCTGTCACAGAAACATGCAAAGAACTGTGCCGCAAGCTGCTTGCAGGGGAGATCACGCTTCAGGAATATCTCTCCCAGGTGATTCCGGCCTCGAATGGAGGAACTGCCTGATATGGGATACGGCATCGAGGCGACCACAGCAGACTGTTATCCTGGGACATCCTGCCTGATCAATAAGCTCGGTATTCAGGATGAAACAAAACTGGCGGAGACAGAGGCGGCTGTTGTTTTAGGCAAGGCCAGTTTTCTTGACCAGCAGCCAGTTACAGGGGAATTTGACTTTACGCATTACAGATCCATTCATCATTTTTTGTTTTGTGATCTCTACGATTGGGCGGGGCAGATACGCACGATCAACATTTCTAAGAAAGGAACGGTATTTGTCTCTGCCGCCGAGATCCAAGCTTGCGCGGATGCGTGTTTTACCCGATTGGCTGCCTTCACCGGCGAGGGACGCTCTCATCAGGAAATCATTGAGGAAATTGCGGATTTTTACAGCACCATCAATATGCTTCATCCGTTCCGAGAGGGGAACGGAAGGACCCAGCGGCTCTTTTTCACCCAGTGGATCCGACACTTAGGCTATGAGTTTGATCTATCAAATGCCGACCTGGACGAGTTTATGATCGCAACGATTTATGCGGCTCAGGGAGTGATGGACCCGTTGATAAAGTTCTTTGACGAAACGATCCAAGAACCTATTGTGGGAGCGGACATGGCATTGCAATAGAATCCTAAGTTTTGACAACAGGCTTGGCTCCGCCGCCCGGCGAAACGCTGGGCGGTTTTTCTATCTTTCCGTTTTGGCTGTATCATTGTTTAGGTGCCGTAATTTTTGAGGGGGGTCACATCCCGCCCATGACCATGCTGCCCTGATTCTGCTCCTCCTCGTGGTCGTCCGGCTTGTGGCCCATAGCGATTTTCTTCTCCTGGATTCTCCTTCGGAGCTTGCGGTCCACATGGAGACCGGCGCTGGATTGGGACAGGGAGCGGGTCTCGAAGATCCTGCTCATGTGGTAGAGCAGGTGAGTGACCGCCAGCATGACAGAGGGCGTGCGGAGATTGTTTCTCTGCTCCAGGAAGAACTGAGCATACTGATTTCCCTGGGCGGCGGATCGGCTGAACCAATCCATCGCTTGGGTCTGGTCGTGAGTTACTCCCTGCCCCGTCAGATACAGCTTGCCCAGTAGATACTGGGCGTACTGGTTGCCCGCCTCCGCCGACTGGGTGAACCACTCCGCAGCCTTAGAGGTATCCTTGGTCGCCGCCTGACCGGTCAGATACTCCTTTCCCAGCCGGTAGGCCGCCCACTGGCTCCCGTTCTCCGCCGCTCCCTTCAGCCAGCGGATGCCCTCCTCAGGGTCACGGACTTCGGTATCATCAGAGAGAAGCAGTTTCCCCAAGGCATACTGGGCCTCCGGTAGTCCCTGATTCGCTGACTGAGTAAGCCAGTGCTTTGCCTTCCGGCTGTCCGGGATGAGCAGAGGACCGTCCCGGTAGAGTTGGCCCATGAGGTACTGGGCATGTGTATCGTCTTGCTCTGCCAGTCGCTCCAGTTCCTCCTCCGCCCGATCCCGGTCGGCCAGAGGAAGCGAATCATCCCGGATGCTCTGCCGCAGTTCCCAGCAATCATAGGACTCGCCCCGCAGTTGCTCCGGCTCGTCGTGAGAGGTTAGATCAGCATTCTCGAAAGTGATCTCCCCCAACCGGATGCGCTCCGCCTCCTGGATGACGGCGTTCTTGATCTGCCGGAACTCCTTCTCCTGGGACAGCTTTTTCTTCTCTCTGGGCTTGTCATGATAGTAGCTGTCCACCTCATTTTGGAGGATGCACCATTGCTCGTAGCACTCACGGACCACTGGCAGCTCCTCCAGCCGGTCCACCACCTCATCCACGGTTTTCTTGACAGACTTGGGCAAATAGCCGTAGGACTTCTTGCCTTTGACCGTCTCCAGCTGCGTGGCCAGATGTTCCATCTTCTGCCCGATCTCAGGAGCCGAGCAGATGCTCTGCGCCATCTCACGGGTCAGACGTCGAATGGCCCTGCGTGCCTCCCGCACCAGCTCGTCCCGTGACTGTGACTTCTGTTCGTAGGTGTGGAGCATCTCCTGCTTGAAGATCTGATTGGTCAGTTGGGACTTGATTTTGCGGATGCCCTCTCTGGTAAGATAGGCTTCCCCCGGCACCGTTGACCACGCCATCATGTGGACATGGGGGTGCTTCCCCTCATCGTGGAAGGCAGCATACCAGCGGAAGTGATTCGGCGGGATGTTCATAGCAGCGGCGATGTCATTGCGGTTGGCCCGGAGCAGATTCATCCATGCCTTGGCATTATCGTATCCCAGCCGGGCGGCATCTTCCCGTTTCAGGGAGAGGATGTGCGTCCAAACATTCCCGGTGTATTGATCCAATTCCTCCATTGCTTTGGTTAAGTCCACGCCATCCTCGTCCCCAAAGAGTCCGTGGTCACCCAGCCGCTCCGCCCGTGGACGGGTGGCGATGTACTTCATGTAGCCCTCTGACTGCTGCACCTGCGCCCAGTTTTCCTCCAGCACCCTGGTAATGAAGGCGGAGGCGTTGGCTTTGGTGGGCTTCTCCGCGTAGTCCAAATACTCGTCCAGTTCTTTGCTATTAGGAAAATCCTTCACCAGTTTTGTGATGAGCTGCTCCTGCTTTCTGGTAGGCGGGCGGCCATCCGGAAGGATCTCTACCCGCTCTCTGGTCCCAATGTACCGCAGGTAGCCGCTGACCGAACTGCCGCCTCCACACTTGAGATAAGGGCTTTTCACAATCAATCCTGCCACTCATCGTCCTCCTCCCAGGCCCCACGTACCCGTTGCTCCAGCGAGACGCGGCCGTTGGTTTTCTTCACGTTGTTGACGCTCTCCGCCCGCCGGCGGCGGAGATCTTCGTCGCTGAATTGGTACGCATCGGCGAGGATGCCGGCCACCATGTCCTGCTCCACTGCCTGCCGGAAGGCGATAGCGGACAGCCGTTCCTCCAGTTGTCCCAGCCGCCCATCCAGGTAAGACTTGATGGAGGTGGGGAGGAACAGACCGGCGTCGTTGGCGTTGAGGTAATCCAGGTAAAAGTCCACCGCCCGCTCGATGAAGGCGGTCATGCTTCGGCTCCCGTCCTCCCGGTACCTCCGCTCCAGAATGGCTTTCTTTTCCGGGGTGAGATAGAAGGCGAATCTCTCTTTTTTGCCCATAAACTGCTCCTTTCCGGGGCATGCCCCCTGTTTTTTCGTTATGGCAGTAGGAGTTCGGGGATTGTGACCACAAACGTGATCCCCGCCGCCTGTTTTTGACCCCACTTTTGATACACCGCAAACCCCGTAACGACCCGCACTGCGGGGCGAAGTGACCGGCCGGAGGCGCCACCGGCGACCCCGGTCTTTATCCTGCTTTCCCTTTCGTCCTTCGGTTCCGCTCCAAAAGGGCCGGAAGCCTTGTACCGCAACGCCTCCCACAACCGGCCCACACTGGCCTGAAACCCGCCGAGAGGGGCAGGGACTCTGCCCCTCCCGCAATCGGGGCACACAGTGGCCCACAGGCGGTCACGTTGGGCTTTCCCGCGCCCGCAGGAGTTTCGCCACTCGCTGGCGTTCTGTGGCTAACTCCAATTCCGCCAGTTGGCGGTCGTAGTGCTGGTCAATCACCTCTCCGATAGGCCGGAGAGTAAACAGCAGATTTCCGTTGCGCCTGCCGCTGGACTTGGTAA
>DYBL01000030.1 GCA_019418625.1 Clostridiales bacterium | reverse complement strand
CTTTCTGCCCGGACGGTTCCGCCGAAGATGGTGATGGTTCCGCCGTCGCCGCCGTTACCGGTTTCTGAGCCGCCGCCGCCGATGGCCGCACCATAGGAGTCACCAGCAAAAGAGCCGTTATTGTTCCCCTGAGATGTATCGGGATCGCTCTGGGAGACATCGATGACAGTAACCGTGGCCTCCACTGCGCCGCCATAGACGGTCGCAGTGCCGCCGTTGCCACCGTTACCGGTTTTCGTGCCGCCCCCGCCGATGGCCGCGCCATAAATGTTGCCCCCCTGAGGCGTTTGGGAACTGCTCTTCAAGTCATTGCTGACGGAAACCGTGGCCTCCACTGCGCCGCCACAGACGGTCAGGGTGCCGCCGGTTTCTCCAGTATTGCCACCAATGGCGGCGTTGTAGATGGCCGTGTTTTCCGAAGTGATGGACGCGGTCAGTTTTCCCATGGTGTCCGCCCCGTCCGACTGGCCGTAGATGGTGAGGCTGTTGCCCGCCGCCACCTGGATACCCCCGTTGACGGTGAGGGTGCAGCCGTCCGTCAGGATCAGGTGAACATCGCCGATGACAGTGACCCGCTGGTTGATGGTGACATCACCCTGGGCCACATACCAGCCGTTGTTCCATTGGATGGTGTTGCTGGTAATGGTGGTGTAGGTATCGATGGTTTTGGGCTGTTCTGTCACGGCGCTGCCGTCCCAGCCCCGCTCGATGTACGCCACACCGCCATCCCCATTCGCCCAGGCCGTGCCAGGCAGCAGGCCCAGGCAGAGCGCCAGGCAGAGCAGCGAGGCAAACAATCTCTTTTTCATATATACGCTCCTTTCCGCCGCGGGGAAGAAGTTCCCGATTTTACTCCCGTTCGCCCCTGGCGCGTCCCAAAGGCAAACAAATATATCTTTATTATATCCGAAATGCCCCGAAAGGTCTATGACCTATTTTACCCCCTAAAATGGGTCATGCCCGCGGGATGGCCCGCGGGCAGTTTCCTATCGCAGCATATACTGCTTCAGGTCCTTCCGGTTTTTCACCTTCAGCTTTTTCATGGCCTCTGAAATATGGCGTTTTGCGGTATTTGCGGAGATATTCAGGTGCCGGGCGATCTCCCGGGTGGTCCAGCCCCGGGCCGCCAGCATGCAGACGGCGAACTCCGTGGTGGTCAGGTCGTCGGCCACATCATGGCCGGTGATGGGGTTGTGAACTCTACGCCAGCCGGAAGAGAAACGGTAGGTGATGTCGATAATTCTCTTAAAATCCTCTGGCCAGTTGGGCTTGATGGCCGCCTCCAGCATGGCCCCCAGCAGTCCGTGGTGTTCCCCGAAGGCCTCGATGAGATCGTCCGGCCGGGCGATTTTCCAAGCGGTCAGCAGATGGGTCTGGGCCTTTTCCGTCGCCTTGAGACTCATGTAGTCCATCACCGCCACCAGATGCAGATAGATGGCCGAGATGGGGTAGGCGGACGCTCCCATGGCAAGGGCTCCCTCCACTATCCCGGCGCTGTTGGCGTAGTCCTCCTTCAGATAGAGATAGTGGGCCTGCACATACAGGGCAAAGGCCCGCAGCCCGGGGGGCAGCAGGGGCAGAAAGGATTCCGCAGGCGGCATTTCCTCCGGCAACGGCAGGTGCAGCAGCACCGCCGCCGCAAATGCCACAAATGCCTCCATGGCACGGGCCGCCGGGGCGGTTTCTCCACCGGTAGCCAGGGTGCGCCGGATCTCACCCAAGGAGCTGCGGGCGTGGTCGATCCGTCCCATGGACAGGCAGGCATAGGCAAAAATCAGACAAGCGGAAAGACGAATCCCGCCGTCAGCCGCCGTAAGATAACCTTCCGTTTCCTGCATGGCCTTTTCTGCCTGGCCGCTGAAATAGTGGTACTCCGCCAGAGCAATGTCCTTTTTCGGCCCGGCTTCCATGCGAGCGATGGTCTCTTTGCAGCACCCGGGACAAAACGGGGTGTTCATCAGGGGCATGAAGCCGGGAAACAGCTCCGGCGCTTGCTTCGCGCTTGGGGGCGCGGCCTGCGTTTTCTGTTTGCGGGGGTCGCCGGGCTTTTCGGCGCCCGCGGGAATGGCCCAGGCTCCGCCGAACCGCTCCGCGCCGGGGATGCGGCCCTCGGCACAATATTGATTGATCCGGCGCTCTGACACGCCCCACTTTTCCGCTGCCTCCCGCGCGGTGATGTAGTCCATAGGAACCTCCCCAATGTTATTTTTCTTTATTATAGAAGATGACAGGGCAAGGGGTCAAGGCGGGGCGGTATGTAAAAAATTTATGCGAAACTTACAGTGGATTTTGTTGAAAGACTGTGATATGTTGTTGCGCTGTAAGGAGGCGAAACACATGCACGATACGCTGAAGCGACTGTATGACAGATTTTACACTCCACTACCTATGGAGGAGGCCGAGCAGGAAATCGAAACTTGCCACCAACAGCTTATTGAGCGTCTGGAAAAACCTGAGAGAAAACTGGTGCTAAGGATCATGGATGCACAGGGCCTGATTGCAGAGGAACGCTCCGTGGACAGTTTCCTTTGCGGGTTCCAGTTGGCTTGGGAACTGGCATACGAACTGAATCACTTTGAAATAGACAGGCATCCATCTCCAGTGGAAGAAACGGAGATGGATGCCTGATTTTATCTACTCAATAACGATAGCTTCCCCCAGCCGGTACCGGCACAATCCAAAGCCAGTTTCGGAGCGCTCCAAAATGGTCTTTGGGATCTGCCTAAGATACTTCCGTCCAAAGCTGGTGGTGCCGAAGTACGCGTCAAAGTTTGCCACCGGCAGCACCACCCAGTCGGAATCTTCCGGCTTGTTGGCAAAGTAGTAGGCTGCCAGCGTCTCCACCATCTCCACGGGAACGCCCTTAGGCGTGAGGTTGCGAAGCTGCTCTAATAGTTCAGGCGGCAGCTCTGGTTCCTCTTTCCGGAGCGGCCCAAGTTCCAGAGCCTGGGCCAGAAAGCTGTCAAACCGCAATCCCCACTGTCCCTTGGTGGTGGGAGCAAACAGAGAGACCTGCATTTGAATCACCTTGTCCCGCCAGGCTCGGTCAAAGCCCTTCTCAATGGCGGCACACTTCTTCTGGGCACTGCTGGACACCTTCTCCGGGTTTTCCCGCACAAAGGCTGCCACCCGATGTACATGCCTGTGAAACCATCCGCTGCCGTTTTCCTCCACAAGGCCGGGAAACTCCCTATGGAGTTTTCCAAAATCGCTGCCGAACTGCCACGCCTCCCGGGGCGTGGCTTTTTTGCTGTCCGGCACACTGCACCAGGCGCACAGACCCCGGTGTGCGTAGTCGATGCGTTCCCGAGGTGCTTCGGCAGAGCTGCCATTCTCGTTATGAAACAGAAACCCTCTCGCCAGGATGGTCAATACCCGGTTGAGTCCCTCAAAGTCCAGGATGGTGTCGAAGGTGAAGCGACCCAGATAGGTGGTGTCCTGCTTGTTCCGGGCGGTGTAGGTTACCGCACCGGTGTAGTCCTGAAACTCTTCCCACTCATTCAGCATGGTCCACCTCCAGCACATGTTCCTCAATGTGGTCCGGCAGCAGGTCCCACAGAAGGTTCCGCTTGTCCAGAGCCACCACATAGGGTACTGCCAGGCTGGGCCGGATAATCTTATTCAACAGCTTGCGGCAGACCTTGGACACCACGGCCCGCTCATTGCCGCTGAAAGGGGCAGCCAGATAGGTCTCCATCATCTTCTGGAAGGCCGGGGAATCTGCCGGGCGGCGGAGCTGCTTCCGCTCCCGGGCAGACTCCAGATCGTCGATGTCGCAGACCAGATCCCCCAACATGCGGAATCCGCCGTGGCGGAAGTCGGTCAGCAGATCGTAGTAGTACGCCGCCTCCGGCAGATGCTCCCGCAGAAATGTTTCTCTCTGTTTTTCTGTCATCAGGTGCCACTGCTGTTCTACGATTTCCTTTCGCAGAGCGGCGATACGCTCCGGGGAGAGCTGCTGGAAGAAGGCATACAGTTCGTCGCTGTCGTAGACTTCTTCCTGTCCCCTGGCGTAGAGAATGCGGTCAATGTCCGTTTTCCGCTGCTGTCCCTTGGCAGGAGCGCGGCAGGCCCGAATGCGGGAGAGGCAGTGCTCGTAGTCCCACAGCAAGGCAGAAACAGAAGAAAGAATGTTCTCATTCAGCTGTTTCTTCCAGTTTCGTTCCTGGGCGAAGGTGAATAGTTCGCTATCCTTCGCTGGTTTCTCCTGAATCTTGGGCGTGTTGCGCTCCAGCTGGCGGGCCAGCCAAGGCAATCGCTCCACCGGGGAGTCCACCATGTCCCAGTCGACTCCAGCAAAGAAGGCCTCCAGCCGCTCCCGGTGGGTGGGCTCATACCATGCACGGCGGCGCTCCTCCGCACGCTCCAACAGATATTTGTACTGGAGGAAAGGGGTGCGCTTTACCTTCCGTCCGCCCAGAAATTCATCCAGGTTGGGCCGCACACCGGTCTTGGCCGCGTCTATCTCCAGTCCGCTGTAGATGGCCAGGGCTTCCAAGTCCCGGCGGCACCGCTTGCGCTCCTCTGGGTCGGCGTGATCGTTGTAGGCGATGACGCTGCGGTCCAGGGCGGCGTTGCAGATCTGTCCGATGCGGGCAGCAAAGGTGTTCTCCACCGTCTGAAACCGAGCCTGCCAGTCGTTAGCGTCGGACTTGGGCGCGGACAGAGCGGGAATCTTCAGCAGGGGCAGGTTGGCGTTGTTGGAGAGCTGCTGATGGACATCGTAATCATAGTTCCGCTTCACACATCGGTTGAGGATAGGGTCAGCAATGGTTTTGATAAGGTCGCCGTCATAGTCCGCGCCGCCCAGCCCCTCCGCTGCCAAACTGTCAGCAGACACCATGACCACATCTGTGAGTTGACCAAAATAGTGTTGGCGCAGGTCGTCTCCCTCTGGGTACACGGACAGCTGCAATTCCTCGTTCCGGGCGATGTGGGGATTGCGGAGAAGGGTGCAGCTGTCCTCGTGGTCATAGGCCGCACCGGGTGCAAAGAAGCTGTCCTCCGCAAAGAAATCTCCCATCACCTGATTGCAGAAGTCCCGCTCACCGGGCAACTGGAACACACGGGGCGCAATTAACTGCCGCAGCAGTTCCAGCAGGTCACCTGAGAGGAAACGGTTGTCCCCTGGCACCAGCAGTCGCCCAACGGCGTAACCTCGGAGGATCTTCCGGGCTTGCCCATCCAGCTGTTCCGCGTAGATAGACTCACGGATAAACTTCGGGTTCTTCTCCAACACCCGGGCCATGATGTTCGCCCGACTTCCTTTTGGCTGGCTCAGGCCCCGGCAAAAGTATTCCTGCTGATATGCTTCATTGGTACGAAAGTTATAGTAGGCCGTCTCGGTGGCCTTGGTCAGCCATTGCCGGGGGTCATCCTCTGGACTGTGGCTCCAGCCCTCCGGCAGGTCGGCGGGGCGAAACTCCTCCAGCTGGATGGAGAGGGTGGAGAGGAATTGATAGTTGAGTTCTACCAGTTTCTCTGGCTCCGTCTTGCTCAGGTTGGTGATGTATAGGGCGTGGTTGTAGTCCCGGAAGGCGTCCCAGTAGTCCTCCCAGGTCATACCGTTCTCCCGCAGCCAGCCGTAGGCTTTGAACTGACTGCAAGTGAGGATGATGTCCACACTGCGGACGGGGTGCGCCTTGCCCCAGATGTCCACGATGCTCTGGGTGCCGCTGCGCTTCAAAAAACCTTTGAAGTCCACCTGATGGAGCATCCCCTTGATGTAGGGCATACGGATTTGGAAGGAGGTGTGGGTGTGGCTGCCGCAGCAGGCCTTGTCCACCACCTGGGCGTACTCTTTGGAGATGAGGCCCACGCCGTCAAAGCAGGTGATGTCCAGATCTTCCAGTGTATCTGCCCGGTAAAAAGTTCCGGGCTCTCTGCCTTCCCGCAGGGTAATGACAGGGGCTCGCTCCACCCTCTTGGTTGGATTGTTTATGACGATGACCCGGTGATTTTTATCAATGCGGATACCGTCCACCCGGGTTCCACTGGAGAACATGAGACCATTGTAGGCATAGAGTTTGCTGAGCTGGCAGCGATCCAGTTCCATGTTCAGTATGATCCGCTGGCGCATGGGCTCATACAGATCCGCCCGGATGAAGGAGAGACGGGACTGACGGCTCATGCTGGCGGAGCGCTCAAAGGCCACATAGCGGCAGGGACCGCCGCCGAAGTCCAGTGTGATCCCCTCGGGACGAAACATATCTCTGGCCTTCTCCCGGCGGGCCTGCTGCGTCCTTCCGGTTCCACGCCGGTCAAAGATCCCGGCGAAGTCCATATAGAACAGCACATCGGAAAGCAATGTGACTTTCTCATCGCCACGCTCCCGCCAGCCCTCCCCGTGGAGTTGGTACATCAGCTGATGGAACATGGCGCAGCTGTCCTGCTCGTGCTTGGCACCCGGTACCTTGCAGTGCTCGGTGGCACTGCGGTTCAGGGTAAAGGTGAAAACGCCGTCTTGCTCCGCGGCATAGCTCATCACTGCCCGGGCAGAGAGTTCGTAGATCTGATAGGTCGCCATTGGCTCACCTCCGTTTGCTCTATTCTACCACAAACCATTTCAAAATCAAAAAGAATACTACTCCCACTTCTTTTGAGGTGGGAGCTTTTTGTATTCAAATTCTTGAAATGGAGGTACTAAACATGAACAACAAAATGAACCATCCCCTCATCACAGTGGACGGCAGAACCCTGATGGATCGTCCGCTGGAGCCGCCCAATTTTGTGGTGGACACCCTGATCTCTCAGGGTCTGCACATCCTGGCGGGCTCACCAAAGGTGGGTAAGTCCTGGTTGGCTCTGTGGCTGGCGGTGACGGTGGCCAAGGGAGAACCGGTGTGGAACATGAGCACCAAGCAGGGCACCACCCTCTATCTCTGTCTGGAGGACTCCGTCCTCCGCATCCAGAATCGCCTCTTTGAAATCACGGAGGATGCACCAGACAGCGTCCACTTCTGCACGGAGTGCGCCCTCATCGGCCAAGGGTTGGAGGAGCAGGTGGACGCATTTGTCGCCGCACACCTGGACACCGTGCTGGTCATTATCGACACCCTGCAGATGGTCCGTCCGATCCACGACGCCACCTACGCCAATGACTACCGGGATCTGTCTATGCTCAAGCGGCTGGCGGACAAGCACGGCATTGCCATCCTGCTCATCCACCATCTGCGGAAAGAAAAGGCGGAAGATGTGTTCCACCGGATCTCCGGGACCACTGCCATCAGCGGCGCAGTGGATTCCAGCTTCACACTGGTGGAAGAAAAGCGGGGCAGCGGCAGAGCCAAACTCTCCTGTATTGGCCGTGACATAGAATACCGGGAGCTGACACTGGAGCGCAACGGTGAAAATGTATGGGAACTGGTGTCGGACAGCCGGACACAGCCGGAGCTGCTGGGCGACCGCATCGTTTATCTCCTCTCTGAACTGATGCGTGACCGAACCGAATTTATCGGCACTCCCACAGAGCTGTCTGAACAAATCGACCCTGTAGGCGTGGAGCGTATCTCGCCCAAGAAAGTGTCCAGACAGATCCTGCAAAACCTTGACGCACTAAGGAAAATCGGCATTTCCGCTGTGGTGCGCCGCAGCAACGGAAGGCGGCTCATTGAGCTGCAGCGTGCCGAAAGTGACGATACCCAGGGTGTCCCAGCAGTCGACCCTGTTGACCCTGCTATCGTTAAGCACTCGACTGGAGGAGCGGAGAGGGCCGGGGACGCGGATTCCTCCCTTTGGGAGGGCAAGCAGAGCCTTCGTCCGACTTTGTCGGACTTGGCCCCGCCGGAAACCGGCGGATTCCGGGCAGAAGCCCGGACCCACTGCGTCGACAGTAGTTCCACATCATTCGCTTCCGGCTAAAGCCGAAAGCTCGTTCATTACACACTGTCTCCTTTCCAAACGAGACCCGCTACGCTGGGCTCTCGTTTGGTGGGGACGAGAAAATGGAGGTATGGCATGAAACAGAAAAAAGAAGTGCGGATCACGCTCCGACTCACGCAGGAGCAATATGACAGCATTGCGGCAAAAGCAGAAACAGCGCAAATGCCGGTAGGGGCGTATGTGCGTGCGGCGGCGCTGCGGCACAAGGTCGTAGTGGTAGAAGGGCTGGAGGAGATCACCCATGAACTCAAGGGCGTCGGGCGCAACATCAACCAACTGGTGGTGCTGTGCAACATGGGCAGGATCAAAGAAGTCCATCTGGACGATGCGTGGCAGACACTCAGCCAGGTCTATCTCAAACTGCGGGAACTGGCGGAACAGGAGCGGACCTGATGGCTACGGTTACATTCATTCGATACAAGAGTCAGTCCGCTGGAGCGCTTCATGGCGTGGCTGGCTATGTGTCTCAGAAACAGAAAACCGAGCAAGAGGACGGCTGGCAGTTGGTCAAGGGACAGAACTGCACGCCACAGTTGGCTGCTCAGGAGTTCATTGCCACCCGGCAGATGCACCGAAAGGACAGCCCCGTTTGGTTCTATCACTATGTCCAGTCCTTCTCACCGGACGAGGAGATTACCGGAGTGTTGGCGCACCAGGTGGCGCAGGAGTTTGCGGAGCAGGCGTGGCCGGACAGTGAGGTGCTCATCGCCACCCACACGGACGCCGAACACATCCACACGCATTTCATTGTCAATTCGGTGTGCTACGAAACCGGGAAAATGCTTCGGCAGGGACCAAGCACCTTGAAAAACCTGCGTGCACTCTCTGATGAGCTTTGTATGAAATATGGTTTTTCTGTTTTGGAGAAGCAACAACCGAAAAAGACCAAGGGCATGAGCAGCCGGGAGTACCGCTCCGCCGCCAAGGGGGAGAGCTGGAAGTTCCGACTGATGAACACCATCGATCAGTGTATGCGGTATGCCTCTACCAAGGAGGAGTTCATTGCTCTGATGAAAAGTGAGGGCTACGAAGTGCACTGGACGGACAGCCGGAAGAATATCACCTACACCACACCAAAGGGAATGAAGTGCCGGGATGACCGGCTCCACGACGGAAAGTACACCAAGAAGGTCATGGAACATGAGTTCAGAATCCGGGCAGCGCTTGCCCATGGAGGAATTGAAGCGGAGGAACGCTTCACAGCCAGTAGCAACTCAGACCTGTCCCAGCCAGGAGGAGTGGGACAATTTACTGCTGATGATCAGCGCACTGTATCAGTTGACGGCAGAGCAGAGCAAGGCTCTGGAGAATCTGGAGCGGCACACGGAGGCCCACACAGCCCTTCTGCGGGAGGCTTCCAGCCGGAGGAAGCCGTACCCCACCCAGGCGCAGATGGAGGCACTGGCGCGGGATGTGGCGGAGATACGGGCGATACTGCGACAGGCTGGGAAGCGGAACGAGAAGCGTTTTTCTCTGCGCGGCATCAGGCTGCCCAGACTGAGTCTGCCAGACATTCCATGGACCAGTCTGCTGTTGGGACTGGCGGCCCTGGCGCTGACTGGGCTGGTGCTGTGGGTGGTGTGGTCCAGCTTGGACACGCTCTGGAGCGCGGCCAAGGGCCTGCTCCCGTGATGGACGCTACCACCACACATCCGCACACAGATAAGAAAACACTCCGTAAGAAGCAGCAGAAGAAAATCGCCCAAGGCCACGCCGAGGACGATCACGAAGAAGAACAGACTTGGCAGCAGACCATGTGAATATTTTTCCTCTTCAAAGAGGAAAATACTGGAGAGGAGATGACAGCCCATTGCGCATGGAAGTAAGGGAGCAAAACAAGATCGTAGAACTCTGGTTGACCAGAGAGGAAAAAGAGGATGCGGCATTCCGGGAATCGCTGAAGCCGCTCTATCAGCAGTACAAGGCACAGAACTATCTGGTGGCGGTCTTCCTGTCCGGAGGGGCAGACCTGTACCAGCAGACCCGGGATCTGCTGCTCTACAACCGGCGGCGACAGGCGGAGAAGGAAGTGCTGGCGCAAAAGCAGGCGCAGCAGGTGATGACCATGTAACCAATTGGGGGAGGCAGCGAAAAATTGCCTCCCCCTGTTTTTTATTTTCCGCTTGCAATTTTTGAAAAATCAATATACAATGTTATCTGTAAATAGAAGAATGAAAATAAACCATATTGTTGAAAGGGGGATACTATGGATCAAAAGCCCATGCAGCAGGGGGAAATCCTGCTCTACAACAATGACGGCGAGAAGGAGTTTGTCAGTGTTGTATTTCGGGACGAGACCTTCTGGCTGACGCAAAAGGCAATGGCAGAGCTGTTCGATGTGAATGTTCCCGCCATCTCCAAGCACCTGCAAAACATCTATGAGGAGGAGGAACTCACCCGAGACGCAACCGTTTCCAAAATGGAAACAGTTCAGGAGGAGGGCTCCCGGCGGGTGCGCCGTACCCTGGAGCACTACAACCTGGACGCCATCATCGCCGTGGGCTACCGGGTGAACTCCAAGAAGGCCACTCGGTTCCGCCAGTGGGCGACCAAGACACTGAAAGAGTACATCACCAAGGGCTTTGTCCTCAATGACGATATGCTGAAAAACGGCAAGCCCTTTGGCCGGGACTACTTCGACGAACTGCTGGAGCGCATCCGGGAGATCCGGGCCAGCGAGCGCCGAGCCTATCAGAAGATCGCCGATGTGTTTGAACAGTGCAGCTATGACTACGACAAGAACAGCGAGACCACAAAAGCCTTCTATGCCTTCGTACAGAACAAGCTGCACTTTGCCGTCACCGGCAAGACGGCGGCGGAGCTGATTTCGGAACGGGCTACTCTGGACAGCCCCACCATGGGCCTGACCACCTGGAAGGGCGCGCCGGACGGAAAGATTCTGAAAAGCGATACCCTGGTGGCAAAAAACTACCTCAATGAAAAGGAACTGTCCCGGCTCAACCGTCTGGTAACCATGTTCATCGACTACGCCGAGCTGATGGCAGAGGACGAGCAGCTTATGAGCATGGAGGACTGGCTCCGCGAGACAGACCGCTTCCTCACCAACAACCGGCGCAAGGTGCTGGAGGGCAAGGGGCATATCTCCCGGGAGGCGGCGGTGAAGAAGGTCAGCGACATCTATGCCCAATTCCGAAAGAAACAGGATGCCGACTACATCTCCGAGTTTGACCGGGCTATGGAGCGGTACTTGAAAGGGGGCGGCAACCCATGATTGAGACCTTTGATATCGCAGGATACACCCGCATCTCGGTGGACGATGAGCTGGATCAGAAAAACATCTCCATTGAAAACCAGAAGGCCATCATCGAGGACTTTGTGAAGCAGAAATTTCCCGGCAGCACCCTTACCTTCTATGAGGATCGGGACCGCTCCGGCTACACCTTTGAGCAGCGGGAGGGTTACCAGGCCATGCGGAAAAAGCTGGTGACCCACCAGTACGACATCCTCATCGTCAAGGACTTCTCCCGTTTCTCCCGGCGCAACAGCCGGGGACTGGTGGAGCTGGAGGACCTGCGGGACGCCGGGGTGCGGATCATCTCCATCGGGGACGGCATTGACTTCCCCAACGACGACGACTGGCTGAAAATTCAGTTTCAGTTCCTCATCAACGAGATGCCCGTCACCGACACCAGCAAAAAGGTGCGCAATGTCATCAAGCGGCGGCAGGCCGACGGGAAGTGGATCTGCGCCGCGCCCTACGGCTACATCATCAACCAGCGGCAAGAGTTTGAAATCGTCCCCACCGAAGCGGATATCGTCCGCACCATCTTCCGCCTCTACAACGAGGAGGGCTGGGGCTACAAGAAAATCGCCAACTACCTCACCGACCAGGGCATCCCCACCCCCCGTATGGCGGAGCGGGACCGGAAGGAGGCCGCCGGAAAGGAGTACAATCGAACCGTCAAACGGGACTGGGCCATTGTGACGGTGCAGGGCATCCTGGACAACGACTTCTACATCGGAACCCTGCGCCAGGGAAAGTATACCCGGAAGAAGATCAACGGCAGGGACATCCTCCGGGACGAGGACGAGCAGATCGTCATTGAAAACCACCACCAGGCCATCATCGACTACCGCACCTTTGCCACCACCCGGGCGTTAAGGGAGAAGCGCACCACCTCCCACTACCGGGGGGTAAAGAAGTACGACAATGTGTACTCCGGCTTTCTGGTATGCGGGGACTGCGGCAGCCCCATGTTCGCCATGAGCCGCGGCGATCTGAAAAGCGCCTACACCTGCGGTACCTACCATCGCCGGGGACGGGCGGGCTGTACCTCCCACCACATCCGCACTGACAAGCTGGACGAGCTGTTGAAAACTTATGTCCGGCAGGTGATGGAGAACTCGGCGGATATGCTGGCGCGGCTCAACGAGGATCTGGCCCGGGAGCAGGAGGATGTGCAGGAGACGGAACAGAGCGCCGACCGGCTGGCGGAGGTACTCTCCGATCTCCAGGAGGAGCTGAAGGTCACCAAGCGCCAGCGCATCCGGGATCTCATGAAGCACCCGGAGCAGGAGGAGCTTCTGTCGGAGACCTACGACGAACTGGAGGCCGACCTGCAGAAGAAGATCGAGGGCATCCGCCACCAGATCGAGATGCTCTCGGACAAGCGCAACACCATCATTCAGGTGAACCGGGCCGCCCGCACCGCCATGGAGGTCTTTGGGGATATTCTCCGAAAGGACACCCTGGAGCGCAACGATCTGGAGCTGATCATCCGGAAGATCCAGGTGTACGAGGATCACCTGGAGATCCAGCTCCAGGCGGATGTGGACGCCATCCTCCGCTCCGGGACGCTGCCGGTGGAGCAGCCGGAGGCGGTGGCCGCCATGGCACCGGCTGGGGAGGGCACCGCAAATTTTAAGCAGGGCATGGAGCATATCTCACCTGTCACCATCGTCCAGACCGCAAAACGGCGTCCGGACAAGGTGTTCCATGCCAATGTCATCAGTGACGGCGATCCGCTGGAGATCTACACCAGCCGGGACGGCGAGGTGATTTTTAAAAAATACTCCCTGCTGGGCGGGGTGGAGGATTTTGCCGTGGAGCTGTGCGAGACCATGAGCCGTTCCACCGGCGAGATCTGCGCCGTCACGGACCGGGACACCATCATCGCCGTGGCCGGCGGCAGCAAGCGGGAGCTTTTGGGAAAGCGGATCTCCCCGGAGCTGGAGCGGATCATGGAAGGCCGCAAGATCTACCGGCGTGAGGCCCAGGATGAGGAGGTGGCCGTGACAGACAGCGGCGACCCTCTCCGGGTGCGGGTGGCCGCGCCCATTCTGGCGGAGGGCGACCTGCTGGGTTTGGTGCTGTTTGTGGGCGGCGAGGGCGCCGCACCGGCAGAGGAGCCGGAGTACAAGCTGGCCCAGACCATTGCCGCCTTCCTGGGCCGCCACATGGAAAGCTGAATCGTTGGAACAAAAGCCGGACGCCCCAGGCGTCCGGCTTTTCCATCATGGGACAGGCAGCCTTGGGCGTATGCTGATAGCAGCATGAAACAAGGAGGCGTCCCATGACGGAATCTCTCACGGCCCTCAGTGCCAAGCTCTGGGGAGCGCCGCTTTTGGCGCTGCTGCTGGGAACGGGCATGTTTCTCACGGTGCGCACGGGCTTTGGCACCTGGCGGAACCTGCCGGGGGCCTGCGCCCTGCTTTTGAGTCCCGGTGTGCGGCACAGCGACGGCGGCATCTCTCCTCTGGCAGCGCTCATGACGGCGCTGGCCTCCACCCTGGGCACCGGGAACATTGTGGGCGTTGCCACGGCGCTGACGGCGGGCGGACCCGGCGCACTGGTGTGGATGGAGATCTCCGCCCTCTTCGGCCTTGCGGCCAAATTTTCCGAGTGCGCCCTGGCGGTGCGTTTTCGCCGCAGGGGAGAGCGCAGCGGCGGGCCCATGGTGGTCATGGCCCGGGGAGTGCGGCCTCGCCTGTTGGGGCGGGCCATGGGCGGCGCGTTCGCGCTTTTCGCTGTGGGGGCCTCCTTCGGCATGGGCAATATGGCCCAGACCAACGCCATGGCCACGGCCCTGGAAGCGGCGTTTTCCGTGCCGCCGTGGGTCACGGCGGCCGCGGCGGGGCTTGCCACGCTGGCGGTGATCCGGGGCGGCATCGGCCGCATCGCCGGGGTATCCGGCTTTCTGGTGCCGCTGATGGCCCTGGGATATCTGGGAGGGGCCGGGGCGGTGATCATCGGGCACTGGCAGGCGCTCCCTGCCGCCGTGGGGCAGATGTTCGCCCAGGCCTTGGGGCCGGAGGCGGTGCTGGGCGGCGCGGCGGGTGCCGCCATGCGCTACGGAGTGGCCCGGGGCATCTTTTCCAATGAGGCGGGCATGGGCTCGGCTGCCATCGCCGCCGCGGCGGCGGACGGGGACTGCCCGGCTCTCCACGGCTACATCAACATGGTGGGGGCGTTTTTCGATACCTGCGTGGTGTGCACGGTGACGGGGCTTGCCATCTGCTGCTCCGGCGTACTGGAAACGGCGAATGGCGCCGACGGCGCTGCGCTGACCATCCTGGCCTTTGAGAGCGTGCTGGGCCGCTGGGGCGGGGCGTTGGTGGCGGTGTGCGTGGCCCTCTTTTCTTTTTCCTCCGTGCTGGGCTGGGCCTACCAGGGAGAGACGGCGCTGGTCTACCTCACCGACGGGCGGGGCAGGATGCTTTACCGCCGGGCCTTTGCCCTGGCGGCATTCGTGGGGGCGGTGAGCCGCCTGGAGACGGTGTTCGCCCTGTCGGATATCTGCAACGCCCTCATGGCGGTGCCGAACCTTTTGTGTCTGCTGGCGCTTTCGGCCACGGCGGCGCGGGAGATGGAAGCGTTTGAACCGGCGGTGAGAAAGCGGAAAAAACTGTGAATTTTTTGGGATGCGGTTGCATTTTCCGGATTTGATGATAAGATAAGGTCGTTGAAAATTATGAGCAAAGGACTTGATACCATGACGAAAATCGACATTATCTCCGGCTTTTTGGGCGCCGGAAAGACCACGCTCATCAAAAAGCTCCTGGCTGAGGCATTCCAGGGTGAGAAGCTGGTGCTCATCGAGAATGAGTTCGGCGAGATCAGCATCGACGGCGGCTTTTTGAAGGACTCCGGCGTGGAGATCTCCGAGATGTCCTCCGGCTGCATCTGCTGCTCTTTGGTGGGCGACTTCGGCAAGGCCCTGCGGGAGGTGGAGGAGCAGTTCCATCCCGACCGCATCCTCATTGAGCCCTCCGGCGTGGGCAAGCTCAGCGACGTGATCGTGGCTGTGCAGAACACCGTGGCGGATGTGCCCACCATGGCCCTCAACAGCTTTGTCACCGTGGCCGACGCCACCAAGGTGAAGGTCTACATGAAGAACTTCGGCGAGTTCTACAACAACCAGATCGAATCCGCCGGCGCCATTATCCTCTCCCGGACCCAGAAGCTCACCCAGGAGAAGCTGGAGGCCGCCGTGGCCATGCTGCGGGAAAAGAACCCCTCCGCCGCCATCCTCACCACCCCCTGGGACGCCCTGTCCGGCCAGGTCATCCTCTCCGCCATGGAGAAGGTCTCCCTGGAAGAGGAGCTGCTTGCAAAGATGCGCGCGGAGCATGAGGCGGAGGAGGCGGAGCACGCCCACCACGATCACGACCATGAGCATGAGCACGAGCATGAGCATCATCATGATCATGACCACGAGTGCGACGATCCCGACTGTGCCTGCCACCATCATGACCACGATGATCACGACCATGACCATGAGCATCACCACGATCACGACCATGACCATGAACATCATCACGACCATGATCATGAGTGCGACGATCCCAACTGCTCCTGCCACCACCATCACCACCACGCCGACGAGGTGTTCACCTCCTGGGGCGCCGAGACGCCCCGGCAGTTTGCCCGCGCCGAGCTGGAGAAGATCCTCACGGAGCTGGACAGCGGCGCCTACGGCAAGATCCTGCGCGCCAAGGGCATCGTAAACGGTGCCGAGGGCTGGCTGGAGTTCGACTATGTGCCCGAGGAGCACGACCTGCGGACCGGCAAGGCGGACTACACGGGCCGCCTGTGCGTCATCGGCGCAGAGCTGGACGAGGGCAAGCTGAAGACCCTGTTCGGCCTGTAAACGGGAAAGGAACAACGCCCATATGGATATTCCTGTTTACCTGGTCGCCGGCTTTCTGGACGGCGGCAAGACCAACTTTATCAACGGCATCCTGGAAGACGGCTTTGCCCGGGAGGACAAGACGCTGCTCCTTTGCTGCGAGGAGGGCGAGGAGGAGTACGAGAAAGGCGCCCTGGACAATGTGACCGTGGTGACCATTGAGGATGAGGAAGACCTCAAGTGCTCCTACCTTAAGGAGCTGGAAAAGAAGTACCGGCCCAAGCAGGTGCTCATTGAGTACAACGGCATGTGGCAAATGGAACGGCTTTACAGAGAAGTGCTGCCGGCCAACTGGGTGCTCTATCAGATCATGACCTTCGTCCAGGCGTCCACCTTCGAGATGTACGCCAAGAACATGGGCCAGCTGATGATGGAGAAGATCACCAACGCGGACATGCTGGTGTTCAACCGCTGCACGCCGGAGCTGCGGGACGCCCTGCGCAAGCGGAACCTGCGGATGGTGAACCGCCGGGCGGATATTTACCTGGAGATGGAGGACGGCACCAGCGAGGATTACCTCACCGGCGAGGAGTGCCCCTTCGACCTCGACCAGGAGGTCATCGACATCCCCGACGACGATTTCGGCGTGTGGTATGTGGATGTGATGGACCACCCGGACCGCTACGACGGCAAGCTGGTGCATATGAAGCTCATCATGTGCCACTCCAAGAAGTACCCCGGCATCCACTGCCCGGGCCGCTTTGCCATGGTGTGCTGCGAAAACGATGTGCAGTTCCTGGGGCTCATCGCCAAGGGCGACACCCTGGACCAGTACGAAAACCGGGACTGGATCGAAGTCACGGCCCGCATGGCTGTGGAGGACCACAAGGCCTACAAGGGAAAGGGGCCGGTGATGAACGTATTGTCCATCGCGCCTTGCCGCAAGCCTGCCCAGGAAGTGGTCACGTTCTGATACGATCCGGCATATTTCTGCCGGATGCTACAAAATGGAATCAAAAAAGCACCCCCGGGTCTCCGGAGATGTATGCTCTAAGTGACTTCTTAATCATGGTTTTTGTCATGGTTGATGAAGCAGTCACTTAGAGCATTTTCATTTCGGGAGGTACAGCCATGAGAAACGAAAAAATCACCCCTCTGTACGAGCGTTTGAGCCGCGACGATGAGTTACAGGGCGAGAGCAATTCCATCTCCAACCATGATGTAATGTATAGAGGGTGGAATACACCAAAAAACATTACATCATGACTGGCGGCTCATTTGTGGCGAATGAAAAGACAGTTATGATAAAGGAGGGATGCCCTCAAACCTACCATAACTGTCAATCACATTCCCACGAAAGGAGCTTTGTATGGAACTGACTTATACCCAATGCGGCGACTATTTCATCCCCGATCTTGTGTTATCGGACACCAAAGAGTATCATATCGGGAAATATGGCCGGTTGCGCCGTGCCTACTTAAAAGAACACCGGCCCATTCTGTATACCGATCTTATTGTCACTGAAAAGCTGTTTCCCCATTTGGAGGAAATCGACACCGCCTGCCGGGAGCGGCTGGAAATTATCAAAAAACCATGATGCAGCAAGAGGGCGTCACAGAAGCCCTGAAAGCTGCCGACCAAATGGCATGGGTGCGCTCCATGAACTCCATCCACAACAGGGCCGAGGAAATCGTCCTGGCGGAGTTGGTCTACTGTTGAGGGAGGGAACGCAATGATTTTGGAAGCCATGTATAACGGGGAGTTTTATCCCTGTGAAACCGTTGTTCCCACATCCCCGGAATACCGCAAGGCGATCCAAACCTGTGCGGCGTTGATGGAGCAGTTATCCCAGCGGCTCAGCAAAGAGGACTATGCTCTGGTGGAAGAACTCCGGGCGCAGAACGCTATCGCTCAGTGCGAGGAAAGTGAGAGCCATTTCAAGTATGGCTTTTCGGCGGGGCTGATCGTCCAGCAGGAAGCCCATGAACAGCTGCAAAACAAGAAATAAGCGATGGCCGAAAAAGCCCACGCAGCCGGAAAGAGACCGGTGGCGTGGGCTTTCTGTATATATGGTTATTCTGTCAGATCATCCGAAGTTTCCGCAACCAGCCGGTCAAAGTCGCTCTGATAGGTCCGATCCTGCAATACCCGGAACTTTTCAAACTCTTTCTCAGCAAAGGCTTTGGCAATGGCAGCGGTCACCTTGCCTTTATCATGCAGAATATCTTCCTCGTTGAACTGTAAAAATGCGTCAAGTCGCTTGACCCAATCGGCCATATACATGACATTTCCCCGGCGGGCCTGCCGTTCCGCATAGTCCAGGTACATGGTGACAATCTCGTTCAGGTTACGCATTTCCGTTTCGTTCAGATAGTTTTTAGCGACGGTGACATCCGATTTGCGGATGCGGCCTTTGGGGGCGTTTTTCCATGTGGTCAGCCCCATGTTGGGCTTGGTACTGTCGGCACGGCCATATACGATCTCGGCGGCGGTATGATGGGTGACCGCATAGTGGAGCTTGTTCTGCACCGTGGCGAAAAACTCCTTTGTGATGGGGCTTTCCACATCGTAGTCGGCGCTGCACTGGGAATAGATGTCCGTGATTTTCTGGTAGAACCTTCTCTCGCTGGCCCGGATGTCCCGGATACGCTCCAGCTGTTCCTCAAAATAATCCTTGCCGAAAAAGTTCTCCGGCTCCCGCAGCCGTGCGTCATCCATCACATAACCTTTGATGATGAACTCTTTCAACACCCGGTTCGCCCAAATGCGGAACATGGTCGCCTTTTTGGAGTTCACACGATACCCCACAGCGATAATGGCGTCCAGATTATAATAGTTGGTCTGATACCGTTTCCCGTCCGCCGCAGTTGTTTCCATTTTGGAAACAACTGAATCCTCGTTCAGTTCGCCGGATTCAAAAATGTTTTTCAGATGCTTGGAAATGGCTGCTTTCTGTACCTCAAACAGCTCTGCCATTTTTGCCTGCGTCAACCAGAGGTTTTCCTGAAAGAGCAGGATTTCCACCCGCACCTCTCCGTTTTCAGTCTTGTAAAAGAGAATTTCTCTGGTTTCATACGGGGTCAGTCCCTGTTCCTCACTCATTCTTCGTCACCTCCCTCCGTCCGGTTCTTTCCCCGGCTCTTGTAGACATTGTACTGATTCTTGCACCGTGGACTGCAAAAGGCGGCGTTGGACCTGCTGCCCAGGAACACCTTCTGGCAGTGCTTGCACAGGCGCAGGGGCTGGTCACTGTCCACCAACATGAAGCTGAACATCATCTGGATGCCCAACAGCAGCGAATGGAAATCCCAATAGATGGTGGGCTTATCCAACAGCTCGATGTGGTAGCTGGGGGCGATCCCACCAAATGCGGCCATGGCCTTGCGGTACAGCCCCCGTGCATCCTCGTCGATGGAATCATAGTCATTGTAGTACAAAATAGCTGTGGTCAGCGTAAAGGCCCAGTCCTTGAACTGCTGGGCAACCCAGTCGTAGGGTTCCGCATACTCTCGCTGGAAGCTCATGTTCTTCGCCATCGGCTCGTCCATGAAAGTCATGGTCAGGGCAACCATCGTCCGGTCACCGGACACATTCCATGTGGATTCAATGCCTTTCTTCACCAAATCCAGCTGGTCAAAGGGGTAAAACAGGGACAAGTATTTGTCTGTCGCCATGGATTCTTCCTTGATGAAGTGGTTTTTCGGCAGGTACACCGCCTCATAGTCCATAAAGGACGGTGTGGTGGGAAGGGCAGTCATCAGCCCCAGCAGGCCGTACCGGGTGATAAACTCCATTACCGCCTTTTCCACTTCTGCTTCCGGCTTGCGCCCCATCATCAGCATCCCCACATTCAGCGCATCCAGCACAATGTTGGGGACCTCTTTCAGCGGATTGTAGACATCCGGCTTTGCGCTCTTGCCGGAGGTGATATACCGCTTGCCATCTTCCGCTGTTTTCAGCTCGTAATGATCGTACCGCACCCAATGGGAACGGGACTGTTCAAATAAATTTTTCATCATACACGCCCTTTCTCCTTAATCGTCCCAATTATCAGGGGCGGTTTTTCTTTTTTCTGCGCTTGGTC
>DYBL01000003.1 GCA_019418625.1 Clostridiales bacterium | reverse complement strand
TGGCGCGGCCTGTAAAAGAAAAAAACGCCCCGGAAAGCGATCTGCTTTCCGGGGCGCTTTTTTTTAGATTCCTGCGGAGACGTGCTTGAAGTTTCCCAGAGTCTCGTTGACGTTGGAGACGTAGGCGAACGTATCGGGGAACTCCTGCAGCACCCGGTGGAACTGCATCACCTGGCTGCGGTTGACCACGCAGATGAGCAGGGACTTGGGGGTGTCGGAGTACATGCCCTGGGCGGGCAGCACGGTGACGCCGTGGTGCAGCTCCCGCAAAAGCCGCTCGGAGAGGGCGTCGGCGTGCTGGGTGACTACCTCAAATTTCAGGGCCGTCTTGAAGCCCTTGAGGATGCCGTCGCTGATGCGGGAGCTGAGGTAGCAGTAGATGAGGCACAATATGACCGGCTCGAACTGATAGCCGTAGACGAAGAAAGAAAGAACCGCCACGGAGGCGTTGAGTCCGAAGATCACCCACACCAGACTGGCCTGGGGATGGAGCTTGTGGACCCATGCTGCCACGATGTCCGTGCCGCCGGTGGAGCCGCCCAGCCGGATCACCAGACCGTACACGGCGCCGCTGACCACACCGGCGGTCACAGGCCCCAGAATGTCCGAAGAGCCGGAGTCATAGGCGATGCCGCTCAGGTCCAGCTGGCCCAGGCCCAGCGTCACGGCGGAAAAGACCAGCACAAAAAGAAGGCTCTTGCGGGCAAAATCCGCGTCCAGCTTCCGCCAGGCCAGGAAAATCAGAGGCAGGTTGATGATGAGGGACAAGTAGCCAATATTCACATGGAACAGATATTGGATGATGGTGGCGAAGCCGTTGATGCCTGCCGGGGCAAAGGCGTTGGGGAATACGAACAGCTCGTAGCTAAGACCCATAACGACGGCCAGCCCAGCTACCGCCAGATAGCGGCCGGTCTGGCCCGAAGTGTGCTGCATGGAGAAAACTTCCTTTCACTTGGTTCTTCCGGGCCGCAGTATACGCCTGTTTTCCTGGAAATGCAAGTAATAATTCACGATTTTTGAAAAAGTGCAGGAAAAATTTCTCACTGTGCAGAATGGGAGAAAAAGCGGCGTTTCAAAGGGAAAAAGGCAGGGAAGGTGCAGGATGCAGGCGCTGTACTGCATCCTGCAAAGGAGAGACCGCAGAGGCAGAAAAAACGCCGCTGCCGTAAAAAACGGCAGCGGCGTTGGAGTTTGAACCTTAGGCGGCGATTACAGCTTGCGGGCCTTCTCGGTGTCGCAGTAAGCGCAACGATAGGTGTGCTTTTCGGGGTCGCTGAGCAGGAAGATGGCGTCCAGCTGAGGCTCCGCCACGGTGATGCAGCGGGGGTTCTTGCAGTGGATGATGTTCACCAGCTTCTGGGGCAGCTCCAGGTGCTTCTTCTCCACCCGGACGCCGTTGCGGATGATGTTGACGGTGATGTTGGGGTCAATGTAGCCCAGCACGTCCAGATCCACGTCCATGGGGGAGTCGATCTTGATGATGTCCTTGCGGCCCATGCGGTCGCTGCGGACGTTCTTGATGATGGCCACGGAGCAGTCCAGCTCGTCCAGATGCAGGTACTTATAGATGTCCATGCTCTTGCCGGACTGGATGTGGTCCAGGACCACGCCGTTTTGGATGCTGTCGATATTCATAAGTGAGATCTCCTTCCCGATTAAACCTGGATGTCCAGCAGCTTGAGGATCAGCGCCATACGGATGAACTTGCCGTTTTTCACCTGCTTCCAGTAGCAGGCGCGGGGATCGCGGTCCACGGAAACGGTGATCTCATTGACGCGGGGCAGGGGGTGCAGGATGCACAGGTCGGACTTGGCGGGCACCAGCTTCTCGGGATCCAGCACATAGGTGTCCTTCAGACGGATGTAGTCCGCCTCGTTGAAGAAGCGCTCCTTCTGCACGCGGGTCATGTACAGGATGTCCAGCTTGGGCATGGCCTCTTCCAGGCTGCCGGTCTCCTCATAGGGCAGGCCGTTCTTGTCCAACACGTTTTCCTTGATGTAGGCGGGCATCTTCAGCTCCTCGGGGGAGATGAAGACGAACTTGATGCCGCTCTGACGGCTCAGGGCGTTGACCAGGGAGTGGACGGTGCGGCCGAACTTCAGGTCACCGCAGAAGCCGATGGTGAAGTCATTGAGCCGGCCCTTTTCCCGGTGGATGGTCAGCAGGTCCGTCAGGGTCTGGGTGGGGTGGTTGTGGCCGCCGTCGCCGGCGTTGATGATGGGCACCTCAGAGAACTGGGCCGCCGCGTAGGGAGCGCCCTCCTTGGGGTGGCGCATGGCGATGATGTCGGCGTAGCAGCTGACGGTGTGGATGGTGTCACCCACGGTCTCGCCCTTGGCGGTGGAGCTGGACATGGCCTCAGAGAAGCCCAGTACGCTGCCGCCCAGGCCCAGCATGGCGGACTCGAAGCTCAGGCGGGTACGGGTGGAGGGCTCGAAGAAGAGGGTGGCCAGCTGCTTGTGGGCGCAGGCGTCCTGGTACTTGGTGGGATTGGCGATGATGTCCTCAGCGGTGGCGATCAGCTGGTCGATCTCCTCCACGCTCAGGTCGACAATGTCAATGAGATTTCTAGGCATGGGACTGCTCCTTTCGGAAGATGGTTTCGATTCAGTGAGACCCCGCCGCGCCGTACGCGCGGTGGGGAAAAGGAGAAATAAACGAAATGGGTGGAGCTTTCAGCGTCAGCTGGAAGCGGAATGAGTGGCGTTTATCTCATGGGGTCCCCCGCCGCGCCCCGCGCGGTGGGGAAAAGGAGAAATAAACGGAACGGCTGAAGCTTTCAGCGTCAGCTGGAAGCGAAACAAGTGGCGTTTATCTCATGGGGTACCCCGCCGCGCCGTACGCGCGGTGGGGAAAAGGAGAAATAAACGAAACGGATGGAGCTTTCAGCGTCAGCTGGAAGCGGAATGAGTGGCGTTTATCTCATGGGGTACCCCGCCGCGCCCCGCGCGGTGGGGAAAAGGAGAAATAAACGGAACGGCTGAAGCTTTCAGCGTCAGCTGGAAGCGGAATGAGTGGCGTTTATTTCGACGTGATCCAGCTTTCGTCGCTGGGGTTGGCGCGGAACTTCTTGAGCCGCTCGATGTCCTCGGGACGGATCTTGCCCTCGTCGGCAGCCACCTGGCACACGGCGTCGAAGTTGGACAGGGAGTAGTTGGTCACATTGGCGGCGGCCAGACGGTCCAGACCCTTCTGGAGGCCATAGGTGAAGATGGACACGATGCCCAGCACCTCAGCGCCGGCCTCCCGCAGGGCCTCCACCACTTCGATGCAGCTGCCGCCGGTGGAGATCAGGTCCTCCACCACGACGACCTTCTGACCCTTCTCCAGCTTGCCCTCGATGCGGTTGCCGCGGCCGTGGTCCTTGTTGCCGGAGCGGACGTAGCCCATGGGCAGGCCCATGAGATGGCCCACGATGGCGGCGTGGGCGATACCGGCGGTAGAGGTGCCCATGAGGACTTCCACGTTCGGGTAGTGCTTGCAGATCAGATCCACCAGGCCCTCCTCCACGTGGGTGCGGACGGCGGGGGCGGTGAGGGTCAGGCGGTTGTCGCAGTAGATGGGGCTCTTGATGCCGCTGGCCCAGGTGAAGGGCTCGTCGGGACGCAGAAAGACAGCGCCGATGGAGAGCAGGTCATGGGCAATGGTTTGTTCCAGGTTCATATCTAAAATCCTCCTTGGTAAAATACAGATCGAATCAGCCCAGGAAATCCTTCACGGCACGGCGGTAAGCGGCCACGGGGTCCTCGGCCTGGGTGATGGGGCGGCCCACCACGATATAGTCGCAGCCGGACTTACCAGCCTTCTCGGGGGTCATGATGCGCTTCTGGTCACCGGCGGCGGAGTCGGCAAAGCGGATGCCGGGGGTGACGGTGACAAAGTTCTCGCCGCAGTTTTCCTTCACCAGAGCGGCCTCCAGGGGAGAGCACACCACGCCGTCCAGGCCGCACTTGGCGGCGTTCTTGGCGTAGGACATGACCGTCTCCGCCATGGGCACGTCGATGAGCAGCTCGTTTTTCAGCGCTTCAGCGTCGGTGGAGGTCAGCTGGGTGACGGCGATGAGCATGGGACGGGTGCCGTCGGGCCGGGTCAGGCCCTTCAGGGCGGCCCGCATCATCTCACCGGCGCCGGCGGCATGGAGGTTCACCATGTCCACATCCAGGCGGGAGAGCACGCTCATGGCGCGCCCCACGGTATTGGGGATGTCGTGGAGCTTCAGGTCCAGGAAGATCTTGTGGCCCCGGGCCTTGATCTCACGCACCACATCGGGACCCTCGGCATAGAAAAGCTCCATACCGATCTTCACAAAGGGCTTTTCCCCGGCGGGGAACTGGTCGAGAAAATGCAGCGTCTCCTCCTTGGTGGGGAAGTCCAGCGCGATGATTACGTCTTTAGCCATGATGTGCTCCTCCAGTCAGTTCAGAAATATTGTCCACGCCCAGCTTCCGGCACACGTCCGGCAGCTGTTCGATGATGGTCTTGCAGGCATAGGGGTCAACCAGGTTGGCGGCGCCCACCTCCACGGCGGTGGCGCCAGCCAGCATCATCTCCGCGGCGTCCTCGGCAGAGGAGACGCCGCCGCAGCCGATGATGGGGATCTTCACCGCCTCATACACGTCCCACACCATCCGCAGTGCCACAGGGAACACGGCGGGGCCGGAGACGCCGCCGGTGCGGTTGGCGATGATGGGGCGGCGGGTGCGCAGGTCGATGCGCATACCCAGCAGGGTATTGATGAGGCACACGCCGTCGGCACCGGCGTCCTCACAGGCCCGGGCGATCTCGGCGATGTCGGTGACGTTGGGGGTCAGCTTCATAAAGACCGGCTTCGTGGTGGCGGCCTTCACGGCTTTCGTCACTTCCGCGGCGGCCTTGGGGTCGCAGCCGAAGTTCCTGCCGCCGGCGTGGACGTTGGGGCAGGAGATGTTCACCTCCAGGATGGCCACCTGGTCCACAGTTTCCAGCTTGCGGCAGTTTTCCACATACTCGTCGATGGTGAAGCCGCCGATGTTGGCGATGACGGGGCCCTGGAAGATCTTTGCGATATTGGGCACCTCGTGGGCGATGACCGCGTCGATGCCGGGGTTCTGGAGACCCACGGCGTTGAGCATGCCGGAGGCCATCTCCGCGATGCGGGGCTGGGGATTGCCCAGCCGGGCCTCACCGGTGGTACCTTTCCAGGAAAAACTGCCCAGCACGTTCAGGTCATAGAGCTCCGCGTACTCCCGGCCATAGCCGAAGGTGCCGGAGGCGGGGATGATGGGGTTTTTCAGGGCAACGCCCGCCAGATTCACACCTAAGTTTACCATACGATCTCCTCCTTAAACAGGATGGGGCCGTCCTTGCACACCCGCTTGTAGCCGTCCTTGGTAGGCACGGTGCAGCCCATGCAGGCGCCGAAGCCGCAGCCCATGCGGGCCTCGAAGCTGAACTGTCCGTCGGTGAGCTGGGGAAGGCTGTGGACCGCCTTGAGCATGGGCAGCGGGCCGCAGGTGAGCACGTAGTCGCACTCGGGGACGCTTTGGATGCAGTCGGTGACAAAGCCCCGGGTGCCCAGGGAGCCGTCCTCGGTGGCGATGAGCAGCCGGCAGCCCAGGGCGGCGAACTCCTCCAGGTAGAACGCGTCCTTGCTGCTGCGGTAGCCCAGGGTCACGGTGGGATTCTGCCCGGCGGCGATCATCCGCTGGGCAAGACCGTACAGGGGGGCGATGCCGATGCCGCCGCCGGAGAGCACCGGGTGCTCCCCGGCAAGAGAGGGGTCAAAGCCGTTTCCGAGGCCGCTGAGCACGTCCAGCTCCGTGCCGGGCACGCAGCGCACCAGGTCGTGGGTGCCCTTGCCCACCACCTTCACCAAAAGCAGCAGTCCCTGGTCGTCCCAGTTGCAGATGGAGATGGGGCGGCGCAGGTAGTTGCCGGGCAGGGAGATGTTGACGAACTGGCCCGGGGCAGTGATGGCGGAGGTGTCGCCGGAGAGGAGGACCTCATAGGTATCCTCCGTCAGCTGGCGGGTATGCTCCAACGTAAAGAGAGATTTTTTCATAGCTCCTCCTCATTTCCAAGGTCATGGTGGACGATTTCCCCGCCGCAGATAGTCAGCGCCACGGCGGCGCCCACGCCCCAGCCGTCGAAAGGAGTGGCGTGTCCCAGAGAGCGGAACGCGGCGGCGTCGATGGTGTGGGGCCGGTTCAGATCCAGCACGGCGAGATCCGCCGGGGCGCCCGGCTCGATGGCGCCGCCGGCCAGGCCGAAGATCTCCCGGGGCCGGATGCACAGGGCACGGAGGATCACGTCCAGAGGCACCAGGCCGGGGGCCACCAGCTGGGTGTAGAGAATGGGGAACGCGCACTCCAGACCCACGATGCCGTTGAGGCTATTTTGCAGCCCGCCGGATTTCTCCTGGGGAGAGTGGGGGGCGTGGTCGGTGGCGATGCAGTCGATGGTGCCGTCCAAGAGTCCCTCCAGCAGTGCCTGCCGGTCGGCGGCGGAGCGGATGGGGGGATTCATGCGGAAGCGGCCGTCGTCCTGGAGGTCCTCGTCGCACAGCACCAGATAGTGGGGACCGGTCTCACAGGTGACGGGCAGGCCCTCGGCCTTGGCGGCGCGGATGAGGGCGACGGATTCCTTGGTGGAGATGTGGCAAACGTGGTAGCGGCAGCCGGTCTCACGCACCAGGGCGATATCCCGCTCCACCTGACGCCACTCGCTTTCGGAGGCGTTGCCGGTGAGGCCGTGGGCGGCGGCGTAGACGCCGTCGTGGACGCACCAGCCGCGGGCCAGCAAAGACTCATCCTCGCAGTGGGCCACGATGGGCTTGTCCAGAGACTTGGCAAGGGCCATGGCGCGGCGCATCATGTCCGGGGACTGGACGCCCTTTCCGTCGTCGGAAAAGCCCGCCACGTCCGGCGCCATGGCTTCCATGTCCGCAAGCTCTGCGCCGGATTCGCCACGGGTGATGGCACCGTAGGGATAGACATGCACCTTGGCGTCTCTCCGGATGGCGGCAAGCTCCTGGTCCAGGTTTTCCCGGCAGTCAGGCACGGGCTTGAGGTTGGGCATGGCGCACACGGCAGTATAGCCGCCGGCGGCGGCGGCCGCCGTGCCGGAGAACACGGTCTCCTTATAAGAAAAACCAGGCTCCCGAAGATGAACATGGACATCAACGAAACCTGGAACTACCAAACGATCATGCAATTCAATGACGGAAGCGCCTTCACGGGGAAGGGAGGGGGAAACGGAAACAATACGGCCCTGGTCAATGGAAATATCCATATTCTGGAACTTTCCGTCCCGGAAAACGGCCCCGCCGGTCAGCAGCAGACTCATGTCGGTTCTCCTTCCTCTTTGATTCATTCGACATATTATATTATCGGAAAGAGAAGGCCTTGTCAACCGCTTTTCTCCGGCAAAGGACATGAAAAGAGCGAAGCGGAGCGCCTGCTTTTTGGCATACGGAAAAGCGCCCCGCCTCCCGGAGGAGGCAGGACGCTGTTTGCCCTCAGTTGTGGCAGCCGTGGCTGCCGCAGTGATGCTCCCCGCAGCCGTGATCGCCGCAGGTGTGGGCCTCGCCGTCGTGATGGTGGTCGCAGGTGGCGGCTTCGGCGTAGGTCAGGGTGCCGCTCAGCAGCTCGGCCACCCGCTCGTCGGCGTCACCGGTGCAGCCGGCGTAGAGCTTGATGCCCGCCTGGGCCAGGGCCATCTGGGCGCCGGGGCCGATGCCGCCGCAGATGAGGCAGTCCACGCCGTGCTGGGCCAGGAAGCCCGCCAGAGCGCCGTGGCCGCTTCCGTTGGTGGGGCAGACCTGGGCGGAGACCACCTTGCCGTCCTCCACCTCATAGACCTTGAACTGCTCTGTGTGGCCGAAGTGGCCGAACACCATTCCGTTTTCGTAAGTAACTGCGATTTTCATGATTGTGCTTCCTTTCCGTGTGCGCACGAACCGCACAGCTTGCCGCAGCCGGACCGGGACTGCCGGGGGCAGAGGGAATAGCTGCCGCCGCCGATGGTCAGCGGCCGGCCCTCCACCAGAAAAACCGAGAGCTTCCGCCGGGCCTGGGCATAGATCCGCTGCACGGTGGTCCGGGCCACACCCATCTGCTCGGCGGCCTCCTCCTGGTTGAGCCCCAGGTAATCCATCAGCCGGACCGCTTCGTATTCCTCCACCGTCAGCGCCACGGCCTCCGTTTCAGCGGGGCTGTCCGGGGAGAAGCGGCAGTGGTCGGGCATCCGGCACACCCGGCGGCATTTTGCGTTGCGGGGCATTGCGCATCCTCCTTTTTGAACATATGCCCATTATAGCTCGTTTTGGACATATGTCAAGAATAAAAAGCTCCGGCACATCAGAGGATGTGCCGGAGCGGGAAAGCGGGACTTTAGTGCAGGCTCTTGACCCACTGGCCGTATTTTTCCACGTTGGCGGCGCAGGCATCGGCGTCCGCGCCCTGGGTCAGGATGTAGACCTTGATCTTGGGCTCGGTGCCGGAGGGGCGCACCAGGATGGTGGTGCCGTCGGCAAGCTCAAAGCGCAGCACGTTGGAGCCGGAGAGCTCCATGGAGCTCTTTTCGCCGGTGCGGCAGTCCACCACGGAGCCGTCGGTATAGTCCTTGCGGACCACCACGTCCACGCCGGAGATCTGGGCGGGGGGCTGCTGGCGCAAAGAGGCCATGAGGTTTGCCATATCCTTGAGGCCGTCCAGGCCGGGCATGACCAGGTTGTGGGTCTTTTCGGCGTAGTAGCCGTACTTCTTGTAGAGATTTTCCAGGGCGTCGGCCAACGTCAGGCCCTGGGCGGCGTACCAGGCGGCCATCTCGGTGAGCAGCAGGGAAGCGGTGACGGCGTCCTTGTCCCGGACGTAGTCGCCCAGCATGTAGCCGTAGGACTCCTCGTAGGCAAAGATGACCTTGCCCTCGCCGGCGTTTTCCAGCTTGTCTTTCTTCTCAGCCAGGAACTTGAAGCCGGTGAAGGTGTCGTAGCAGGAAAGACCGTTCACCTCGGCCACCTTCCGGGCCATTTCCGTGGTGACGATGGTCTTGAGGGCCACGGCCTTTTCCGGCAGCTTGCCGGCGCGCTTCATGGCGCCGATAAGATAGTCCAGCAGCAGCACGCCGGTCTGGTTGCCGGAGATGACCTGGAAGGAGCCGTCCTTGGTGCGGACCATGATGCCCACACGGTCGGCGTCGGGGTCAGAGCCCAGGATGAAGTCGGCGCCCTCCTTTTTGGCAAGCTCCACAGCCAGGGCGAAGCCCTCGGGGTTTTCCGGGTTGGGGGAGACCACGGTGGGGAAGTTGCCGTCCACCACCATCTGCTCGGGCACGCAGATGAGGTGCTTGATGCCCAGCCGATGCAGTGCCTCGGGGATGAGCTGATAGCCGGTGCCGTGGAAGGGGGTATAGACCAGCTTGAAGCTGTCGGCCACCTTGGCCACGGTCTCGGGATCGTTCACCTGGGCCATGACGTTGGAGAGGAACTTCTCGTCGGTCTCGGTGCCCAGGACCTCGATGATGCCCTTGGAGACGGCCTCGTCATAGGGCATGGTCTTAATGTCGTTGAAGATGTCCAGCTCCTCCAGACGCTTGGCGATGGCGTCGGCATGGCGGGGAGGCAGCTGGGCGCCGTCCTCCCAGTAGACCTTGTAGCCGTTGTACTCCTTGGGATTGTGGCTGGCGGTGACATTGATGCCTGCCTGGCAGTGGTACTCCCGCACGGCGAAGCTCAGCTCCGGGGTGGGGCGCAGGGACTCGAAGATCCGCACATGGATGCCGTTGGCGGCGCAGACCTCAGCGGCGGCACGGGCGAACTCCATGGAGTGGTTGCGGCAGTCCATGCAGATGGCCACGCCCCGGTCCTTGCCCGCCTGGCCCTCGGCGCAGATCACGTCGGCAAAGCCCTGGGTAGCCCAGCGGATGACGTGGATGTTCATATTGTGCAGTCCGGTGTACATGGTGCCCCGCAGTCCGGCGGTGCCGAACTCCAGAGGACCGTAGAACCGGGACTCGATCTCCTTGGGGTCGGAACGGATGGCTTCCAGCTCCGCGTGCTCTTCCGGGGACAGAGCGGGGCTTGCAAGCCACTTTTCATATTCTTTCATGAAATCCATACGCTGTTCCTCCTGTTGATTGATGATACGCTGCGTGATGCAGAGAATGCGCTGTTTACGGTTCAGGGCGTGTCGGAGTCTTCTTCCGATGTGTCCGCGGCCAGCAGGGCCTGGGCCTCTTCCAGCCGGGACTGGGGCACGTAAATGTCCACGCCCAGTCCGGCGAAGCCCATAAGCACCTTGCCCTGCGTGCCTGCTTTGAAAGCGGGGATGCCGCAGCTTTCCAGCAGGGAGAGGGTGATGTCCGCCATGCTGTCCAGCTCCCACTGAACGGAAAGGCGGGCGGCGGCTTCCCGGTTGCCCTGTTCATCCACGGGCCAGGTATCGGGGATGTTCCGGGCCCGGGCCCAGAAATCTTTCTCCATAGAAACGACCACCTTTACTTATGGTATTTGGTTCCTGCGTTGATCTGATAAGCCCGGTAGATCTGCTCCAGCAGCATGACCCGGGCCAGATGATGGGGAAATGTCATGGGGGACATGGAAAGGCGCAGGTCCGCCTGGGCCTTGATGGATTCGTCCAGGCCCACGCTGCCGCCGATGAGAAACACCAGGCTGGAGTCCCCGCCCACGGCGAAGCGGGCCATGCGGTCAGCAAGCTGGGGAGAGGAGAGGGTCTTTCCCTCGATGCACATGGCGATGACGGCGGCACCCTTGGGGAGCTTGGCGCGGATGAGCGCGGCCTCCGTCTCCAGAGCCTGACGGATCTGGGCGGGGGAGGGATCGTCGGGCAGACGGCTCTCCGGCAGCTCGATGATGTCCAGACTGCAAAAACGGCCGAGGCGCTTGGCGTATTCGGCCACAGCCTCCGTATAGAACCGCTCTTTCAGCTTGCCCACGCATATAAGCGTTACTTTCTGCATGCGGCCCTCCCACTGGGCACATAGGCCCGGCTCAGCTGATCCCGGGGCGCCACGGACAAAATGTCCTCGTCCAGCCCGGCGGCGGAAAAAGCCCGGCAGGCGGCGCCCAACGCCATGGCGGGCGTGTTGTTCTCCCGGCTCAGATGGGCCAGAACGATCTCCGCGGCACCGGCTTGAGCCAGCGTCACGGCAAAGCGGGCGGCGTCCTCGTTGCTCAGGTGGCCGCCGCTGCCCAGGATGCGCTCCTTTAAATAATAAGGATAGGGACCGGAGCAGAGGGTCTCCACATCGTGGTTGGACTCCAGCACCGCCAGCTCCACGCCGGGGAGGATCTCCTGGGCGGCGGGCGTCACATAGCCCGTGTCGGTCATCAGGCCAACGGCCGTATCCGGGGTATCGATGCGGTAGCCGCAGGCGCCGGGGGCGTCGTGGGCGGTGGGGAAGGCGGTGATGCAGCAATCCCCCAGCGTGAATTGCCCGCTGGCGGGGAACACGCGGATGCAGTCGGCAAAAGCGGGCAAGCGTGCGGCAAGGTCCGCCGCCGCTGCGCGGCTGGCCACCACCGGCAGCCGGCGCTTTTTCAAAAGCGTGGCCAGGCCCGCAATGTGGTCGGTATGGGTGTGGGTGATGAGGATGGCGGTCAGGTCCTCCAGGGTGAGGCCCACTTCCCGCAGGGCCAGGGTAATGCGGCGGCAGGAGATGCCGGCGTCCAGCAGCAGGTGGGTCTGACCGCAGCTTAGAACCAGCGCGTTGCCGGAGGAACCGCTGGCGAGGGTATGTACGGTGGTCAAAAAAGGTACCTCGCTTCCAAAGAATGAAAAGACGTCCGCAAGGGAGGCGATCGACCGGGGGTCGACATCCTCCATCGCGGACGTACGGGTCATCAGCCGATATGGGCTTCCAGCTCCTCGGATTCTCCGGGCTCTTCCACAGAGCGGATGTCCGCACCCAGGCGGCGCAGCTTGGCCACGATGTCCTCGTAGCCCCGCTCGATATATTGCACGCAGCTGATCTCACTTTCGCCGTGGGCAGCCAGAGCCGCAATGACCAGCGCGGCGCCTGCCCGCAGATCGCAGGCCTGGATGGGAGCACCGGTCAGATGGTCCACGCCCTCCACCACGGCGGTCTTTTCGTCCACCTGGATATTGGCGCCCATGCGCTTGAGCTCATCCACATAGCGATAGCGGTTGTTCCATACACTCTCGGTCACAAGAGACGTTCCCTCCGCCAGGGAGAGCACAGCGGTGACCTGGGGCTGCATATCCGTGGGGAAGCCGGGGTAGGGCATGGTCTTGACGTTGGTCTTCTGCAGCTTTCCCGTGCGGCGGACCAGGAGGGTATCCTCGTGCTCCTCCACTTCCACACCCATCTCCACCAGCTTGGCGGTGATGCAGTCCATGTGCTTGGGGATGATATTCTTGACGAGTACCTGTCCGCCCGTGGCGGCCACGGCGGCCATGTAGGTGCCGGCCTCGATCTGGTCGGGGATGATGGCGTAGCTGCCGCCGGTGAGGCGTTCCACGCCGCGGATCTTGATGGTGTCGGTGCCGGCGCCGCGGATGTTGGCGCCCATGGAGTTGAGGAAGTTGGCCAGGTCCACGATGTGGGGCTCCTTGGCGGCGTTTTCAATGACCGTGTCGCCCTGGGCCATGACGGCCGCCATCATGATGTTCATGGTGGCGCCCACGGACACCACGTCCAGATAGACGTGGGCGCCCTTGAGGTGGCCGGTCTCCGTGGAGGCGTGGATAAAGCCGCCCTCCACCACCACCTTGGCGCCCAGGGTGGTAAAGCCCTTGACGTGCTGGTCGATGGGGCGGACGCCGAAGTTGCAGCCGCCGGGCATGGCCACTTCAGCCTGGCCGAAGCGGCCCAGCAGCGCGCCGATGAGATAATAGGAGGCGCGGATCTTGCGGGCCAGGTCATAGCTGGTGCGGGTGGAACGGATGTGGCTGCAATTGATCTCCACCGTGTGGCGGTTGATGGAGCGGATGGAGGCGCCCAGCTGCTCCAGGATCTTCAGGCACAGCGTCACATCGGAGATCTGGGGGATGTTTTCGATCCGGCAGGTGCCGTCCACCAGCAGGGCGGCGGGGATAATGGCAACGGCGGCGTTTTTAGCGCCGCTGATCTCAACTTCACCAAACAGGGGCTTTCCGCCCTGTACAATATATTTTGTCAAAGTATTTACCCTCTCTTCAAGGCACATTCTTTTGTGGCGGCAATGCCGTCCGCCTCTGCGGACAGTTTGCCCGGCCGGTGCCGCTTCATACCCGCGGAAAGGCCGCGGGCCGGGAAAATTTCATCCGGGGAAACTCACACAGCGATACTATATCATATCCTCTGTGGAAATGCAAACCATTCCTGCGTTGTTTCCATAATTAGTTCAAAAATAGCATAAACCGCCCGGGCCGGCTATTTGCGGGTCACCGCGCCGGTTTCACAGTTGACATAATATGAACCGAAATCCGTGTCGATCAGCCAGGTGGGGATCAGGGCGGTGGAGGAGGCGGAGGCGCTCTGCGCCTGATAGCAGGCAGTGATGGCGGTGATCTGGGAGACCACGGCGCCGCTTTCCAGATGCGTGTTTAAAAATGCGGTGAGAGCGGATACGGCGGAGAGCAGGTCGCTGCCGGAGGAGGCGCCGGAAGAGACAGACGGAAGGAACGTGCCGCTGACGGTCAGCACGCTGCCCTGAACGGAAAAGGAGACCGTGCAGTTGGAGACCGGATAGCCGTCGAAGCTGCGGACTGCGGTGGCGGAAAACGGATCGTCTGCGTCTATGGTCAGGTCCTCGTACTGGAACTGGCTGCAGAATTTGCGGCAAAGGCGCTCCACGTTGGTGTCCTCCTGGAGCAAAATCGCCGCGTCGAAGGCACCGCCGGAGCTGAATACCGCCGCGCCGGCGCTGCTTTCATAGGAGTAGATCACGCCGCTCTGGCTGGAGTGGCTCATGCCCTTGCCCAGCAGGAAGGACGCCATTTGCCGCTCCTGCTCCACGTCCCGGTTCAAAGTGATGCTGCCCGGCGGGGCGGCAAAGGTGACGGCGTCCTCCGAGAGGGTGATGTTGTTGGCCTCAAAGAGCGCGCTCAGCTGAGCTGCGGTCTGATGCCGGCTTTCCAGCCGGGCGGCCTGCCGGCTGAGCAGGGAGCCCAGCAGGAACAGGTTCAGCAGCACCAGGATCAATATGATGATGTTTTTCAGCCGGGCACTTTGCATGTGGCGTTCCTTTCTGCGGCGGCTGCCGCCGGGTCATTCCGAAAGCCAGGAGAGCTCGCAGGAGCTGCCGCCATCATCCACGTAAGCCAGAGAGAGCCCGTTGCCAGGCTCCAGGGCGGCAATGGCGGCCGCCTGTTCCAGCGGAAGCGCAGAGGCGCTGTCTCCGGAGAGTACATAGCTGCGCAGCGTGGCGGAAAGGGAGGTGACGGCGTTGCCCTGCAATTGGATCTCGGCAGCGGGGGAGTCGTCCAGAAAGCGGATGGGGGTGCCGTCCAGATGGAAGCCGAAACGGAGCACCGTGGTATCTCCGGACTGGATGACCTGGGACAAATACGGCGCGGCGCTGCCCAGATGTCCGCTGAGCAGTGTCTGCAAAAGCTCCCAGGAGCCCTGTACGATCTCATTTAAGGTGGGAGATTCGCTGTCCGCGACGAACAGGGAGCTGCGGCTGCCGCTTTGATAGCGAAGGTGGCCGTCGGCAGACAGGCGGAGCGTCTGATCGCCCTCCATGATCACCGAAGTGCCGTTGGATTCGGTGTAGCGGGTATTGGCATAGGGGTTGAACCCCAGGGCAGAGAGCAGGGCGGACGTATCTTCGTCGGAAGAGGAGACATCCAGCGTCTGGAATTGGGGCATGGGAGAGACGAACAGGGAACAGGGGCTGATCTTTTCAAAATCAGGATTGGAATGGACCAGATCGAAAGCGAAGGCAGCGTTTCCCAGCTCGTAGCTGCTGATCACATCCTGGAGCCGGGCGGTCTTCACGGCGGTCTGGCACCGCAAAAACGTGTCCGCGCCGTCCCAGATCAGCAGGAATACTGCGTCATCCAGCTCTGAAATGGCCACATATCTGGCGCGGATGTCAGCGTCGGCAGTGCTCTCCTCCAGCCCCACCAGCATGGACAGTACAGAAAGCGGCAGCGGCTGCAAAAAGTCGTAATATACACTGGACCGGGAGAGCGCGGAGAGAAAATCCGTTTGGGTGCAGGGAGAAAAAGACTGTCCCGAGCCCAGAGCCTCGCTGAGCAGCGGCGAGAGCAGACGGCCGAAGCGGTCGGCGTCGGCGGTGGAAAGGGATATGTCGCCGTAGCGGCCGTAGGTGCCGGAAACAGCGGCCCGCACCGGCGCGGAGAGTGCCGCCGCGGCGGGCTGGGAGGAAGTATCGGCGCCCGGGGCTCCGGACTGGAAAAGATTGCCCACGAAGCCGTCGTCCGTGGAAAGCATATAGCTTTGTGTCTGGATGAACAGCAGCACCGCAGAGACGGAAAGAAGCGTGATGGCGATATTTTGCAGCATGTCCCGCCGGCTGGTGTGGCCTCGGCGCACGGGCGGCACCTCCTTTCAAAAATCTCGGCGCGTCTCAGGTAGAGGCGGGGCCGGCAATGGGCAGAGTCAATCGGATGGTGGTGCCGGGGCCTTCATGGGGGGCCAGGGCAATGGTGCCGTTGTGGCGCAGCACCAGCTCCCGGGCGATGGACAGTCCCAGACCCGTGCCGCCGGATTCCCGGGAGCGGGCCTTGTCTACCCGGTAGAACCGGTCGAAGATCCGGTCACGGTCCTTTTCCGGGATACCGATGCCGTCATCCCAGACCTCCATCCACACGTCGTTTTCCGTGGAGCCGGCACTGACGCGGATGTGTCCGCCGTCGGGGGTGTATTTGATGGCATTGCCGATCACGTTCATCATCACCTGCTCCAGGCGGTTGCGGTCACCCACAATAAGGGGCAGGTCCTCCAAAGAGCCGCAGGTGAGCTCGTGGCCGTGGTTCTTGGCAGCCAGGGCGTTGGCCCGGACTACGCTCCCGATGGCTTCGGCAAAGGAAAACCGGGAGAGGATCAGCTCCGTATGGCCGGAGTCCAGCCGGGAGAGGGTCAAAAGGTCCTGGACGATGTTGGTCATCCGGTCGGTCTCTGTGATGATGATGTCCAGAAAGCTTCGGGCGGTCTCGTGGGGGATGTCCCCCTCTTCCGCGTCCCGGAGGGTCTCGGCGTAGCTGCGGACGTTGGTCAGCGGCGTGCGCAGCTCATGGGAGACGTTGGCCACGAACTCCTTGCGGCGCTCCTCGTTGCGGTGCTGCTCCGTCACGTCGTGTAGCACGATCAGCACGCCGCCCCGGGCCTGATCGGAAAATGGAGCCAGATACAGCTCCAGCGTCCGCTCTCCCACCAGCATCTCGCCCTCGGCGTAGTTGGGCCGCTGGAGGGCGAGCATTTCCTCGAAGGGATAGACCGAGCCGAACAGCTCGTCATAGGTGCAGCGGTCGTCCAGATTCCGGTGGAGCATGGTGTTGGCGGCGGGGTTGCAGTGGATGAGCCCGCCCTCGTGGCTGAAGGCCACCACGCCGTCGGTCATATGAAGAAAGAGGGTATCCAGCTTGTCCCGCTCGTTTTCCACGGCGGCCAGGGTCTCCTGCAGGATGCCGGACATTTCGTTGAATGTGCCTGTGAGGATGCCGATCTCGTCGGAGGACTCCACCGGCAGCTCGCTGTCAAAGTGGCCGGCAGCCACCCGCTCGGCACCGGCGGTGAGCTTTTCGATGGGACCCACCATGGTCTTGGAGAGCAGAAAGCTCAAAAGCACGGAGATGAGCAGTCCGATGACCAGAGCCTGGAAGATGATGGTGAACAGCTGGGCATTGAGCTCGGAGACGGTGTCCTTGTTGTCCAGAATGTAGATGATGAAGGCGTTGTCGCCGGCCAGGATGGGAATGGCCACATCCATGTAGTCGGCGGTGATGTCGCTCTCGTCACCTACCAGGGTGGCGTCGCCCCGGGCCACGGCGTTGCGGGCGGTGAGCAGGTTGGCGGTCTGCTGGCGGGGCAGGCTGTCCTCCCCCGCGGAGCCGCTCAAAAATGCACCCGTCCGTCCGTCCAGAATGAAGTAGTTGCGGCTGCGGTAGTCGATGCCCAGCTCACCGGCGCTGATCTTCAGGATCTCCTGGAGCCGCTGAGCCCCGTCGTCCTGCGCGGCTTCACTGCGCAGGGTGGATACGAATTCCTGCTGGTCCTGACCGAATACATCGGCGATCTGCTCGTAAAAGGTATTGATATAAAAGCTGGAGACGCTGGTGGTCAAAAATGCACCCACCACTGCCATCAGCGATGTGATCAGCAACAGCAATATCAGCATCAGCTTCATATGCAGGCTGCGGAACACCGGCGGCACCTCCTCTCATTGGCGTGGGATCATACGGAGAAATAGTAGCCCGCGCCGCGGCGGGTGAGGATATAGGCGGGGTTGGCGGGGTCTGCCTCGATTTTTTCCCGCAGGCGCCGGACGGTCACATCCACCGTGCGGGCGTCGTCGCCTACGTAGCCGTAGTTCCATACCTGCTCCATGAGGGCGATGCGGGAGTAGACCTTGTTGGGATGACTTGCCAGGAAGGTCAAAAGCTCGTATTCCCGCTGGGTCAGGTCGATGGCCTTGCCGTCCCGGAACACCTGGTGACTGTCCGTATTGATGGCAAGATCTCCGGCCACCGGCATGGCGCTGGCGGCGGCGGAGGCAGCGGCGGGGGCAGCCATGGAGGTGCGGCGGATATTGGCGCCTACCCGGGCGATGAGCTCCCGCATGGAAAAGGGCTTGGTGATATAGTCGTCGGCACCGATCTCCAATCCCAGCACCTTGTCCGCCTCTTCTTCCCGGGCGGTGAGGATGATGACAGGCACATTGCTGCCCTGGGAGCGCAGAGCGCGGCACACGTCAAAGCCGTTCATCTGGGGCAGCATCACGTCCAGCAAAATGAGGTCGGGGTTTTCGGACACTGCTTTGTCCAGCCCGTCCTTGCCGTCGTAGGCTTCCAGGGTGCGGTAGCCCTCCCGCTGGAGGTTGAAGCGCAGGATGTCCACGATGTTTTTCTCATCCTCTACGATGAGGACAGTTTTTTGCGTGTTCATAGGGACCTCCAAGTTTTTTGTTGAGAGATTCAGAATTGAGATCAAAGATTCAAAAGGATCTTGGCCTTGAGTACGGCGGCGATGGTCTTGGCGTCCTCGATCTCGCCGCTCATGCACCGGTGGACCATCTCGTCAAAGGGGATGCGCTCCACATTCAAAAATTCGCCGGGATCCAGATGCTGCTGCTCCATGTGCAGTCCCCGGGCCAAAAACAGGTGCAGCACCTCGCTGTAACAGCCGGGGGCGGGAACGATGTGTCCAAGGGGCAGGAACGTATCGGGCACGGCGCCGGTCTCTTCCTTCAGCTCCCGCAATGCGCCGGTGACCGGGTCCTCACCCGGATCCAGCTTGCCCGCCGGGATCTCCAGCATGGTCCGCCCGAATACGTAGCGATATTGCGTCACGGTCAAAACGTTGTTGCGCTCGTCCAGCGGCAGCACGGCCACGCCGTCCACATGCTCCACCACTTCCCTGGAGGAGGTCGTCCCGTCCGGCAGGCGGACGGTGTCCGTATGGACGGAGAAGAGGGGGCCGCTGTACTGTTCTTTCCGGCTGAGGGTCTGCTCAGTCAGATCCGTAAATTCATTCATGTTGTTACACCTCGTATACTTTGCTCTCCCACAGGGCAGGATGGACGAAAGCGGCGCTTTCACTGCAAAAGCGCTGTGCCCCAGTTGATTCAATCATTTCAATTATATCACGGCGGCCCAAACTTGCCAACCGCTTCTTTCTCTTGAAGAAGCGGCAGATGTGTGCTATACTGTCAGCACGTAAAAATCCAATGGAAAAAATCCCGGAAAGAGGTGAGCCCCACGGAGAAAAAGGGGATCAAGATCGCGGCGCAGAACCGCAAGGCTTTCCACGATTACTTCGTGGAGGACCGCTACGAGGCCGGCATCGAGCTGGCGGGGACGGAGGTCAAGTCCATCCGTGCCGGCACGCTGAACCTCAAGGATGCCTACTGCACCGTCAAGGACGGGGAGATGTTCGTCCACGGCATGCACATCTCTCCCTATGAAAAAGGCAACATCTTTAATAAGGACCCCATGCGTTCCCGCCGCCTGCTCATGCACAAGCGGGAGATCCGCAAGCTCCACGCCCTGGTCAAGCAGGACGGCTACGCCCTGGTGCCCCTCGCCGCCTACTTCAAGGACGCCCGGGTGAAGCTGGAGATCGGTCTTTGCAAGGGCAAGAAAAATTACGACAAGCGGGCGGCCACCGCGGCGCGGGACGCCAAGCGGGAGATCGACCGCACCATGAAAGAGAGGAATCGGTAATTATGTCTGCAAACAACTATCCCATTGCCACCATTACCATGGAGGACGGCCGTGTCATGACGGCGGAGCTGTACCCCGAAAAGGCCCCCAACACCGTCAATAACTTCATCTCCCTGGCCAATAAGGGCTTTTATGACGGCCTGATCTTCCACCGTGTCATCCCCGGCTTCATGATCCAGGGCGGCTGCCCCAACGGCAACGGCATGGGCGGCCCCGGCTATGAGATCAACGGCGAATTCTCCGCCAACGGCTTCAAGCAGAACGACCTCAAGCACACCCTGGGCGTTTTGTCCATGGCCCGTACCATGGCGCCCAACTCCGCCGGCAGCCAGTTCTTCATCATGGTGGCCCCCGCGCCCCATCTGGACGGACAGTATGCCGCGTTCGGTCAGGTGACTGAGGGTACGGACGTGGCCGTGGATATCTCCCGGGTCCAGCGCAACATGATGAACGACAAGCCCAAGAAGGATGTGGTGATCCAGTCCATCCGGGTGGATACCAAGGGCGTGGACTATCCCGCTCCCGAGACCCACTGAATAGACGGACGCGCAAAGGAGGGGCTGTATGCGGACTGCCATTATCACCGGCGCCTCCTCCGGCCTGGGACGGGAGTTCGTCCGCCAGCTGGAGGATGTGTTCCCGGATGTGGAGTGCTACTGGCTCATTGCCCGCCGGCGGGAACGGCTGGCGGAAATGGCCGGTGAGCTTTCCCATAAGAATGTGGAGTGCCTGGCGCTGGACCTGTGCGATCCCATGAGCTTTGTGGCATTGCAGGAAAAGCTGGCGTCGGATCACCCGCAAGTCCAGGTGCTCATCAACAACGCCGGCTGCGGGTATCTTGGCGAGGTGGGCCAGACGGAGACCTCCCTCCAGACCCGCATGGTGGATCTGAACCTGCGGGCCCTGACGGCCATCACCAGCATGTGCATCCCTTATATGGAGGCCGGAAGCAGGATCATCAATGTCTCCTCCATTGCTTCTTTCTGCCCCACGCCCCGTATGACGGTGTATTCGGCCACCAAGGCCTATGTCAGCGCGTTTACGCTGGGACTTTCGGAAGAACTGAAGAAAAAGGGCGTCACCGTCACGGCGGTTTGCCCGGGGCCCATGGAAACAGAGTTTTTGGACGTGGGCCGCATCAGCGGAAACTCCAGAACGTTTGCCATGCTGCCCTACTGTGATCAGGTTCGGGTGGCGGGCGGCACGCTGCGGGCCGCCAAGGCCGGCAGGACCATCTATACGCCCCGGCTCTTTTATAAAACGTACCGCTTGCTGGCCAAGGTGACGCCGGCCAAGCTGATGATGAAGCTGACCAAAACATAAATTTCATGGAATTGTAACATACTTCCCCCGGGAAGTATGTTACAATTCCAAAAGAGTATTCCGCGCCATCCAGCCGCACGGCGGGAGACGCCCATATGGGGGTGTACCGGTTTCGACGGGGGTATGGAGGCGGGATCAGCGGGCGGCGGCGCCTGACCGCCATAAAACGGGCAATTTATAAATTAAATAACAACAACACTGTTGCTGTTGCTGCCTAATTAAAGGCAGCCGTCCGACCCGGAAGGACCGCGAGCCGGGGAGGGCGTCGTTTAGCGGTAAATGTGCGTGCAGTAAGCTTTGCCTGCGCCACACATCATGAAGCTCACCTGACCTGATGGCGTGACGGTTTGCCATCTGGAAGGGGAACAGGGAGTAAGACTCCCGCAATAATCGTCTGCGCCCGGAGAAAATCCCGTTAAAGTGCTTTCGGACGGGGGTTCAACTCCCCCCACCTCCACCAAAGCCCGGAGCCTTGCAGTTGCAAGGCTCCGGGCTTTTTCCTTTGTGCCGCAAGGGTTTGCGGTGATTTCTCTATAAACTTTACGGGTTAATTCTAACGCATCATGACCACGTAAATTTCACTCTTTTTCACTTTTATTTTCACTTTTTTCCGGCGGGGATAGCAATTTGTCCAGTGCCTTGTCCATGGCGGCATCGTAAGCAGCCTCCCGCTCCTTGATGGTGTGCTGGTAGACGGTCTTAAGCATGTTGTTGGTGGCGTGGCCCATGCGCTTCATGGCGTACTTGTCCGGCAGCCCGGTGGCCAGCATCAGCGAGGCATTGAAGTGCCGCAGATCGTGAAAGCGATAGTGGGGCAGACCGGCCTTGTCGCAGAGCCGACAGAAACCGCTGTACACGGCCTTTCCGCTGAGGGTGGTGATATGATCCCCCTTTCGCGGCTGCGCGGCCAGGAGGGCCGCCACATGGGCGGGGAGATGCACCCGGCGGGTGCCGCTGGTGGTTTTGGTGCCCTTCTCCACTGGCCCGTCGTCACCCACCACCATGGCGCGGCGGATGGTAATGGTGTCTCCGGAGATATCCTCCCAGCGCAGGCCCAGGATCTCCGACTGACGGAGCCCCAAGAACACGGCCAGGCAGATGGGCAGCTCATAGCGGGTTCCCCGGGCTGCCTCCAGCAGACGGCGGATCTCATCCTCCGTGGGGATTTGGATCTCCTGCCTGACCTTCTGGGGCAGGCGGGTCCGCAATGTCAGCGTCGGAAGGTATTCTCCTACAACAGCGGAGAGGAGGCCGTGGGCGTTTGCCACCGACTTGGGGGATTTTCCCTCCCGAACCATCCACCCAACCCATCGCTGCACCTGCTCCTGGTTCAGTTGGTTCAGCTGGACGTTTTCCAGCGGGCCCAGCGCCTCGCGGATGTGATTATACCCCCGGATCGTGGAGGGAGAGAGCACCGGCGTTTTCAGGTCAATGTAACGCTGCATAGCGTCAGAAACGGACAGCTGCAGGGGAGAGCGCGCATCTTCAGCCAGGCGGGTCTTGAGCCCGGCGGCCCAGTAGGATGCCGCTTCAGGTGTGTCAAAGGTGCCGTTGTAGCGATGCCCATCCACCATCAGCTGGATGTACCATTTTCCGGCTGGCGTTTTCTTCGGCTTCGGGAGTTTCATTGCCGCCCCTTTCTATAAATAAAACATTTGTTCGATTAAACCGTTAAGAAAAAGCCGCCCGCCAAGGGCGGCTTTTTAGTTTGCATATTATGGATAATTTTCAGTCGGAAATGCCTGCATTCGCATCGTCCACTGCGTCCCAGAAGTCAGTTTCATTGACAATGATCACTTTGGCGCCATCTTTACGAAGTTGCATGGCTTCTTCAATTTTTCGGCCATAGCAGGCATAGGCCCAGCATGGATTGCCGGCGTTGCCAACGATCAGATAGTCGGTCTTTGCACTGACGGTAGAACGGGCGATCCCGCCAAACGCTCTCACAGCATCCGCCATTACGTTCCGCTTTGCACGATAGGACTCTCCCGTGAAGCAAAAAACCTTATTTTTAAACGAGATTTCAGGGCAAACAGCACAGACACCGCCAATGCTGTATTTTTCTTGCAGCGCCTTGAAATCGCCTTCATTCAGATTGAAAGATTCCTTGAACTCAATGATGTTTCCGAAAAAGGCCATGAGCTGCTCGCGCTCTTCCGTGGTAATGACGTTGTCGGCAAGCACAGCACAGAGCAGACTGTTGATTTCGTCAAACGGATATGTCCCGGCAAGAAAAGCGTTCGCGCTCATCCAGGATTTTAATGCCTGGATCTCTCGGTCACTCAGCTCTCCGTCTGCCATAATTCCATGTATCATACCTGAAAGAAACTGAATAGAGGAAGTTATGGCGTCGTAATAGGAATTGCTGTCAGCAAAATTGTTGCACAACCAGAGAATATCCTTGGATTCGTCCTCGGTGATGACACCGTCCTCACAGGCTTTTTCCACTACGGGAATAATTTCAGAAAATGGATGGCGATCCCGCAGGTGCGCGTGAAGCTGGCACCAGTGCGTTAGCTCCTGGATTTCCGAGTTTTCGACGGATGCGTCGGAGTTGATCCCGGCCACGATCCCACGCAGGGTGTTCACGGCTTTATGCAGCTCGGCTGGTGTAGTAAAAGCCCTATACTCTTCCATCTCTTTCATTTTCTCTCTCCTTGTGTCCGATTCGGACACGTTTATTTTTTATCCGCACGCTGGCGGGAAATAAGTGCGGATCAGTTGAGATACCTGCTTACGTCGATGGCGATGCCGTCTGCTTTGGCGTCAGACGCCACAGATTTTACAAAATCGCGATACTCCCCCTTAGCCTCTTTTCGGCAATCCCTGGCATACGCTTTGTCCTCTTCATCATAACAGCTATCTGTGTAAAAAGCCTCTTCATTTAGCCCGAACAGGACGATCTCATATTTATTGGAAGATTCGTCCCGTTCCCGCTTGGCAAACATTTTTTCATATCCGCACGGAATTTCCTTGCAGCGCTTGACCACGTAAGGAATATAATCATGCTTTGCAAGAAGGCTTTTTCCAGCATCCGTCAATCCGACTGCTTGAGGGAGCATTCCCGCAACCTCTGCCCCATGTCCGCTGTCCATAAGCTGCTGAATTAACACGGCCTTTGTTCCGGCCTTTTTTAAGTTAAACTGTTCCAGGAAAGGACGTAATTCTTCGATGGTGGCGAACGTCAGACGGTCAGGCGCTTCGGCAGGCTGGATGAGGCCCAGTGCTGAAACACGATCCCATTGTTTTGAAAAATCGTGACGATCAAAACAATTTTTCATATTCCAAGTCAACGGCTGCATCCCCCAGGGGGTTCCATGCCGCATGTAAATGTATAGCAAATCGTAAACATCGAGCTTTGGTGGGCGATTAAACAAATTTGCAAATAGCCCCATGGCTGTTTCTCTCCTTGTGTCCGAATCGGACATTTTTTATTTTTGATGCACGCAGGCGTGCACGTTTTTTTGTCTGGGTGCTACTGGGTAGACCGCCCAACGGCGGAGACGCCCGGCATGAGCCGGAAAAGGAGGATCTTCCATGGCGCAGAATGACCGGCTCACAGAAGCCCTTGAGCTGTTTGACCAGCTCACTCCTGAGGAGCAGACGATGTTCCTCGATCTTTTACGTAGCCTCGCAGCTGGCTTAGAAAAAACGCCTGTTCCTGGGGCGTGAGCTGCTGGTACAGCTGCATAAACTCTTCCTGCTTCCCGTCGGCCTGCTGGCCGGCGGGTTCTTTTTTGCCGGTGAGCAGGTACTCCGTGGTAGTGCCCAGGGCCTCGGCGATCTGGGGCAGGCGGCGGGTATAAGACTTTGTTATTCCCATGCGCCATTGGCTTACCATAGACGCTGATACGCCGATAGCTTTTGCAAAATCGCGTTGCTCTTTGTATTTTGCATCTACCAAATCGAAGATGCGCTCCGCAGTGCCCAATGGCAACACCTCCACAAATGTACACAAATCGCAGTTTTTGAATTTGTGAGCATTGAACAGAAATTAAAAAATTGAATTTATATCGTTGACAATTTAAGAAATTGCGATTACAGTATAACCACAAGCTAAACAAATACAAGCTAAGCCGCAAGGCAGAAAGGAGGGAGGGAAGAGGATGTCTCCACTCAGCAAGATGGAGTGGCGCCTACTTACGATGTTCAGCGGATCACGGCAAACATTTAGAGTTCAATATTGCCCATACGAAGGGAATCCGGGAACTTTTTCAGCAAGCGATTGCAGAGCCGTTGTACAGAGACTGCATCATCGTGTCCTGGATCTGAAAGCGGAGTTTCCGAAAGAAACGCTCTGGCCTCGTCTCTCGTATCCAAGACCGCCCAGTACATTGCTTTTAACTCTTGATCGGAAAAGTCTTGACTGTGTTCCTCGCGAATCAGTTTCAGCTTTTTCCTGGCAGAAGCGATTGAAAAAATAAGTGCAGTCACCTTTTCCCCAGGAGTGTATCTGAAATACGGAGCGCTTTCCTGTGTTTGGGCCAATAGATTGATTAGAGCTTCTTCCAGTACAATGCAATCTTCTTCGTTGAGCTTCAAATCATCACCCCATCACCGTCAATGACGGTATTTGATAGTTACTAACTATAATATCACAGCCAAACAGGCGTTTCAAGTATTGGGGAAAGGAGGAAGAGAATGGAAATTAAAAAAATTCGGGAAGCAGCCGGACTCCGGCAATATGAGCTGGCGGAGCGTATGGGCGTCAAGCAGGCGTCGGTATCTGCATGGGAATCCGGGGCGGCTATGCCCAGCGCCGCAAACCTTTTGAAGTTGGCCGATATTTTCGGCTGCACTGTGGACGAGATCCTGGGCCGGAAGCCCATCGGCGCATGAAGCGCCAGGTTACCCGATGACCAAAGCATACCGCACAGAAGGAGAAAAGACCATGACGGACGCGGACAAGACCATTTACAAAATCTGCCGGGAGCAGGCCGGTTACACCCAGGAGCGGGCGGCGGAGCTGCTCAGCTGCTCCGTGCGGCAGCTGGCCCGGTATGAAGCCGGGGAGGCCCAGGTGCCGGACGATCTGGCCTATGCCATGGTGCGGCTCTATAACAGCCAGTATCTGGCGGTGGAGCATCTGCGCCTGGTGAGTCAGTTGGCGGCCAGCATCATCCCGGCGGTGGAGCCAGTGACTCTGCAGACGGCGGCCATGCGGCTTTACAACACCGTGATGGACTTTGTGGAGGCTCACCCGGACCGGAAGCTGCTGCGGATCGCGGAGGACGGGATCATCACACCGGAGGAGCGGCCCATCCTGGACGAGATCCTGGAGGAGCTGCGTACATTGAGCAAGGTCTGCTTTGAAGTGCAGGCCGCGACAGAAAGAGAGGTTTGATATGCCAAAGGTAAAACTGGGGCGTGACCCGGAGCTGGAACGCCGGGAAACTGCCCGGAAGATCTTCACCCATCGGATGATCGATGCCGGCGTGCCCACCAAGAAGGCCCTGGGCGAGCGTGTGGGGCTGGATCGGCAGGTGATCGCCCGCCGGATGCAAAAGGGTGACTGGCGCCTGGACGAGCTGGCCAGGGTGCAGAAGATCCTGCGTTTCACGCCAGAGGACCTGATGGCCATGGTAAAGCAGTGACGCCATGGGAAGAAGCATAAAAAAAGACCGCCCCGAGGCTGGCACCTCAAGGCGGTCGAGTTCAGGGGCTTGCGCCCGAGAACGACAGCAAAGTTATATTACCACACTTTGCCCGGAAATGCAAGTCCCGCACTACCATCAGGGAGGGGGTGACCCTCTTATGACGGGCTGGGAGTTTGCGTTCGTCCTGGTTGGCGTTTGGACTGTTACCAAGGGCCTTTTCCGGGTAATCGACTTGATTGAGGGGAGATGACGGGCATGGTATCTGAGGAGCGCATCGCCTTTTTGGACTATCTCTGGAGTGAGGAGACGGAAGATCCCGCAACCATGGAGTGGAGGGATGAGTTGAACGCCGAGGAGGCAGCCCTGGTGGCGTCCTGGGACGAGAAGTATGCCAATGGCATCCGCAGGCTCTCCGAGGATATTCTGGCGGCGGAGGGGCGGTGAGATCATGCGGCGAAATCCGAAAAAAGGCGGGCAATTCGCCATCATCTGGGTAGATCTCCTGTATGAGGATTCTGTGCCGGCCACGGCCAAAATCCTGTTCGGGGAGATCTACCGGCTCTCCGGCCCGGACGGCTGGTGCGATGCCAGCAATCAGGACTTCATGGATCTTTTGGGATGCAGTGAGACTACCGTCCGGAATCTGCTCAAGGCCCTGGAGGATGTAGGGCAGATCCGGGTGGAGTCCAGGCCCCGGCGGGGCGGCTCCGGCGGAACAGAACGATACATCTTTTGCGGTCGGAAATTGGCTCCGCCGGATGCTCCGCATGTACCCGCAGAAAATTGCGGGCACCCAGGGGGTACCCGCAGAAATTTGCGGGGGGTACCCGCAGAAACTTGCGGGTCCACATCTAAGAGTAATTATAATAACCCCCCTTACCCCCCAGAGGGGGACGATTCATTTTTGACCTTTTGGTCTAAGTACCCGAAAAAGGTCAAAAAGAAAAAGGCGTGGGAGATCTGGCGGCGGCTCAAACCGGATCACGCACTAGTGACGGTGATCCTGCGGGCGCTGGAACGCCAGAAACACTGTGACCAATGGACTCGGAACAATGGCAGATACATTCCGGACCCTACCACTTGGCTCAATGGCCGGATGTGGGAGGACGAGCTTCCAGGGATGGATACCATGCCGGTACCGGAGGATCAGGAGGGGATTTATGGAATTTGAAAAAGCTATGTTAGCTGCCGAGGCCTATTTAACTTTCACAGACCGTTTTATCGACCCAAAGATGCCACAGGGCCTCTGGATTTGCAACAACGTATCGGAGGTTGCCGCTATCGGGATCAACGCGGTATGTCTGGGCAGCGGCTGCGAGTGGGATGACATCGTCAAAACGCAGCCGTTTCTGGAGCACTTCCCGTTTCTGGTGATCGTGACGCCCAATGCCATTGCCCGGGAGGAGATGGTGCGGCAGCTTCGGCCGCGTCTGCCGACGTCCTGCATCTACGTCATCACTGACGCAGGGTTCCGAAACTGCAAGACTGTGCAGGAATATGTAGACCTATACGGTAGCAGGGAGCTGCCGTCCATTTTGGCTGATGCGGAGGAACTGCCGGCTTACGGCATCCTCAATTTGGCCCGGGTGGCCAGACGCGACTTGCGGACAGTGCCCCGGGTACTGTCCCGGTTCCCGGTGCTGGACAAGGGCATCGGCGGATTCTTCGCCGGTGAGCTGTCTGTTTGGACTGGCAAGCGGGGTGTGGGCAAAAGCACCATCTTGGGGCAGCTGCTCCTGGAGGCTATCGATCAGGGGCACACGGTCTGCGCCTACTCAGGGGAGCTTCCAAAGGAGCAGTTCCGGGAGTGGATCTATCTCCAGGCGGCAGGCCCGGAGCATATCGTCTATGAGACGGATGAGGCTACCGGAAAGCGTCTGGCCATGGCGGATCTGATGACGGACAAGCGGATCTCCGAGTGGTTAGATGAGCGGTTCTGGCTGTTTGACTTGGAGAAGAACACAAAGCACGATCCAGAGACGATCCTCAAGCAGTTTGAATATGCAAAAATGCGCTACAACGCGGACGTGTTCCTGGTGGACAACATCATGAGCGTGGATTTTGACGGCTTTCCCGACCGTGACTTCAACCGAGTCCAGTCGCGGTTCACCCAGATGCTGGTGACCTTCTCCAAGCGGCGGCAGGTACATACCCACCTGGTGGTCCATCCCCGGAAGTCCACCAGCGACACCAACAGCAAGGTCAGCTCTGATGACGTCAGCGGCAGCGGCGACATTACCAACCGGGCGGACAACGTGTTTTTCCTTACCACGCACGCTGTGTCCGACAAAGAGGGACAGCCGGCTCAAAAACCGCTTCTGCAGATTCTCAAAAACCGGGACTTTGGCGCCCGTGGGCAGCAGTGGCTGGATTTTGACCGGAAGTCCCGTCGGTTTTTCCAGGACAAGTCCGGGGACCCGAAACGGCCCTACGGATGGGACATGGCTGCACAGCAGATCCGGTTGGCCACCCCGGAGGACCGGGACGATATCAATCAGGTATTCCCTGAATGAACGAAGGAGTAGCTATGAGAACGACAGCAATTTTTAACCTCAAAGGCGGCGTGGCCAAAACAATCACCACGGCCGCCATGGCCGACATCCTGGCCACCCAATACCGCAAGCGGGTGCTGGTGATCGACGCCGACGCCCAGGGCAATCTCAGCCAGTATTTCGGCGTCAGCGCCCAGGAGGGGGCCAGCACCCTGGACCTTTTGCAGGGCACCCACGAGCCGGTTTATTCCGACTGGGTGACGCCGGCCCGGCCGGACGTGGCCATCGACATCATCCCGTCGGACATGACGCTGCTGTACGCGGATGTGGATGTCTACGAGGGCCGGTTTACCTCCCGGCACTCCATGGAGGAGCTGCGTGCTTCCATCGAGGAGGATGCCCAGTCTCCGGACGAGGACGCCCGGGCGGCAGCGTATGACTACATGCTCATCGACTGCCCGCCGGCCTTTTCGGCGGCGTCCGCTGCGGCGTTGGTAGCGGCAGACGATGTGGTGATCCCCATCCGGCTGGACGCCTTTTCCACGGCCGGCATGGCGGACCTCATCACCCAGATCACCAACATGCAGCGGGTCAACCCCCGGCTTCGGGTGGCGGGGATTTTGGCGACCCAGTACACGAACACGGAGGAGTCCATCGAGGCCCTCAAATACCTCCAGCAATCCAGTTTGCCGGTATACAAGTGGCCCATCCGGCGCAGCGAGCGGGTCAGTGCCGCTACCTACGCAAGAGTGCCGCTGATCCAGTTCAGCCCCCACTGTGCGGCGGCCCGGGATTACCGGCTGTTCGTCAAGGAGTACATGGCCCAGGAGGGAGGGGACAGTAATGCCGAGGAATAAAGTGGACGTGGCCGCCATCCTGGGTGGCCAGCTGGCAAAGGTGTCCGATTCGGACACGCCGGTGCGGCTGATCCCGCTGGCTCAGATCCATCCCAATCCCCGGAATTTTTACCCCAGGGTGGAAAATCTGGAGGATTTGGAGGAGAGCATCCAGGCCAACGGACTGCTGGAACCGCTGACGGTCGTCCCTGACGAGAGCGGCGGCTATCGGCTGATCTCCGGCCATAACCGATTCGCGGCCCTCCGGCGGATACACAGCGCGAAATACGAGGACGGGGTGCCCTGTCTGGTGCTCCCGGCCATGGACGAGCATGTGGAGCTGGCCGCCATCATCGAGGCCAACCGACAGCGGGTGAAGACGCAGGCCCTGCTGGCGGAGGAGGCGGAAAAGCTGACCCAGGCGTACATGGCCCGCAAGCGCGCCGGTGAGAATCTCCCCGGCCGCATCCGGGACCGTGTGGCGGAGACCATGCAGATCTCCAAGACCAAGCTGGCCAACCTCAACGCCATCCGCAACGGCATCAAGGTGCCGGGCATCATGGAAAAATGGGAGCGGGACGAGATCCCGGAGGCCGCTGCGCTGGAGATCGCCCGGCTGCCGGTAGAGGCCCAGTACCGGCTGCTGGACTGGATGATCGACGAGCACCACAGCTACTCGATGAGGGACGTCAAGAAGTTCGCCGTGATGTGGGGCGGCTGCATGCACAAGTGCCCGGAGACCGGCGGATTTTGCCCCCATGCCCAGGATATCTATGACCAGGATTTCCACGGCGGCGTGTGGCACGGCGCCGGCTGCTGCCAGCAATGCAACAAGAAGGACACCTGTCCGGCGGCCTGCAGCTTTGCACGGCCACACGAGCCGGAGGAGGGGGCGGGCGGCATTGCCCCGCCTCCCAAACTGGAAAACCGGGTGGAGCTGTCGGCGGAGGACTGGCAAGTGCGGCGCGAGCGGTTTTCCGAGCGGCTCCGGGCTGCACGGGAGTCGACCGGCCTGGACCGTGCTGCATTTGCCGAGAAAATCGGGGAGTACAAGGCCACATACAGCGCCTGGGAAAACGGCAATCTGCCGGGGTCGAGTGCATTCCCTCGTTTGGCCCAGGCCCTGGGCGTCAGCACGGATTACCTCTACGGCCTGACCGATGACCCCGCTCCAAAGGCTGCTCCGGCACAGTGGCAGCCCCTGGACGAGGCCCACTGGCCGGCGGACGGGCAGCTGGTGGCCATTGCGTGGGACAACCCGCTCGGCGGCACCTATTACGAGACCGCCCGCTGTGTGGGCGGCTACTATGACACGTATCCGTTTGTGGACACGGACAGCGGCTGTGAGCTGGAAGAGCCGTCCCACGGGGAATATGATAGCGGCTATTGCTGGATGCCGCTGCCGGAAAAGGAGGAGAGACCCAATGCTTGACCAGAAAAAGAACTTTATTGCCAAGACGTTCTCCCGCTGCGTGGCGGAGATGTGCCCGGGGGTGGTCCGGCTGGAGTATCACCTCCACGACAACGGCGACGAGGTGGTCATCATCCGCTGTGCAAACGGCTCCACCCGCAGGGTGGATGTCACTGGCCTGGAGCTCCAGGAGTCCGTGGAGACCATTCTGGAGGAGCTTAACCGGGAGGTGGCCTGATGGCGGAGATTGTTGTTTGGCAGGACGGCCGCCCCAAGTGCCGTTACATAAACTGTGTGCCGACGCCGGAGGAGCAGCGATCCCTCCGGCGGGGCGGCTGTGAGATCCGTGTGGACGGCAAGGCCGTCAAAACCATCATCAGGGAGGAAAGCAATGACACGACATAACTATACCGGCCGGGAGCGCCGGCAAAAAGCGGCAGCGCGGATCGCCCTGGCGGTGTGGCTGGTGGCCGTCCTGGTCCTGCTTACCGTTACGGCCAGGGCGGTGGGGATGTGAGAGACAAACCCATGCCGCCGTGCCGGGAGTGCCAGCGCCGGGCGCCCGGCTGCCATAACAAAGATACCTGCCCCGCCTGGGGCAGGTATCAGGCCGCTCTGGCGGAGCATCACGCGGCGGAGCGTGCTCGCATCGACCGGGAGCGGATCTACAACGACTATGCGGTAAACCGGCGGAAAACCCGCCGCAGGAGAGAGGGGGAGCGTAATGCTCAATAATATCGTTCTCATGGGCCGCCTGGTACGGGACCCGGAGCTGCGCCACACGGGGAGCGGCACCGCCGTGGCCTCACTGACGCTGGCGGTGGATCGGGACTACAAGAGCCAGAGCGGCGAGAAAGAGACGGACTTCATCGACGTGGTGGCCTGGCGCAGCACGGCGGAGTTTGTCTGCAAGTATTTCACCAAGGGCCGTATGGCCGTGGTGGAGGGCCGGCTCCAGGTCCGGGACTGGACAGATAAGGACGGCGGACGTCGCCGCAGCGCCGAGGTGGTAGCGGATAACATCTACTTTGGCGACAGCAAGCGTGCGGTGTCCGATTCGGACACACATCCGGCCGGGGAGATCACGGAGATCCCCGAGGGCGAGGAAGGGGAGCTGCCGTTTTGATGGATCCGATAGACCGGTTTTTCTGCCGTGCGGGCCTGATTTGCTTTGAATGTTGCTCGAAATGTGAAGTGTTTGGGTGCTGTGATATGTGCGTATCTTTCGGGCAGCCTGATCGCTGCCAAAAATGTACGCGCTATTATCTTTCTCCGGAGCTGACGAAAGAGGAGGGGGCGTTTTGATGGAGCGGAATCAATTGATTGATTCCCTGCGGAGGATGCAGGTGGAGACCGGGAGCTTGGTATGCCTGGGCTGTGGGCAGGAGCATAACTGCGGCGTCCATGGCTGTGCCATTATCCGGGAGGCGGTGGCGCAGCTGGAGATGCCGGAAGTCATTTTAACAATGGACCTAGAATCGTTTGCGAAAATTGCAAATGTAGCGCTTGAATCGAGTGAGAAGCGGCTTGGGGGTGTTAACTGTGAGCCTTGAATACCCGTGCATCTATTACCGAGAAAATGGCCTGTGTAGCTACGGAGGCGACCTCACAGACGCAAACATCTGCGTGTTCGGGCCGTGCGACCATGAGACATCGTCAAGAGCCGACCTGGTTCGGCGCATGAGTGACGAGGAGCTGGCCCGGAACATCAATCGGCTGTTGGAGGGTGAGATATCAATCCCCTACTGCCGGGAGCTGCCCGAGTGTGATGCGGATGTGGAGCGGGATGTGCCGATCCCACTGGAGCGATGCGAGCAGTGCGTGCTGCACTGGCTCCGACAGCCAGCCGAGGAGGTGTGTGGGAATGAAACTTGAAGATGCCACCAAGGAGGAGCTGGTCTGGTGGATCAGGGAGCACGCCTTTGCGCTTTCCTATCGGCCCGGCGAGTTTGAGGCGGATATTATGCGGCGCCGGCATGACGTGTACATGGAGAAAGCTGATAAATGCGGAGAGCAGTATGACGAGGCTTTACAATCCTATCAGACGTTGTTGACCCCTTATCTGGGAAAGCCGCTGGGGCTGCTCCCAAAAGATGTGCTGGACCAGGGCGCAAGGCTGGAAAAGACTATGAACGCCGCCCAGCGGGAACGGATGCGGCTATGGGGCCTTGCCAACAAGTGCATGGACCGGGTGCTGGGGGCGTTGGATGGAGGTGGGGCTGATGCCTAAACAATCCGGCTATCTCCAACGGCAGGCGGCCCGGGAGCAGGCCATCATTGACGCCGTAGATCAGACAGCCCGGCAGCTGATGCTGGACACGCTCCAGATCACGCTCCACACGGAGTATGGCTGGGGCTTTGACCGGATCAAGGCCCTCAGCGAGGCGTGGGCCAAGGTGTACAACCAGCTCCACGGAGCGGTGGAGCGGGGGCCGGAGCAGGACGTGGCCCAGGAGCATCTGGACCGGGCCCTGCTGGAGATCATGCGGGGGAAGCAGGAGCTGATCCCGTTCCCGGAGCGGTATCCGCACCTACGGGAGATCAAATACGACCGTTAGCAAAAAGGAAAACCGGAGGCTCAAGCCTCCGGCGTTTCCTGCAAGTATGCATCCACCCAACGATTGACCAGCGCATAGATGGAAGTGCCCTCTGCGTGGGCCTTTTCTTTCAGCGCCTCATACTTCTCCGGGGCCAGCCACACCCGCAGCTGCTTTTGAGAGGAGAGGTATTTCTTTTGCGTGGAGTACTTGTCGGCTTGTTCTGGCATGTGGTCACCTCTTTCGCAGGGAAATGATGATGGAGACGATGGACAGAGTGATGCTGATTCCGAGCAGAATATAGATCGCCATTTCGTTTGACACCGAGCTTTGTATCTGCTATCCTTAGAGGGAGGGGATTGCTCCCCTCGCCTCGTCAGCCTGTGAGCTTTTCATACAGGAGTATGAGAGCAACCACTAGGTTGAGGATTGCGGTAACAAGATTGAGCCCGGTTTGGACGCTGGCTTTCTTGTTGCCGCTTTTTTTGTTTTTGCTCAATGTCCTGACCTCCTTTCCATGGTTTTATTATAACATAGTGCACTATATAAGTCAATAGGAAAATTAGAAATGGAGGGGAAAATACGGGACAATTATGGTATTGCACCCGCCAGAGAGCGGGACCGCTGGTCAAGGAGTGCCGGGCGCTGCGGCCCAGATTCTCGCCCCAGGATGACGCATACACCCGGAGCGAGAAAGCGGAATTTCGGCGGCGGTACCGCTCGGCGGTGTGCCGGACTCCGGTGGACCGTCTGGAATTGTGCCTGGCGCTTTTCGGCTTTGAGGGCACGCACTATGAGTGCTCCTTTGACGAGGAGCATCTGCCAGCGCGGTTCGGCGGGGTGCGCAAAGTGTTGAGCGCGTTTTTCAAGCGGTGTAAGCGGTGGCGGCACAATCAGGCGTTTGACTATGTGTATGCCATCGAGTATGGTTCGCAGCATTGCCGCTACCATGTCCATCTTGTCCTGCGGGATAGTGAGTTCTCGCCGGCGGAAGTGCGGTACCTGTGGAGGCAGGGAGAGGTGCAGGACTTCCCGGTGCTCCTCAAGCATGGAGGATACCGGCGACTTGCCAAGTATTTCAACAAGGAGCCATCTGACGGGTGGTTTCTGCCGCTGGGACGACACAAGTGGAGCTGCAGTCGTACCCTCACCGCCAAGCTGCCAGAGCCGGAAATCTGGGAGGATAAATCCGGCGTGATCCGCTGCCCGCACCGCACACTGTGGGCCAGCTCTCCGGACGGGCCGCAGAGCTTCAGCAATGAGTTCGGCAGCTACTATTACCACTCCTGGATCGTGCCCAAGAAAAACAGCGCTTTATATTTAGAATAAGATTTCAATACTTGTAATCTAGTTGGTTTTTGTGGACATCCGAAAGAAAGTGAGGAAATCGACTTGAATACTGCGCGCAGACCTGCTAAACTGATCTCAACGGATGGATATGTCATCTGCCCCGTATGTGGGACGATGAAGCTCCTCCGGCTCCCGCCGGATGGCAAGGTCAGGGCCTATGCCTACTGCCGCCACTGCAAACGGGAGCGATTTTTGAACATCGATTTGAGCCTGAGCCAATGAGCCTGAGCCACATGATCCGCAGTGCGGACGTGTCGGCCCAGGCTCTTTTGTTTTGCCCGGAGGTGATAGCCCGATGGCACAAAAGCCGCTGAGGCCGTGCCGGCACCCAGGATGCTGCGTCCTGGTGCCGGATGGATACTGCGCAGCCCATAAGCCCAAGGACAGCGCCCGGCGCAGCGAGGCGTCCAAGTCCTGGCACTGGATGTACCTCACGCCGGAATGGATAAACGATCTGCGGCCCGCGCAGCTTCTGCGGGAGCCGTTCTGCCGGGAGTGTGCCAGGCGGTACCCGCCGGGAGATCCACGCCGCCGCACCCGGGCCACGGATGTGGACCACATCGTCCCACACAACGGGGACTGGGCCGTGTTCACGGATCGTGGAAACTTGCAGAGCCTTTGCCACGCCTGCCACAGCCGTAAGACCATGGCGGAAATCCGTGGAAAAAGCGAGACTTTGCGGAGCCGGTACCGGGAACGATAGGGCGCAGCTTTGGGCGCATGCGCATGGCGCCGCGCCTGCGCGGATGCGCGGAGGGGATTCCTTGCGGGACCCGCCCCGGGGTCAAAAAAGTTTTGCCCGGACGGCGCAAGACCGCATGCCCCCTGCCGCGCGAGAAATTCTCCCCACGGGGAGTGTGCGGAAGGCTGCGAGGGTGCTGCAAATATGGATTCTGCGCTGCGACTGTGCAGCGGTGTCAGAATCGGACACAGGGAAAGGAGGGGCGGTATGCCCGGAAAACGACAGCCCACGGCGGTGGTGGAGGCCAACGGCCGCAAGCACCTGACCCAGGCTGAAATAGACGAGCGTCTGGACCGGGAGGTCCATGTGCCGCCCCCGGACGCGGCGGTCCCGCCCAAGTGGCTGCCCAAGCGGCTCCACGAAGAATACCATGAGATCGGCGAGATCCTGCGTGCGGCCGGATTGTATGCCGAGCTGGACCGGGACGTGCTGGGGCAGTACTTTCTCTCCCGGGAGCGATGGCTCCGGGCTGATAAGCGGGCCGGGGCGGCCATCCGGGCGGGGGACGAAAAACTGGCCCGGGAGTGGACCGGCGTCCAGGGCACTTACTTCAAGCAGGCGCGCCAGTGCGCCGAGGCAATGGGCCTCTCTGTTACCGCCCGGTGCAGGATCGTGGTGCCCTCTGCCATCCAGAACGCTGCCAAAGCACCGGCCGGGGAAGAGGCGGACGAGTTCACCCGGCGGCTGCGGGCACGGCAGGCGGCGGCTCTGGCAGAGGCGGAATAACCCATGCCGGTAAGATCCAGCGTGTTCACGGACCGGGAGGCGGGAGAGTTCGTCTGCCAGTTTATCTCCCGGCTGCCTACCACGGACACCGGCAAGAATTTCTCGCTCTATGACTGGCAGCTGGACGCCCTCATGCAGTTTTACAGCACCATGGAGTCGGATGAGGATACGGGAGAGGCCCTGCGGAAGTACTGGTACCTCTACCTGGAGATCCCAAAGAAAAACGGAAAGAGCGAGCTGGCGGCGGCCCTGGGGATCTACCACCTGTTCGCAGATGGTGAGCTGAACGCGGAGGTTTATATCTGCGCGGCGGATAAGGACAACGCCTCCATTGTGTTCAATGATGCCGTGTATATGCTGACCACGGCGCCCTGGACGGCCAAGATGATCGCCCGGGGCGAGCTCAAAATCATAGAATCCCGGAAGCGGGTGGAATACCGCCAGCGGGTCAGAACCGGGAACGGCGGATACAAGTGGATCGTACTGGGCGTCATGGCGGTGCTTTCGTCCGAGTCGTACAGCAAACACGGCTATAAGCCCAGCTGCGTGATCTTCGACGAGCTCCATGCTCAGCCCAACCGGGACCTGTGGGAAGTCATGACCTTCGGCGCCGGTTCCGGCCGCCGTCAGCCGGTGTGGATCGTGCTGACCACGGCCGGCGATGACCCGGACCGCTGCTCCATCGGCTGGGAGATCCACGAGAAAGCCGTGGGCGTCCGGGATGCCCGGCGGCTGCGCAAGATCCTGGACGAGGGCGGAGATCCCCGGCAGGTCCTCTCCCTGCGGCATGTGTCCGACGAGGACATGCCGCAGGCCCAGAGCGATCTTCTGGAGCGGGATCTTCCCAACTGGCTGCCGGTGCTCTACGGCCTGACCGCCATGTTCGGCGACGACCCGGACGAACTCAAGGACATCGACATCTGGGACGAGGCCCTCTGGTACCTGTGCAATCCGTCCCTGGGCAAACACCTGAAGCTGCGCACGGTGCGGCTGGAGGCCATGGAGGCCCGGCGCAGCGAGGCGGGAGAAAAGCTCTTCCGCTGGCTGCGGCTCAATCAGTGGATCTCCGTCAAGTCGGTGGGGTGGATCGCCCTGACCCTTTATGACAAGACCCAGTGCGGACCCAGCAAAAAGGCGGAGCGGGAGGCGTGGGTGATGGAACACCTGGCCGGAAAGCTCTGCTACGGCGGCGTGGACCTCTCTACCAGCAAGGACCTGACGGCCTTTGTGCTGCTGTTCCCGCCCCAGCCGGGACTGGAGACGGCGGTGCTGCTTCCGATGATCTGGCGGCCGGGAGGCACGGCGGAGGAGGCCGAGCGGCGGGACCACGTCCCATACCGGGACTGGGCGCGAGCGGGGTTCCTGGTCCTCTGTGACGGAGACATCATCAACTACACGGACGTGGAGGATGCCATCCGGTGGGCGCGGGAGACCTTTGACCTGCGCATGGTGGGCTTTGACCCATACCTGAGCCGGACGATCACCCAGCGGCTGGAGCCGATCGTGCCTGTTGTGGAGATCCCCCAGGATCTTAAAAACCTGTCGCCGGCCATGAAGGAGACAGAGGACCTTATGATCCGGCACCAGCTGCTCCATGTACACAATACCTGCTTCCGCTGGACGTTTGGCAACGTGCGCTGCTATGTGGACGGCAACGGCAACTGCAAGCCGATGAAAAACAAATCCACCGGACGTATCGACCCCACGGTGGCCTCCATCATTGCCATGGCGGTGTGGATGATCGACCGGAATCAAAAGCCGGATCTGGCGGAGGCCATGGCGCGGCCGGGATTCAGCTTATAGCGTGTCCGAATCGGACACAGGAAGGAGATCCATGAAGGCATTGAAAGACGGGGTGGCGGCCTACGCCACGGAGCTTATGATGACAGCCGGGGCGGCTCTGGTGAGCCTGGGCGCCGGGATGATCTATCTGCCGGCCGGCGTCATTGCCGCAGGCACCTTTTTGCTGGCGGGGGCCGTTCTCAGCTGCCTGGGAGGTGGTAAGGCATGAGCATCCGCGATGGACTGCGGGCGGTGGCCCGGTCGCCTTCCGGCATGCGCAACGCCGTGACGGTCAGCTCCCTGACAGCGGCCGGCTATTCCCCCGCTGCAGCAGATACCAGCGAGACGGCAGCCAGAAAGCTCAGCGCCGTGGACCGGTGCATTGAGATCCTTTCGGATTCCATGGCCAAGCTCCCCACCTACTGTGTGGACCGTGTGACCCGTGAGCGGGTGGACCTGCCGATTTTGCGGCTGCTCAACGTCCGGCCCAACGAGGCCATGACGCCGTCCGTTCGGAAAAAGCTGCTGGAGTCCAGCCGCCTGGCCCGTGGCAACAGCTATGACTGGATTCGGCGGGACCCCTATACGGCGCAGATCGTGGAGCTGATCCCCCTGCCCGGGGAACTGGTCTACACCTGGCGGGACACTGCCGGGCATGTATGGCACAATGTGCGCGATCCCGTGGCCGGCAGTGTGTTCACGCTCCCCGATGCCGATGTCAACCACTACAAGGGCGCGTCCCGCGATGGGGTGAACGGCATCTCCGTGCTGCAGCGGGCGGCGGAGGTCATTACTGCGGCCAGGGCAAGGCAGCAGCATGACTTGCGCTATTACGAAAACGGCGCACAGCCCGGCGGCGTGCTGCAGACGAATACAGATCTTTCCGGCAAGGTACAGGACCCCGAAAACCCGGACAAGATGATCGGCCGGAAGGATCTCCTGCGGCGGGAGTGGGAGCGGATTCATGCCGGGCCTACCAATGCAAACCGTCTGGCCATCCTGGACTACGGCCTGGAATACAAGTCTGTGAGCCTCACCAACAAGGACGCCCAGTTCATTGAGAGCCAGGAGGTGGCCATCCGGGACATTGCCCGGTATTTCGGAATCCCCCTCTACAAGCTCCAGGAGGGCAAGCAGGCATACAGCTCCAATGAACAAAACGCCATCGAGTACGTGGTCTCCACCCTGCACCCCATCGTTACCCAGTACGAGGAGGAGCAGACCTGGAAGATGCTGTTCGCCGATCAGATCTCTGCCGGCCTGGAGCTGCGGATCAACATGATGGCGGAGCTGCGGGGCGACAATGCCGCCCGCAGCGCCTGGTACAAGAACATGCGTGAGATCGGCGTCTTTTCTGTCAACGACATCAACCGGCTGGAGGACATGCCGGATGTGGAGGGCGGAGACGAGCGCCTGGCCTCGCTGAATTATGTGCCCCTCTCCAAGTGGGTGGAGCTGAGTTTGAACCGAAACGGAGGAACGACATGAGAGTGACCCTGAATGGCATCGTGTCCTCGGACGAGGACCGGTTGATCTATGAGTGGTTTGGGTACCGGGCTTTCTCCCCGGAACAGGTGCGGGACGCCATTGCCCAAAATCCCCAGGGAGAGGATCTGGTGCTGGAGATCAACTCTCCCGGCGGCTCTGTCTTTGCCGGCAGCGAGATGTACAGCATCCTGCGCAGCTGCTCCATCCCCACGCGGGCGGAGATCCAGAGCCTTGCGGCTTCTGCCGCCAGCTATCTGTGCCTTGGATGCGGCACGGTGGCCATCTCCCCGGTGGCGCAGATGATGATGCATCTGCCCAGTACCACCACGGAAGGAGACCGTACGGAGCACCAGCGATCCATCGGTATGCTGGATGCCACCCGGGAGGCCATCCTCAACGCCTATGAGCTCAAGGCCAAAGGCAAGAGTGACCGGGCGGAGCTGCGGCGGATGATGAGCACGGAGACCTGGCTCACCGCCCAGGACGCGCTGGACCATGGCCTGGTGGATGAGATCCTGGGCCAGGAGGACGGGCAGACCATGCGTCCCGGCAGCCTGGCCAACGCCTTCGGCCTGCCGGATATCACCGCTCTGCGGGCAGCCTACGACCGGGCAAATCCATCGGCGCCGCCGGAGCGCAGACCTCAGAATACCGGAACGGACTGGCGGCTTGCTGCCCGTCTGGACCTGGAAAAAAACAGATTTTGATTGGAGGACAAAACAATGAAGCAGAAGCTCTACAACCTCATCAACCAGCGCGCCAGCCTGCTGAAAAAGGCCGAGGAAGCTCTGGATGCGGAAAACAAGTCCGAGTACCAGAGCCTCATGGAGCAGATCCACAATCTCAACGCCGAGATCAAGGATGTGCAGGCCCTGGTTGACGAACAGGACCGTCAGATGATGGCGGCTCCCGGCCCCACCGGATCTGAGCTGGAGGACATGGCCCACGAGCGTGTCTCCGCACTGATGCGGGGAGACAGTGTGACCTTCAGCGCCACGGAGGTGCGCCGGGCCATGAACCAGATCACCCTGGCCACGGGCACCATCGTGGAGCCCACCGGCGCCGGCTCCACCATCCACGATCCTCTGGGCAATGTGGTCCCTTCCATCGTGGACCGGGTGCGGGTGATGGATATGACCGGCATGGGCGCCTTCCAGGAGCCCTATGTGATCACGGAGCTGGATGCCAAGGGCGGGAAGGTGAGCGAGACGGCCGGCACGGCTCGCACGGCCTCCACCGATCCCACCTTCGGCGTGGCGGAGATCAAACCCTATGAGCTGAGCGTGACCTCCTATGTGGACCGCAATATCGCTCGCCTGTCTCCTGCCAGCTACTATGACAAGATCTCCGGCATGGCCATGCGGGCCCTGCGCCGGAATCTGGCGGCACTGATCGTCAACGGCGATGATCCTTCCACGCCCACGTTCTTCGGCATTACCAATGCAAAAAACAAGGCTGCTGCGAACATCTTTGCTGAGGCTTCCCTGGGCAGCGCCATTGACGTGAATACCCTGGACACCCTGTATTTTGCCTACGGCAGCGACGAGGCCATGGGCGCCGGTGCCCGGCTGCTGCTGACCAAGGCAAACCTGAAGGCGCTGGGCGCTCTGCGGGGCGCCAACGAAAAACGCCGCCTGCTGACCATTACCCCTGACGCCACCAACCCCA
>DYBL01000029.1 GCA_019418625.1 Clostridiales bacterium | reverse complement strand
GCCCTGACTGAGCTGTGGCGCCGGTCGCCGGACAAAATCGCGGCTTTGGGACATGATGGAGTACGGGGAAATCCCTGCCTGTTCCCTGCCCCGCTGTACCCGGAGCTTTTGAAGCTGACGGGAGACCACGGCGGCAGCGTCGTCATCCGGAAGCACCCGGAGCTTCTCACACTGCTCGAAGTGCCGGAGCGGGAACTTTTCGATGTGGACACCATCCAGGCGCTGGAGTCTTTACAAAGGGATACGTCCTTGGAATCACATCCCACATAATTCGACTCTGTGGGGAGATTGCTGCCGCGGCGGAAAATCGCCGCGGCAGCATTTTTTTATCCTTTTCGGCTGTAAGGAGTGCCCTCCAGAGGCAGTGACGTGCGGCGGACGCCGTCAAAACGGAAGTAGGCATCGGCCACGGCGGGAGCCGTGGGGATAGAGGTGATCTCGCCGATGCCGATGGCACCGCAGGCCACGTTCAGGCCGGGCTTCTCCACGATGATGGGCGTGATCTCCGGGATCTGATTGGCCCGGAACAGGCCCAGCGTACCAAACTTGGCGGTGGGCTTGCAGTCGGTGAGCGGATACCGCTCCGTCAGGGCATAGCCCAGGGACATGACCACGCCGCCTTCGATCTGTCCCTCCACAGAGGTGGGGTTCACGGCCTTGCCCACGTCGTGAGCGGCGATCATCCGCTCCACGCGGCCCTCTTCGTTGAGGATGCACACTTGGGTGGCGTAGCCGTAGGCCACATGGCTCACGGGGTTGGGCACCGGTGCGCCCAGCGGGTCGGTCTTGCCCAGGTATTCTCCGTAGAACTCCTGGCCTTCCAGCTCTGTCAAGGTTTTATCCTTCATAGCCTCGATCAGGTCTGCGCAGGCTCGGCGGCAGGCTTCACCGGTGAAGAGGGTCTGGCGGGAGCCGGAGGTGGTGCCGGAATCCGGCGCGCAGTAGGTATTGGAGCGCTCATAGACCACGTCAGCGCGGGCGATGCCGGTCTGGGTGCAGACCATCTGGGTCAGCACCGTACCCAGGCCCTGGCCGATGCAGGAGGCGCCGGCGAAGATGTGTACCTTGCCGCCCTCGATCACCAGCCGGCACCGACCCGTATCCGGGATGCCCACGCCCACGCCGGCGTTCTTCATGGCGCAGGCCAGGCCCACATACTTGGCGCCGTCCACGTAGGGCTTGACAGCTTCCAGGGTCTCCGCAAGGCCCGTGGACTCGTCCACGATCTGGCCGTTGGGCAGCTCCTGTCCAGGACGGATGGCGTTGCGGTAGCGGATCTCCCAGGGGGTGATGCCTACCACGTCTGCCATCTCGTTGAGCAAAGACTCGATGCAAAAGCACGTCTGGGTCACGCCGAAGCCCCGGAAGGCGCCGGCGGGAGGATTGTTGGTATACCAGGCATAGCCGTCGATCTCAAAGTTCTGGTAGTTGTAGGGGCCGGCCGCATGGGTACAGGCCCGCTCCAGCACCGGCCCGCCCAAGGACGCATAGGCGCCCGTATCGGCCGTGACCGTAGCCACCACGCCCTGGATGATGCCGTTTTCATCGCAGCCCAGGGTGAATTCCATGTCCATGGGGTGACGCTTGGGGTGGATGAGGATACTCTCGGCACGGGTGAGCTTCACCTTTACCGGCCGCTTGGCAAGATAGGCGATCAGCGCCGCCTGATGCTGGACGGTCACATCCTCCTTGCCGCCGAAGCCGCCGCCCACCAGCTGGTTCTGCACCTTCACCTTGTCGGCGTCCAGGCCCAGCATGCCCATGATCTCATGCTGGGTATCATAGGCGCCCTGGTCGGTGGAGAGCACCATGACGCCGTCGCCGTCGGGATATGCCACAGCGCACTCCGGCTCCAGGAAAGCGTGCTCGGTCCAGGGAGTGGAGAACTGGCGGGTCAGCACATGGCGTGCCTTTTGGATGGCGGCCTTGGGGTCGCCCCGCTGGATGTGCTTGTGGGCCAGCAGGTTGCCGGAGCGATGCACCAGCGGTGCGTCCGGCGCCATGGCCTCCTTGGGGCTGCGCACCATGGGCAGCTCCTCATAGTCCACCCGGACCAGCTCCTTGGCCCGCTGCAAAATCTCCGGTGTCTCGGCGGCCACCAGACAGATAGCGTCGCCCAGATAGTGGGTGATGTCTCCCACGGCGATCATGGTGTCCCAGTCCTTCATCAGATGGCCCACCTTGTTCTGTCCGGGAATGTCAGCAGCGGTATAGACGCCCACCACGCCCGGCAGGGCCTTGGCCTCCTCCGTATGGATGGCCAGTACCCGGGCACGGGGATATTTGCTGCGCACGGCGCTGCCGTAGATCATGCCGTCCAGATAGATGTCATCGGGATAGATGCCCGTGCCGGTGACCTTCTCCTCCACATCCACACGGGGCACCCGCTGGCCCAGGGACCAGTCCTCCGGTGCCGGGGGTACCTCCCCTGCCCGGAAGATCTCGCCGGCCAGCAAAATGGCGTCGATGATCTTTACATAGCCGGTGCAGCGGCAGATATTGTTGCGGATGGCAAAGGCCGCCTCCTCCCGGGTGGGCGCGGGGTTCTGGTCCAGCAGGGCCTTGGCACAAAGGACCATGCCCGGGATGCAGAAGCCGCACTGCACCGCACCGGCGGTGCCGAACGCATAGGTATAGACGTCCTTTTCAAAGTCGCTGAGGCCCTCCACCGTCAGGATGGACTTTCCTTCCAGCTTGTCGGTCTGCGGAATGCAGGCGCGGGTGGGCTTGCCGTCGATCAGCACCGTGCAGGTGCCGCAGGCGCCCTCACTGCATCCGTCCTTGACACTGGTCAGGCGCAGCGTGTCCCGCAGATAGCGCAGCAGCTTTTGGTTTTCCTCTACCTTCACGGTTTGGCCATTCACGGTAAATGTAGCCATGGAATCTCCTCCTCGCCGTGCCCAACCCTGGTCCCACGGTCTGTTGTGTTAATTTTGAAAGGTCAACCTTTCCATTGCTCTATTATACAATATAATTCAGAGGTCCGCAACCTTGCTTTGTGCAATCCGCTATTCTATCTTGAGCATAGCGGAGCAAGCTCCCAGCCAACGGCCAGGGCACCGCGGTCCACCCGGACCTCAGCCCTGGGCTCAAGGATATGGTTGCTGACGCCCAGCGGAAATTCCGCCGTAAGGACCGCGTTCTCCAGCGGGTACTGGACGCCCCGCTCAAAGACGCCCTCCGCCCGGTCTTCCAGGCAGAAAACGGACAGCAGCCCCCACTCCACCGTCTGCTCGATGGTGATGGACTCATTTTCGATAACGGTCCATATGAACGCATCATCGTACAAAAAGCTCCGTGCGCCCCGGCGGCGCAGGTACAGCAGCGTCTGAAGGTTTGCCAGCGTATGGTCCAGACGTTTTCCGCCGGTGCCGCCGTAGATAAAAAACTCCTCACAGCCGCGCTCCAGCCCCAGCTTCACCGCAGCCATGGTATCCGTGTCATCTTTTTCCACCGGAAGCCGGATCACGCCCGGCCCTTGTGCCGGCGCGTCCATGGAGTCGAAGTCGCCCAGGATCACATCTGGTGTAATGTCAGCGGCGCGGCAGGTCTCATATCCGGCGTCGGCGGCGATCACAAGGTCATCAGGTATGCCGGGCCGCTCCCGCAGGCCGAAAAACGTGCCTGCGGCAAAAATAAAACAGCGTTTCATGGGATTCCCCCTTTTGACATAAGTGTATCACGCTTTTCTTCGTTTGACAACAAAGCCGCCCGGCTGGGCCAGGCGGCTTTGAGGATCAGGTTTTATTCATCAAAAGCAAACTGGAGTTTTTGTCTCCCGCGATCAGCAGGTGGGCATCCTCCTGGAACCGATACTCCGGGTCCAGCAGCGGAATGATCTCGTCGCCTGTTTTCAGGCCGAGGATGTTGACGTTATACCGACGGCGCACATCCACCTCTGCCACGGTCCGCCCCTCCCATTCCTTGGGCGTTTCGATCTCCACGATGGCATATTTAGGCGTCAGTTCGATATACTCAAAGGCGTTCCGGGCAGAAAAGCGCATGGCCACCCGGCGTGCCATATCCATCTCGGTGTGGATCACATAATCCGCGCCGATCTTTTTGAGGAACTTGATCTGCTTTTCCCGGTCTGCCCGGGCCACCACACATTTGGCCCCCAGCTCTTTCAGCGTGGCAGTGACCTCCAAAGAGGTCTGGAAGTCATCCCGTACGCAGACAAAGCATACGTCAAAATTCCGGACGCCCAGCGAAGCGAGCACCTGCTCATCCTGGCAGTCGCCCACACAGGCGGCAGTGGCCACGGATGCCATTTTGGAAACGCGCTCTTCGTCCTGATCCACGACCATGACCTCGTTCCCCAGCTCCACAAGCCGGGCGGTCAGGTGATTGCCGAAACGGCCAAGTCCAATTACCAAAAAGGATTTCATGGGTTACTCCTCTCATCCAATCAAAATCTTTTCCGGGGTCCTGCGCAGCTTGGGCACTGGGCGGTCCCGTACCATCGCCATCAGGACGGACATGCTGCCCACCCGTCCGGCAAACATCATCAGCGTTACGACGATCTTGCCCGCTGCGGTCAGCGTGGGCGTGACTCCTAATGTGAGTCCAACCGTGCCCATAGCGGAAAGAGATTCAAACAGCGCTTCGTCCATAGAGATCCCATCCAGGCAAAGCACCATACAGCCAAGCATGCAGGTCATGAAATACATAATGGAAACGGAAAATGCCTTGAAGATATCTCCCGCGTCCAGCCGCCTGCCGAACAGCTCCACATCCTCCCGCCGCCGTACCCGGGCCAGGGCGGTGAGCACCAGGACGGCGAAGGTATTGATCTTGATGCCGCCGCCGGTGGAGCCGGAGCCTGCGCCGATGAGCATGAGGACCATGGTCAAAAGCTTTCCGCTCTCGCTCAGGGCCGTCAGATCCGCCGTGTTGAATCCGGCTGTACGGGGTGTCACGGACTGGAACGCCGCCATGAGGATCTGCTGGGATGTGGGCACACCTGCAAAGGCGTGATCCTCCTCCAGAATAAAAAATGCCACTGTACCCAGTACCAGTGCCATCAGCGTTCCGGTAAAGGCGATCTTGCTGTGGAGTCTCCATTTTGAAAAATGGAAGCGATGGGTCAGAATGTCATCCCAGACCAGAAAGCCAAGACCACCGCAGACCACCAGCGCCATCAGTACGATATTCAAAAGCGGCTCCCCTGCTACCGTGGTCAAAGATGCGCCTGTACCCAACAGGTCGAACCCCGCGTTGCAGAAGGCGGACACCGCGTGGAATACAGACATCCAGATGCCCCGCAGGCCATAGCGGGGACAAAACCAAAACAGCAATGTCACGGCTCCCAGCCCTTCGCACACTGCCGTCACCGTCAGGATCCGGCGGGTCAGCCGGACGATGCCGCCCATCTGCAGAGCGCCCACCGTGTCCATCAGCACCGCGCGGCTGTGCAGGCCGATCCGGCGCCCCAGCAGCATGGAGATAAAGATGGTCACGGTCATAAAGCTCAATCCGCCCACCTGGATCAAAAGCAGGATCACAGCCTGTCCGAAGAACGTGAACTGCGTCCAGGTGTCATAGAGCACCAGTCCGGTCACGCAGGCCGCCGACGCGGAGGTAAATACCGCATCCAGAAACGGCAGCGGCTGCCCGGAGCGGGAGGAAATGGGCAGCATCAGCAAAAAGCCGCCCAAAAGAATGATGCAGGTAAAACTCAGCGCCAGATTCTGCACTGCGTTGAGCGAAAAACGGTGTTGCTTCATGGAGTCCCTCCAGTAAAGACAAATTACCTGTATTATACCTCATCCATCGGGCGATTTCAATACAGCCCCCTCCCTGCTGCGCCCATTTTGCAGAGCCTCTCTGTACAGATTCCGCTAATTTTTTGTAAAAGGCGGGATGATGCATCCGGCCGCCTTGCTATGTGTTCCGTCCTCCCCCTGAATTTCAGCCTGCTCAAATGTAAACTTTTCTTTTTCTGTGGACAAACGTGCGCAATTGGCGTATACTCAGTGCAACCCATAGTACTATTTGTTTTAATTATGCTAAACATAAGAAAATTTAATTATAACAGGAGGTATGTCCCATGACAGAGAGTTATGCCGGCAAGATCAACCGTAAGCTTTTGAAAAAGCGGCGCATCATCAACGCCGCAGCGGGACGTGAGCCAGCGGACCTGGTTTTGAAAAACGCGGCCTACGTCAACGTGTTCTCCAACGAGATCTGCCATGGAGACATTGCGGTGGCGGAGGGGCTGATCGTCGGTATGGGCGAATACAACGGCGCGGAAGAGGTGGACTGCGGCGGCAAGATCGTTCTGCCCGGTTTTCTGGACGCCCACATCCACCTGGAAAGCGCGCTGGTCAGCCCCACGGAGTTTGTCAAGGCTGTGCTGCCCCACGGCACCACCACGGTGGTGACGGATCCCCACGAGATCGCCAATGTCATGGGCACGGACGGTATCGAGTACATGCTCCAGGCTACGGAGGACCTGCCGGTGGATGTGCGGTTCATGCTGCCCTCCTGCGTCCCGGCCACGCCGCTGGACGAGTCCGGCGCCATCCTGGACTACCGCAGTCTGGACTCCTTCTATGACCATCCCAGGGTACAAGGCCTGGCGGAGATGATGAATTTTGTGGGTATCATCGCCGGAGACGATCAGCCTGTGGAGAAGATCGTGGCCGCGCAGGCCCACCACAAAAAGATCGACGGACACGCACCGGATCTGGTTGGGAACGACCTGAATGCCTATATCGCCGCCGGCGTCTACTCCGATCACGAGTGCCACGATCTGAATGACGCCATCGCAAAGCTCCAGCGGGGCCAGTTCATCATGATCCGCGAGGGTACTGCCGCCCGCAATCTGGACGCCCTGGCTCCCCTGCTGTGCGACAAGTACGCCGAGCGGTGCATGTTCTGCAGCGACGACAAGCATCCCAGCGACCTGCTGGAAAAGGGCCACATCGACTATCTTGTCAAGCGGGCCATCGCGCTGGGCGCCGACCCCATCACCGCGGTCAAGGTAGCCTGCCACAACGCCGCCCGGTACTTCCTGCTCAATAACCGGGGCGCCATTGCCCCGGGCTATCTGGCAGACTTCGTCATCATCGACGATTTCCAGCATTTCAATATTGAAAAGGTCTATAAAAAGGGCGTGCTGATGGTAGAAAACGGCGTGATCCGGGACTTCCCCACCCCGTCCATCGAGCAGTATCTGGTAGACCGGGCTCATCACACGTTCCATCTTCCTACGCTGACTGCCGCTGATTTTGAAGAAGTTCGCCCACGTGGCATCATCGGCATGGTGGGCGGCGAGATCACCACCGTGGATGCCGGCTATTCCGACCGCATTGACGTGGAGTACGACGTTTTGAAGATCGCCGTGGTGGAACGGCACAAAAACACCTACCACATCGGCATCGGCTTTTTGCAGGGCTACGGCCTGAAATCCGGCGCTGTGGCCACCTCCGTCTCCCATGACTCCCACAACATCATCGTGGTGGGCACCAACGAAGCGGACATGGCCGAGGCGGCCAACCGCGTGGCGGCGCTGGGCGGCGGCATCGTAGTCTGGGACAAGGGATCGCCGCTTGCGGAAGTTCCCCTCTCCATCGCAGGCATCATGAGCGAGGAGCCCTTGGTGGTGGTCAACGAGAAGCTGGAAAACGCCAAGGAGTGCGCGTTCTCCCTGGGCGTCTCCCGGGACATCGATCCTTTCATGACGCTGAGCTTCATGGCTCTGCCGGTGATCCCCACTCTGCGCATCACCACCCGGGGCGTGTTCGATGTGTCTCAACAGACCTATGTGTGATATAACTGCAAAAAGAAAAGGAACGGCAATTGCCGTTCCTTTTTTCTTATTCGCAGGCCTGGCACAAAAGGCCGATCAGCTCTTCCTTGCCGGTGCCCTTTTCAGCAGAAAACGGCACCAGATGATCGTCCTCATCAAGTTCCAGCGTCTGGCGGATCAGCTCCAGTGCCGGCTCCACCTGACTGCGCTTGAGCTTATCCAGCTTGTTGGCCACGATGATCTCCGGGCAGCCGGTCTGACGGAACCAGTTGTGCATGGTCACATCATCCGCCGTGGGCTTGTGGCGAATGTCCACGATGAGCACGCCGGTGGTGATGAGCGCTCCCTCATCCTGAAAATAGCTCTCCATCAGACGGCCCCAGCGGTCCTTCTCCGCCTTGGAAACCTTTGCATAGCCATAGCCAGGCAGGTCTACCAGGTAAGCCTGCTGATCTACCAGGAAATAGTTGATCTGCGTTGTCTTTCCGGGAGACGCACCCACATAGGCCAGATTCTTGCGCCCCAGCAGACGGTTGATAACGGAGGACTTGCCCACGTTGGACCGGCCGGCAAAGGCAAACTGGGGACGTCCGTCCCGCAAAAAGCCGCTGCGGGCCGCCGCGGAACGGGTAAACTCAGCTTTATTGAAATTCAAAGACATGGAATGTATTTCTCCTTTACAGGCTGAGCCTTGTTTTTACGGGAGCAGGCTCCCCGGCCGGCGCAAACGCCGCTAAAGGACCCTCCTGCGGCGCCTCCTGCCGCGTGGGAGCGTCTGCCGCAGGATACAGCGCCGCGGCAAAGACCTGGTCCACTGTGGACACCGGCACAAAGCGCAGCGCGGCGCGGACAGTCTGGTCGATGTCCTCCAGATCCCGGACATTGTCCGCAGGGATCAATACGGTGCCGATGTTGTTGCGCAGAGCCGCCATGGTCTTTTCCTTCAGTCCGCCGATGGCCAGCACGCGGCCGCGCAGCGTCACCTCTCCGGTCATGGCGATGCCCGCCCGGATCTTTCTCCCTGTCAGTGCGGAGAGCATGGCAGTGGCCATAGCAATCCCGGCAGAGGGACCGTCCTTGGGTACTGCTCCCTCCGGGAAGTGGACATGGATGTCCTTGGTCTTGTAGAAGTCCTGCTCGATGCCCAGGGCTTCCGCCCGGCTGCGCAGGCAGCTGAGGGCGGCCTGTGCGGATTCCTTCATCACATCGCCCAGGTTGCCGGTCAGCTCCAGCTTTCCGGAGCCCTCCATGACATTGACTTCCACTTCCAGGATCTCGCCGCCTGCCTCTGTCCACGCAAGGCCGTTGACCACGCCGATCTCCTCCCGCTCCGTATGGAGCGCCGGGGGGAACGGCTGGCAATTCAGCAGCTTGGGAAGTTCTTTCTCTGTAACGGTAATACGCTTTACATTGCCTGTCAACAGGAGCATATCCGCCTTTCTGCACACGGCGGCCAGACGACGCTCCAGTTGGCGGACACCGGACTCCCGGGTATAGTCCCGGATGATGGCGCGCAGCACATCATCCCCCACCCGGAGAGTGCCTTTCTTCAAGCCGTGCTCCGCCATTTGCTTTGGCAGCAGGTGCCGCTTTGCGATCTGTACCTTTTCCTCGTCGGTGTAGCTGCCCAGCTGGATGACCTCCATCCGGTCCAGCAGGGGCCGGGGGATGGTGTCGGTGGTGTTGGCAGTGGTAATGAACATGACCTGGGAGAGATCCACCGGGATCTCCAGGAAATGGTCCCGGAAGGAGCCGTTCTGCTCGCTGTCCAGTACCTCCAGCAGCGCCGCGGCCGGATCGCCCCGGTAATCACTGCCCAGCTTGTCGATCTCATCCAGCAGCATCAGCGGATTCATGGAACCGCTGCGGCTGATGGCCTCGATGATGCGGCCGGGCATGGCGCCGATGTACGTTTTCCGGTGTCCCCGGATATCCGCCTCATCCCGGACGCCGCCCAGGGAGAGCCGGGCCAGCTTGCGGTTGAGGGCCTTTGCAACGGAGATGGCAATGGAGGTCTTGCCCACGCCCGGCGGGCCCACCAGGCAGAGGATCTGCCCCTTGCCCTCGGGATTCATCTGCCGGACGGCAATGGTCTCCAAAATCCGCTCCTTGACCTTTTCCAGGCCGAAGTGGTCCTTTTCCAGCACCTTTCGGGCAGCATCCACGCTGACTCGCTCCCGGGTAGTCTCGTTCCAGGGCATCTCCAGGCACACATCCAGATAGTTGCGGATCACAGCGCCCTCCGCGCTGCCGAAAGGCTGCTTGGAGAGCTTCGTCACCTCTTTTAAAAGGTGCTTTTCTGTCTCCTCCTCCAGGTGCAGCGCCTCGATGCGGTCCCGGTAGTTCTGCAGCTCATCGTCGATCTCGTCGCCCTCGCCCAGCTCATTTTGCAGTACGCGGATCTGGGTACGGAGGATCTGCTCCCGCTGGGAGCGCACCAGCTGCTCCCGGATCTTGCCCTCCATCTCCCGCTCGAAGCCCAGGACGTTATTTTCCCGGGCCAGGAATGCGTTCATCTTCCTCAGGCGGATAAAGGGAGAGAGCTCTTCCAGGATCTCCTGCTTATCTGTATAGCGCAGGGCGATGTTCTGGGCGATGTAATCGGCCAGATAGCCGGGATCCCGGCCGTCCATGACCGTGGTCACTACTTCCTCCGGCAGGCTGCCGGCCTGCTGAGCGTAGTCGGTGAACAGGTTATATGTCTGGCGCAGCAGCGCCTCCGTCCTGGGACTGGCCAGGAACGCATCGGAGACGGGCGTCTCCGCCAAAAGCTCCACATTGGCCTGCAAAAACGGCTCCGTCTGCCACAGACGGCGCAGCCGGGCGCGGCTCCGCCCCTCTACCACGCAGCGCACGGAGGTGTTGGACAGCCGCAGCACCTGAACGATATGGGAGATGGTGCCCACGGCATAGAGGTCTTTCTCCGCCGGGGCATTCACGCCGATCTCCCGCTGGGTCACCAGGAACACGTCCTGATCGGCCTCCATAGCCCGTTCCAGGGCTGCAATGGAGATCCTGCGCTCCACATCGAAGGTCAGGCTCATATGGGGAAACACCGTCAGGCCCCGCAGGGCCAGGACGGGAATATTCATGGTCTTCAACTCTTCTTCCATAGGGTCTCTCCTTGATCAGGGGGGTCAAACAGGGAAAAGGGGGCGCGCCAGACGGCGGCCCCCGTTTTTCATCATGACGCCGATGCAGGCGTACCGCTGGAGCCGGAAGACGGCTTTTCTCCCTTTCCAGGATTCATTTTCACGGCGTAGTTCACCTTTTCCGGATCGTAGGTCAGCTCCGGCTTCTCGGTCCCTTCCACGCACGCTTTCGTAATAACCACCTTGACAATGGTGGGGTCGGAGGGAACGTCATACATGACCTGGGTCAGCAGGCCCTCCATCACCGCGCGCAGGCCGCGGGCGCCGATGTTGCGTTCGATGGCCTTATCTGCGATGGCTTCCAGCGCATCCGGTGTGAATTCCAGATCCACATCGTCGTATTCCAGCAGCTTTTTATACTGCTTGACCAGCGCGTTTTTGGGCTCCTGCAGGATCCGCACCAGATCTTCACGGGTCAGGCCGTTGAGAGGCGCGATCACCGGCAGACGGCCCACCAGCTCAGGGATGATGCCGAACTTCAGGATATCATGGGGCTGGACCTCCCGCAGCAGGCGGTTCATGTCCTTGTCCTTCTTGCCCTGGACATTGGCACCGAAACCGATGCTCTTTTGGTCCAGGCGCTTTTCAATGATCTTCTCCAGACCGTCGAATGCGCCGCCGCAGATGAACAGGATGTTCTTGGTGTTCACCTGGATGAATTCCTGGTGGGGGTGCTTGCGGCCGCCCTGGGGAGGCACGTTGGCTACGGTTCCCTCCACGATCTTCAAAAGCGCCTGCTGCACGCCCTCGCCGGACACGTCGCGGGTGATGGACGTATTCTCGCTCTTGCGGGCGATCTTGTCGATCTCATCCACGTAGATGATACCGCGCTCGGCACGCTCCACGTCAAAGTCCGCCGCCTGCAAAAGCCGCAGCAGGATGTTCTCCACGTCGTCGCCCACATAGCCGGCCTCGGTCAGCGTGGTGGCGTCCGCAATGGCGAAAGGCACCTTCAAAATCCGGGCCAGGGTCTGGGCAAACAGCGTCTTGCCGGAGCCGGTGGGGCCCAGCATGAGGATGTTGCTCTTCTGGAGCTCCACATCCTCGTCTCCTCCGAAAAAGATGCGCTTATAGTGGTTGTAGACTGCCACGGACAAGGCGACCTTCGCCTCGTCCTGCCCGATCACATACTGATCCAGCACATCTTTGATCTCCCGGGGAGTAGGGAGTTTGTCGGGCAGGTCCTCCAGATCGTCGGGTGCCTCATCCTCGAAACCGTCGTCCAGAATGCTCATGCAAAGATGGACGCACTCATCGCAGATCCGCACGCCGGGGCCCTGGATCATCCGCTGCACCTGATTTTCATGCTTGCCGCAAAAGGAGCACCGAAGTGTCTTCTTGCCGTCGTCATTCATGGTATTACCTCGGTCTATTGTTTCTAACGATTACTTGCGATTGGTAATGATTTTGTCGATCAGGCCGAAGTCCAGCGCCTCCTGGGCGCTCATGAAGTTGTCACGCTCACAGGCGGCGGTGACTTCCTCAATGGACTTGCCGGTGTTTTCGGACATGATGCGGTTCATGCGCTTTTTGATGGTCTCCAGGCGCTTGAGGTGAATGGCCATGTCCGTGATCTGACCCTGGGTGCCGGCAGAGGGCTGATGGATCATGATCTCTGCGTTGGGCAGAGCCAGACGCTTGCCTTTGGCGCCGGCGGAGAGCAAGAACGCGCCCATGCTGGCCGCCATGCCCACGCAGATGGTGGACACATCGCACTTGACGTACTGCATGGTATCGTAGATGGCCATGCCGTCCGTCACGGAGCCGCCGGGGCTGTTGATATAGAACTGGATGTCCTTATCCGGGTCCTGTGCCTCCAGATACAGCAGCTGGGCCACCACGAGACTTGCGGTGGTGGCATTGACTTCCTCGCCCAGGAAAATGATGCGGTCGTTCAGCAGACGGGAAAAAATATCATAGGAACGCTCTCCCCGGTTGGTCTGCTCCACTACATAAGGAACTAAACTCACTTTCGAAAACCTCCGATCTTTTGTGGCCTATAAACCATTCTCTCATGATACCACCGGTATCATGAGAGAATGTGTCGAATCTGTAAAATGTTGCCTGAAAAAGATTCGGGATTATTCGGCTTCTTTCTCGCCTTCCTGCTCGGCCTTCTTGGTGGTCTTGCGGGTGGTCTTCTTGGCGGGCTTCTCCTCGCCCTCGGCAGCGTCGTCAGCCTTCTTCTTGGTGGTCTTCTTCTCGGGCTTGACAGCGGTGGCGCTGTCCACCACAATGGCGATGGCCTTCTGGGTCAGCAGCTGATCCTTCACCTGGTCGGCCTGGAGATACTTCTTGACGGTCTCCAGCTCCATGTTGTACTGCTCGGCCATCTTCTTCATCTCGGCCTCCACGTCCTCATCGGTGACCTCGATCTTCTCGGCCTCGATGATTGCAGCCAGGGCCAGATCCAGACGCACCTGACGGGTGGCGGGCTCCTTGGCGTCCTCCAGGAGCTTGGACTCCTCCATGCCGGTCATCTTCATGTACTGGTCATAGGGGATGCCCTGCTGGGCGATCTGCATCTTGAAGTTGTCCAGGAACTGACGGGCCTGGTTCTCGATCATGGCGTCGGGGATGTCAGCAGTGATGCCTGCACCCACCTGCTCCATCAGGGCGTCCTCAAAGGCGCGGTCGGCAGCCTTCTGACGCTCCTCGGTGATCTTCTTCTTCAGGTCAGCCTTCAGGTCCTTCAGGGTATCGAACTCGCTGACGTCCTTGGCAAACTCGTCGTCCAGAGCGGGAACTTCCTTCTCCTTGACCTCGTGGACCTTCACCTTGAAGACCACGGCCTTGCCGGCCAGGTCGGCGTGATAGTCCTCGGGGAAGGTGATGTCGATGTCCTTCTCATCGCCGGCCTTCATGCCGATGACCTGCTCTTCAAAGCCGGGAACGAAGCTGTGAGAGCCCAGCTCCAGGCTGTGGTTCTCGCCCTTGCCGCCCTCGAAAGGCTTGCCGTCCAGGAAGCCCTCGAAGTCGATGACGGCGGTGTCGCCCTCCTTGGCCTCGCGATCCACGCTCACCAGGCGGGTGTTGCGGTCAGAGAGCTGCTTGAGACGCTCGTCCACGTCAGCGGCAGTGACCTTCACCTCGTCCTTGGGAGCGGACAGGCCCTTGTACTGGCCCAACGTCACCTCGGGATAGACGGGCACGGTGGCCTTGAAGGTAAAGCCGTCCTTCGTGCACTCGCCCACCATCTCCACTTCGGGGTAACCAACCACGCGGAGCTCCTGCTCCTTCACGGCAGATTCATAGGCCTCGGGGAACGCGTTATTGATGGCCTCTTCGAAAAACACCTCTGCGCCGTACATGCCCTCGATGATCTTGCGGGGGGCCTTACCGGGGCGGAATCCCGGAACATTGATCTTCTTGCGCATCTTCTGATATGCCTTTTCGATGGCGGCCTCGAACTCTGCCGCGCTGACCTCGATGGTCAGGGCAACCTGACTCTTTTCAACTTTTTCGCAGCTTTTCACACTCATTATGTTAACTCCTCCGTTCATCACCGGTCAAATGCCGGTGCGAATTGATATTTTACCAGAAAAATCTTGAAAAATCCAGACTTTTTTCCGTTAATCACAAATTTTTTTCGGAACAAATCCCAGATAGTCCGCAGAGATCAGGGAAAAGGCGGTTTTTCCATGGGTTCCCTCGATCCTGCGGCGGATGACCGGGCCGTGAAGATGACCGTAGCAGCACTGCTCCACCGGGTATTTTTCCAGCACGGCCAAAATCTCGGGGCACTGGTAGCCCTGATAGAGGGGCGGATAGTGCAGAAAGCAGAGGATGGGCCTCCCTTCCGCTGCTCTCAGCGACGCCTCCAGTCGCCCCACCTCCCGGTTGAGCACCTTGGCGTTGTGGGGCTTTTGCTCCTCCTCCAAAAACCACCCCCGGGTGCCGCACAGGGCATAGTCACCGTATACATGGCAGTTGTTGTGCAGGAAGTCCAGGGTGGTGAACCCCTTTTCTGCAAAGAAGCCCTTCATTTTGGACACCGTGGACCACCAGTAGTCGTGGTTCCCTTTTATCAGGAGCTTTTTGCAGGGAAACTGCTCCAGAAAGCGGAAGTCTGCTTCCGCCTGGGCCATATCGATGCCCCAGGAGGTATCTCCCGCCAGCACCAGCACATCCTCCGCCGTCAGCTGGCTCAAAGACGCTTCAATCCGCGCCACGTAATTTTCCCAGGCAGGGCCAAAGACCTCCATGGATTTGTCGGCCGTCAGGGACAAATGCAGATCCCCGATGGCATAGAGGGCCATAGGACCACTCCCCTTTCGTTTAGATCATGACTTGGACGCGGGTCTGTCGTCCTCAAAGGCGATCTGCCTGCCGCAGCTGCCGCAGAAGTGGTGCTCGCCTGCTTTCCACCAGGGCATCAGAAAGCCCTTTTTGCAGTAGGGGCAGCGCAGAAGCTGCACCCACCAGACAGCGCCCATGGTGCCGCAGATGACTCCCACAGAGCGCATGGCACTTTTGATCTGGTAGGCATCATTCACAAGAATGCCCAGTGTGCCGATACGGGTATACGGGATCAGCAGGCTCCCCGGCAGACAGATGAGCGCGATCCCAAGAAGCACCAGGACCACCTGTCCTGTGCTCCGTTTGGGCGGTCCGCCCCCGTTCTGCAATCCGGGCGCCTCTCTGTGCTTCATACCCGCTCCTCTCCTTTACTTCAAAAAGTTTAGCACTACACCGTCCATGGCCTGCTTTTCGCAGGAGAGGTCAAAGCGCCGCTGCTTGCCGCGGAGCGCCGCCAGCCGCCGGGGCACCGCTGTGCCGGTGACCGCATGGAGCTGGTCCAGCAGCTCCACTCCGTCGCCCGCAGGCGCTTCCCCGATGGCCTTGAGCACGCTGTCGCAGAACTTGTAGGGGGACGCCGTGGAGACGAACACCGTGGGGGCAGTGTCTCCGGTGGCCGCACGGTACTGTTCCATGACGTTGGCAGCCACGGCGGTGTGGGTATCGATGAGGTAGCCATATTCGCGATAGTAGCGGCCGATGGTGGCGGCGGTGTCCTCCTCGCCGCAAGAGCCTGCCCAGAATGCCGCGTCCAGTCCCGCGCGGATCTTGTCGGAGACCTGGTAGCGTCCCTGGGCAGCCAGCGCTTCCATATAGCCCCGGACCTCAGCGTCGTTCTCACCGGAGAGGTCAAAGAGCAGCCGCTCCAGATTGGAGGAGATCAGGATGTCCATGGACGGGCTCATGGTGGTGTGGAAGGGCCGGTTGCGGTCGTAGACGCCGGTGCGCAGGAAGTCGGTGAGCACATCGTTGCGGTTGGAGGCGCAGATGAGCTTCCCCACAGGCAGGCCCATGCGTCCGGCATAGTAGGCGGCCAGAATGTCACCAAAGTTGCCGGTAGGCACGCAGAAGTTCACCTTGTTCCCCATGGTGAGCTTCCCGTCCCGCACCAGATCACAGTAGGCAGAGATGTAATAGACCACCTGAGGCAGGATACGGCCCCAGTTGATGGAGTTGGCGGAGGAGAGCACATACCCCCGCTCCGAGAGCGTCTGGCGGATCGCCGGATCGGAGAAGATCCGCTTCACGCCGCTCTGGGCATCGTCAAAGTTGCCAACCACGGCGCAGACGCCCACGTTGTCCCCCTCCTGGGTGACCATCTGGGCCTCCTGTACCGCGGAGACGCCATCCTTGGGATAGAACACCAGGATCTTGGTCTGGGGCACATCGGCAAAACCCTCCATGGCGGCCTTGCCGGTATCGCCGGAGGTAGCCACCAGGATGCACACAATCTTGTCCTCCCCGGTCTTGCCCAGGGATGCAGAGAGAAGCTGGGGCAGCATCTGGAGCGCCATATCCTTGAAAGCGCTGGTGGGTCCATGCCACAGCTCCAGGCAGTGGGTGGACTCGTCCACCGTGTGCACCGGCGCCACGGCGGCCGTATCGAATTTGTCCGGGCCGTAGGCGTTTTTGGAAAAGGCACGCAGCTCATCCAACGTGTAATCCGTCAGGTAAAGCGCCATGATCCGGGCTGCCCGTTCCGGATAGTCCGCCGTCAGCAGGCTCTCCAGAAAAGCCCGGTCCATCTGCGGGATCTGGGTGGGTGTCAGCAGTCCGCCTTCCCGGCTCAGTCCCAGCTTCACCGCCTCAGCCGCAGTGTAGCGCAGCGTGCAGTCTCGTGTGCTGTAATAGTGCATGGTCTTCTCCTCGCTTTCTCAGGGAAAATGGTTATTGGAACGCGTCGGCCAGATATTCCAGCCGTATGATCCGCGCCTGTTCATCCGTATAGACCTCCGCCACGTCGAACCGGGCGGGAGCATCGATCTCATGGCGGCTGAGGTACAGAGCAGCCGCGGCACGCAGCCGCTCCCGTTTCCGCGCATCCACCGCCTCCCGGGGAAGGGCAATGGCGCCGGCGCCCCGGAGCTTCACCTCCACAAAGCAGATGGTGCCCTGCCTGTCCCGGGCCACCAGGTCCAGCTCCCCGAACCGGCAGCGCCACTGACTGGCCAGCAGCGTACACCCCTGCTGGCGCAGGTAGCGGGCCACCTCCGCCTCTCCCCGGTCTCCGGCGGCCTTTTTGGTGGTCACGGCCGCTTCGCCTCCCACTTTTTCAAAAACGTCCGCCGGTGCTCCGGGCAGGGGCCGTAAGCATCCAGCATCTCATAGTGGAGCTTCGTGCCGTAGCCCTTGTGTTTGGCGAAATGATATTGGGGGAACTGTGCTTCCAGCTCTGTGGAGACGTACCGGTCCCGGCTGACCTTGGCCAGAATGGATGCCGCCGCAATGGAGGCGCTCTTGCCGTCACCGCCCACCAGGCACACATGGGGCACAGTGATGGCCACACGGCTGCCGTGGTCCCGGTTGCCGTCGATGAGGGCCAGATCAACCTTTATAGAAAGGCCATCCAGCGCCCGCTGCATGGCCAGCATTCGGGCGTTGAGAATATCCATCTCGTCGATCTCCGCAGCGGAGACGGAGGCGATGCTGTATGCCGCCGCCTGGGCGGTGATGCAGTCATACAGGGCCTCCCGCTTCTTCTCCGTCAGTTTTTTGGAGTCATTCAGGCCGGGGATGTCGATCTCCCGGGGCAAAATCACCGCGGCGGCGTACACGGGTCCCGCCAGAGGCCCGGCGCCCGCCTCGTCCACGCCGCAAAGGGTCTCATACCCTGCGCTCCACTGCTCTCGTTCGTATATCCAAAGGTCCATAGTCATCTCACCAATACTCTATGACGATTCTCTTGCAGTCCCGGCAGACCCAGGCAGGCCGGTCCAAAGACCCGGCATCTTTCGGGTTGGTATAGGGGTTTTGAAGCACGATCCCGCCCCGCTTGGCAATGCCTCCCATGGTATGCCAGTTCAGCTTCGGCGCACCCTGGGGAAGAAAATACTCCCACATCCCAAAGGTGTTCAGGAATCCGGGCTCCATCTCTTTCCCGCATACAGGACAGTTCATATTGCCATCCTTTCCGCTTATACGCTCTCCGGCAACTCCAGTGTAAAGCGTCCAAGCTTGCCAGAACGGAACTCATCCAGCAGGATCTTTGCCATGCGCTCCGTGTCTACGTCGCCACCGGAGATCAAAAAGCCCCGCTTTTTCCCGGCAGCGCAAAGCAGCCGGTAGCCCCAGGCCACGTCGTTTTCCTCGTCCTCCCGCTCCGGAATGCCCGGCAGCTTATAGGCAGCGGAAAGCGCCTGAGGATACCGCTCCCCCAGATAGGCCATCAGGTGGCAGCCCAGGGTCTCCGTGTCCAGAATGTCATCCTTGACAGCGCCGGTATAGGCCAGGTTCAGCCCCACGCTCTGATCCTCGAATTTGGGCCAGAGGATGCCGGGGGTATCCAGCAGCTCCAGATTTTTATCGATGGGCACCCACTGCTTGGCCCGGGTGACGCCGGGACGGTCCTCCGTTTTGGCGGTCTTGCGCCCGGCGATCTTATTGATGAAGGTGGACTTTCCTACATTGGGGATGCCCAGGATCATCACCCGGATGACCCGGTTTTGTCCCTTTTCCTCGTAGGCGCGGATCTTGTCCGCCAGCAGCTCCCGCACGGCGGCGGCAAAGCGCGCCGTGCCCTGTCCGCTTTTCGCGTCCGACTCCAGCACGGCGTAACCCTTGCCCTTGAAATAGGCGGCCCACTTGGCGGTAGAGTCCGGATCCGCCTGATCTACCCGGTTCAATACCACCAGCCGCGGCTTCCCTGCCGTCAGCTCGTCCACATCCGGATTCCGGCTGGAAATGGGGATACGGGCGTCCAGGATCTCACACACCGCATCCATATGCTTGATCTGTTCGGCGATCATCCGCCGGGTCTTGGTCATATGACCGGGATACCACTGAATATTCATGCGTCCACTCCGTCGATCAGGCCGATCCGGCCGAATTCCCGCTTCCCGGTCACATCATCCGCTCCCGGGAATGCCAAAAACACCGCCTTACCCAGCACACAGCGGGTATCCACCGTGCCCAGCCGGGAGTCCCGGCTGTCACTGGAGTGATTGCGGTTGTCGCCCATGACAAAAATGCACCCTTCGGGCACGGTCAGCGGGAACTCCGTCCCCTCTTCCATATAGGTCGGCTCATTGATATAGGGCTCATCCAGCGCCTCACCGTCCACATACACGACGCCGGCTTCAAAGTCGATGTCCACGGTCTGTCCCTCCGTGGCGATGACCCGCTTGACGATGGGCTCTTCCAGGAAGCTCTCCTCCCGCAGCACCACAATATCGCCGTATTCGTAGTCACTGTCCAGCAAAGAACTGAGCACCAGCAGACGGTCCCCGTTTTGCAGGGTGGGCACCATGGAGTGCCCATCCACGCCGATCAGGCGGATCAAAAAGGTAAACACCAGGACAACCGTCAGCACCGAACCAACCAGCGCCTGGGTCCATTCATACAGCTCCCGGCCGGGGGTCTCCCGCTGGCCGGATGCCTCTTCCGTCATCTCTTCTTTCTTCTCTTCGTCCTCACGCATGTTCCGCTACGCTCCTTATATGCCGCCCAAGCGGCTGAAATCCCGCTGCTGTGTATCTGCGTCCTTTCCGGGGAACAGCAAAAACACGGCTTTTCCCAGCAGGCACTGCTCTTCCACCGTTCCAAGCTCCGCACTGCGGCTGTCCTCGGAGTTATTGCGGTTATCGCCCAGCAAAAACAGTTCTCCCTCCGGCACCGTCAGCGGAAATTCCGTACCCTCTTCCTGATACGTAGGTTCACGGGTATAGGGCTCGTCCAGCGCCTGGCCGTCCACGTAGACGATACCTGTTTCAAAATCGATGTCCACGGTCTGCCCCTCCGTGGCGATGACCCGCTTGACGATGGGCTGACCGTCTTTAAAATAGGCATCCCGGACAATGACGATATCCCCCTGCTCCAGATCACCCGCCAAATAGCGGCTCACTGCCACCAGAATATCTCCGTCCTGCAGGGTCTCCCGCATGGATTCCCCGTCCACCCGGATCAGCCGCAGCACGAACGTGAACAGCAGGACCATGCCTAAACTCACGCATACCAGTGTCCGCAGCCAGCTATACAATTCCTTTGCCGTTTGCTTTTCCTTTTCCATGTTGTGCTCCCGACCTGTCATAATCTAAATTAGTATAGCAAACGCGGGATAAAATCACAAGAGATTTTCCCGGAAAAGAAAAAAGAGAGGCGTTTCGCCTCTCTTTTTTTCTTTCTTACAGCTTCTCCTTGACCTTGGCACCCTTGCCAACGCGGCCGCGCAGATAGTACAGCTTGGCACGCCGGACGTCGCCGCTGCGGACGACCTCGATGGTGTCGATGGAGGGAGAGTGAACGGGGAAGACCTTCTCCACGCCGACGCCGTAGGAAATGCGGCGAACGGTGATGGTCTCCTCGATGCCGCCGTGCTTCTTGGCGATGACGGTGCCCTCGAAGACCTGGATACGCTCGCGGGAGCCTTCCTTGACCTTCACGTGCACGCGCACGGTGTCGCCGATCTGGACACGGGTGACTTCGTTCTGCAGGGTCTCCTTGTTCAGTTCCTGAATGAGATTCATTGGTTTTTCCTCCTGATTTATAGGCGTTCATACCGCTTTTGAACGCGCCCAAAGATCAAAAAACAGGCGCGCGGCAGAGGACCGCCCTTTGTAAGCCATAGTAGGATACCACAGCTTGCAAAAAAAGGCAAGCATTATTTTACAAAAAGTTCTCTTTTCCTGCGGCTTCCCGCACAGCCGCCGACAAGGCAGCAGCAGCCGGCGGCAAAAGCCACAGGCTGCCGCCGCTTTGCCACATCACCGCCGTCAGGCAGACCGTCAGCCCCAGAGCGCAGCAGCACCCGGTCCAGCGGGCGACCCGCTCCCCGGCCGCCGGTCCTGCCAGCCACACGGTCGCCAGCTGCAATGCCCGGCCGCCGTCCAGCGGACGTATGGGCAGAAGATTGAATCCGGCCAGTGCAAAATGCGCCCCTGCCGCAGTCATCAGCCACGGCGCTGCGCAGGCGGTGAGGATCGTTCCGCACAGCAGATTGGCGCCCGGCCCGGCTAAAACAGCCGCCAGTTCCCCACCGTAGGACAGGCCCTCCGGCTGCATCTGCATTCTTGCTCCCAGGATGCCTACATCAACCAAGCGGATCTCCGCTCCCAAAAAACGCGCAGCGGCCCAGTGTCCCGCTTCATGGACACAGGCAGCGCTCAGGACCACCGCCAGCATCTCCCAGCCGTTCCCAAGCAGGAACCACCCCAGAAGCAGCCAGAAGCCTCCGCTGACCTTTACCGGCAGCTTACGTCGCGGACACATAATATACGGGATTGAGATAAACACCCTCCTGATGCAGTTCAAAATGGAGATGGGGACCCGTGGCAATGCCGGTCTGCCCCACCTTTCCCAAAACGCTGCCCTTCCCCACCTGGGCGCCGGAGGACACTGAAATGGCACTGCAGTGGGCATAGAGCGTCTCATATCCGCCCTCGTGGGTAACGATCACATATTTTCCGTAGCTGCTGCTCTCCCCCACCGCCTTGACGGTGCCGTCAGCAAAGCAGCACACATCACTGCCGTCGGGTGCGGCGATGTCCACACCATAGTGGAAGCGTTCTTCTCCCTCCACCGGGTGATCCCGATAGCCAAATCCGGAGGAAATCGGACCATCCGCCGGTGTGCAGTAGTCAAATCCCAGCAGACACTGCTCCATACAAACATTTTCCGGAAGATTTTGATTGGAATACAGCACATATGCAAGGGTGGACACCTCTGCTGTCTCCTCCTGCTCCTGTACCCCGTCCGCCGCTTCCTCTGTCCGGGCGTTGCGGAGATACTCCATCGCCGCCGGCTCCTCTTGCAGGTCCGTGCTTTTTGCCGCGGTTTCGTAGGCAGAAAAGGTATCGGGATGGAACACTGCCTCATACATCTCGTCCAGTGCCTGCCCTACATCCTGCTGGCCGGAAGCCGCCTCTCCGATGGCAGAAAAAACAGCCTGGATATCCATATTCTGCCGTAGGGCCGCATTTACTTTTTCACTGATCACATCCAGCTTGCCGGGCAGCAGCAGCTTCACCGTCACCAGCAGAACGAACATGCCGCCGCAGGCCACCAGCTGGAAAAGGCGCCGGCGTTCCGCAGCGCTCACCGGAGCGGATTTCTTTTGTCCGCAGCGCCCCCGGCTGTATGGTGCACGCCGTCCGGACGCCACACTTTCCCGCACTGTCTGTGCCATAGCCGACCCTCCCTGTACCGCTTTTCCCTTGAAGCCTATGCAGGCATGCGCAAAAAATATGCCCCTTGACATTCTGGTAAAAATTCTATATAATTACCGATGCTGCATCCGGGTGTAGCGCAGTTGGTAGCGCGCATGGTTCGGGTCCATGAGGCCGTGGGTTCGACTCCCGCCACTCGGACCAAAAACCCGCCATTTTCAAATGAAAATGGCGGGTTTTTCTTGCTTTTTTTACAAAAATCAAATTTCAAAGCAGGGCACGGAAATACAGCAGGCGGATTTTTGATTTTATCACAGGAGGGATGCTTCGTTTCACCGGGAGCATCCCTCCTTTTTGCTTATGCGGCTCAGGATTTGCGATAACGCCTGCTGCCCTTTCCTTATCCCGACTTACGCTCCCCTGCAATCACTGGCCATGCAAGAAGCGGTCTTCCCGTTCGTGCGGGGCGATTTTAGGCGTCGGCGGACAGATCCCTCAGTGCATAGAGGAGTTCCTTCAGGCACTCCAGATCGTACCACCTCTGACCGTACTGGCGGTATCTCCCGCCCTCGATATCAATCTGGAAATATCCCGGTTTTTCCCGAAAACCGCTCTTTTTGGGCCCTGCATACTCCACGGCTTGAATTTCAGAATAGGGCAGATACGTGGGGGTATGCAGGACACGCCATGGCCGCTCCGCAGACATCAACTCAAATTTCAAGCCGGTAATCAGACCTTTTTCCAAAAACAGAATGTTATGCGCCGGGTCGAGGCTGTCGTTCAGACGAACCACAGCCAAAATGGTCTGCCATTGAAAAACATCCGGACCGCCATTGGCTTTCAGTACCAGCTTTTTCCGAAGCAATTCCTCCAGCTTTCCATCAGGGCGAAGGGCCCATTGTACCGTCGGCACCCTGTTCTGGAACAAGGGAAGCGATTTTTGGAGCAGTTCCGGTATGGTTTTGGACTGTCTGGCGATGTCCCGGATCGATGGTGTTTCAGCGGTCTCCCGGGCCGCAGAAGCCGGCTTTCTGTCCGAGCGGGAGCTTGTGTCAGCGGCTGCCTCTTTTTGCATTCCGTCACAACGGCAAAAGCGTGCAATGCTGATTTCTCTGTCTGCCAGTTCCGAATATCGGCTGGGCTCTTGTGCAAAAATCAGGACCGCACCGGTAAAATGAAAGTCCTCCATTTGGGAGGCGAGGCAGCGCTGCAAATCCCTCCAGACACGGGCGGCTTCTTCTCTGCGCAAGGATACAAACGGATCATCCATCAGCAGCAGTTCAGGATTACCTGCAAGGCTTCTTGCGATGGCAAGCCGAACCTTTTGTTCGTTGGACAGTTCCTTAACTTTAAATGTTCTGCAGTCCAAAAGCCCCATCTGTGCCAGAAGCCAATGAACGTCTGCCCCTATTTCATTGCGCATGGAAAAGTCTCTCTTTTTTCTCATTTGCAGTGCAAATTGAAGAGTGAATTCTCCTGTCATTTTCGGAACCAAACCGAACCCCCCGGCGGCAGAGGACACAACACCGACGTGCCGCTCCGGAACAGGCAGGTGGGTGATATCCCTGCCATTGAGCAGCCAACGGCCGGACACAGTAGGCTCCAGGCCGGAAATCATGCGGTAAAAGAGCTCCATAGCAGCTTTGGAGCCTGTAACAGTGACGCTCTCCCCACGATAGATCTTCAAGGAGGCCTCTTGCACAGCCACCGTACCAGCCATTTCCCCCGAAATACATTGGGCAGAAAAATACGGAAGATCCTGCTCAAGCTCACCTACTGCCCGGTTCTCCTCGGACGTCCGTTCCGCTATACTGCCAAAATCCGAGACGGTACCTCCAAAATCGCTGACCGTTCCGCCGAAATCGCTGACCGTACCGCCGAAGTCAGAGACGGTCTTGCCAAAGTCGCTGATGGTGCCGCCCTCCTCCCGGCCGGGAGGCTCGTCATCCCCCTTGGAACTGTGGATGGAATCCTGGCGTATCTCGTCGCCGTCGGGGTAGATGTACTTCCCCTCCTCCTTGTTGTAGAGGATGGCCTCCAGCTCCTGGCGCATCTGGCCGGGGCTGGAGTACCGGTCCTTGGGTTCAAAGGCACAGGCCTTCAGCACGATCTCTCCCAACCGCCCGTCGGCGTGGCTGGGCATGGGCAGGGGGGCTCCATGAAAGCGCTTGTCCCAAGCGTTCTCCCGGTCGGCGTATTTAATTGGAGCGGGAGCTGGGGGCAGGAAAGGAAGCCGATTGCCGTTGAGCAGCCGGTAAAGGATGAGACCCAGGGAGTAGATGTCCACTGTGGTGCCGTAGGGCTTACCGTTGTAAATCTCCGGAGCCATGTAGGGGCAGCTGCCCTGCTTGGACAGGCCCCCGGTGGTCTTTTCAATGGTCCGGGCCACACCGAAATCACCCAGCTTGAAGTCGCCGTTTTCCGAGATGAAGGTGTTTTCCGGCTTGATATCCCGGTGGATGATGTTGTGCTTCTGACACAGCTCCAGGGCTTTGCACAGGTCGATGCCCAGCTTGATGATCTCCTGCCGGGGCAGGGCCTTTTTCTTCTGGATGTACTCATCCAGCGGCGTCAGCAGCTCCATCTGAATGAGGATGTCCCAGCCGATGTTGTCCTTGTGCTCAATGACCTGGTGGTTTTCGTAGCTCACCACATTGCTGTTGCCCTTGAGCTTGCTCATGAGGGCAAATTCCTTCAGCAGTTCCTGGACCTTACTGTGGAACGTGGCCCGGACGCTCTCCTCGTCCATGCCCTCGCTGCGCACGGAGCGCACCTCACTCTGGCTGGCCGGAATGGTGATGGCCTTCAGGGCCGCCTTGTACACCTGCCCAAAGGCCTCACGCTCGATCTCGAAGACCTTGCCGAAGGACCCCTCGCCAATGAGCCGGGTGATATGCCAGACCCCGAAGATGGGCTCGTATTGTTTATAGTAGTTGATGTCCATACATTCTCCCTCTGCAGTATTTTATAATATCTGCCTAACATGGAACAAGCCCACGCGCCTTTACAGCGGCGATCCGTCCGAATCATAGCGGGTGGAGCCCACAAACGAACCGTCTGCGTCATAGTTGGTGACGGAGTACCACTGCAGTGTACCCTGCTTGTCATAGTAGGAGCATTTTGTCTCCTGCCCCTGCTCATTGTACTCAAACACATTAAATTGCGAAAGTGTTCCGCCGCCGGAATAACTGCTCTCCTTCACACAGTTTCCGTCACTGTCGTACTCGCTGATGGTGTATCCATCCAGGATGCCATTCTCATTGTATTGACTTGTCTTGACGCGGTTTCCAGCGCTGTCATACTCGTAAACTGTATAATTGTTCACGGTGCCGTCTTCGTTATACCAACTTGACTTGACCAGATTGGAACCCTCATATTCGTCGACCCAGGACAGGGTACCGTTCTCGTCATAGCTGCTGGACTTGACGCGGTTCCCGGCACTGTCGTATTCGTAAACTGTATAATTGTTCACGGTGCCGTCTTCGTTATACCAACTTGACTTGACCAGATTGGAGTCCTCATATTCGTCGACCCAGGACAGGGTACCGTTCTCGTCATAGCTGCTGGACTTGACGTGGTTCCCGGCGCTGTCGTACTGCGTCTCCTGTTTCAGAACGCCGTCGGCGGTATACCGGGATGCTGCGGTCTGCTTGCCGTTCTGGCCATAAGTATACGTCTCGTACGTCTCCAACACTCCATCCCCGTTATAGGTGTTGAAACGAGACAAAAATCCTCCCTCATCGTACAAGAACTCCCGGGTCCCGTCCACCTTTTCCTGGTCGTCATACCGTTGCTGCTCCATCGTCCGTTCAAAGCTGTCATAAGTAGTGTGAACCAAAAGCCGGTCCTCGGCGTTATAAGTCGTGCTTTCTGTCAGATTCCCCTGGGCGTCCCTTTCCCACACAGTATACTCGGACAGCTCACCCTCTTCCGTCAGCACAGATGTCTTATTGCTGCGCCCCTGGGCATCATGTTCGTAAATATAGGCATGATCCAGATCGCCTGCGGCGGTATAATACTCGACACGGCTTTGGCGCCCCTGACTGTCATAGGTATAGAGCCGATAGCCAGTCCCCATTCCATTGCCATCGTAATCATCGGAACGGCTGATCTGGCCGTTTTCATCCAGCGTATTCTCGTAGTAGGATGTCAGTGCACCAGCTCCGTCATAGGTGCGGCTGACAAGACGGATCCCGTCACTGTTATACTCCCACTCGGTCCGTTCCTCTAAATTTCCCAAAAGATCATAGGTACAGGACTGAATCCGGTTTCCCTGCTCATCATAGCGATATTCCAGATAGGACACGCTGTCATTGCGAAAACGGGGCATCCGGATGACCCGGCCCTCCTCATCGGTGACCTTTTCCAGGTAGTCCGCCACCGGCGCTGTATCGCCCTGACTGTCCCCCTGGGGGGATTCGACGTTCTTCTTCTCTCCGCCGCCCTGAGACAACAGGCCAACCGCCAGAAATACCGCCAGCAGGCAGGCTGCGCCCACGACGATCCGCCGCTTGCCGCCTTTCTTCCGGACCGGGGCGGCTGGGATACCGTTCCATCCCTCCAGCGAAGTACTTTTTGTCCCACCAGACCGGGTTCCTCCAGCGTTGGGACCTGAACCAAAGTCACTGACGGTCCCCCCGAAGTCGGAGACGGTCTTGCCAAAATCGGAGGCCGTCCCACCGAAGTCACTGACCGTGCCCTCTTCCTGCCGGATGGGAGGCTCGTCATCCCCCTTGGAACTGTGGATGGAGTCCTGGGGCACCTCGTCCCCATCGGGATAGATGTACTGCCCCTCCTCCTTGTTGTAGAGGATGGCCTCCAGCTCCTGGCGCATCTGGCCGGGGCTGGAGTACCGGTCCTTCGGTTCAAAGGCACAGGCCTTCAGCACGATCTCCCCCAGCCGCCCGTCGGCGTGGCTGGGAATAGGCAGGGGCGCTCCATTGAACCGCTTGGCCATGGCGTTCTCCCGGTCCGCGTAGGTGATGGGTGCCGGAGCCGCCGGCAGGAAGGGCAGCCGGTTGCCATTGAGCAGCCGGTAGAGGATGAGCCCCAGGGAGTAGATGTCCACTGTGGTGCCGTAGGGCTTGCCGTTGTAAATCTCCGGAGCCATGTAGGGGTAGCTGCCCTGTTTGGACAGGCCCCCGGTGGTCTTTTCGATGGTCCGGGCCACGCCGAAGTCCCCCAGCTTGAAGTCGCCGTTTTCCGAAATGAAGGTGTTTTCCGGCTTGATATCCCGGTGGATGATGTTGTGCTTCTCTTTGTAGTTGTCCGAAGAAGGAGGATGCAGAATGAAACGTTCTAAACGGCTGTGTATTTTGCTGGGCGTTCTGGCCGTGGCTTGCGTGGCCACCTTTGCCCTCAGCCGATATCAGGCAAAAAAAGAACAGATCGAAACCAGCGGCGAGGTAGTGCTGGAGATCCCGGTGGACTCCGTCCAGGCCCTTTCCTGGGAATATGACGGCGAGGAGCTGGCATTTCACAAAGACGACAAATGGATCTACGATGAGGACGAGGCTTTCCCGGTGGACGGAGAAAAAATTGAGGACCTCCTGGACCAATTTTCTGCCATGGGCGCGGCGTTCATCATCGAAAATCCGGAGGATCTCAGCCCGTACGGCCTGAGCGATCCCACCTGCTCCATTACCATCACCACCGATGAGGAGACTTATACCATCCTGCTGGGCGGATACAGCACCATGGACTCCCAGCGCTATGTCTCCATCGGCGACGGCAACGTGTATCTGGTGGCCGACGATCCCCTGGACAACTACGATGTGGGATTGCGGGATCTGCTGGACCCCGACGACATCCCTGATTTTGACCAGGTGTCGAAGATCACCTTCACCGGCAGCGAAAACTACGAGATCTTCTATGAGGCATATGAGGAGGGCTCCACCCGCACCTACTGCGCCGACGATGTGTATTTTGCCCAGCAGGGAGACGGCACGCTGCCTCTGGACACCGACAAGGTGACCAGCTACCTGCAGACGATCCGCTATCTGGATCTGAGCGACTATGTGGCCTATAACGTCACGGACGAGGAGCTTGCCCAGTACGGTCTGGACGATCCCCAGCTGACGATCCAGGTAGACTACACCGAGGAAAACGAGGACGGGGACGAGGTATCTGATACCTTCACCCTGCACATCAGCCGCGACCCGGAGGAGCTGGCAAAAGCGGAAGAATCCGAAAGTGAGAATGAGGACGATACCGAGGAAGAGATCACCGCCTATATGCGGGTGGGCGATTCTCCCATCGTCTACCGGCTCTACTCCGAAAGCTACTCCTCTTTGATGCGTGCCTCCTGTGACGACCTGCGGCATGCCGAGCTGCTCACAGCCGCTTTTGCGGACATCACGCAGATCGATATCTCGTTGGAGGATGCCGACTATACCATCACCACCGATGGCAGCGGAGACGACCGGACCTATGCGTATCTGGAAACGGAAGTGGAGATCGATGACTTCCGCGACGCGCTGGAGTCCCTCCAGGCGGACAGCTTCACAGACGAAGCGCCCGCTCAAAAGGAAGAGATCCGCCTGACGCTGCATCTGGACAACGCGGCATTCCCCACCGTGGAGATCAGCCTCTACCGCTACGACGGCAGCAGCTGTCTTGCAGTGGTGGACGGCGTTCCCACTGCGCTGGTGGAGCGCAGCCAGGTGGTGGACCTGATTGAGGCGGTCAACGCCATCGTGCTCAACTAAAAAAGTGTCCCGGGCCCATATGGGTCCGGGACACTTTTTATTTGCATCTGATAATAAACCAAGGGATATCCTCCTGTCCGAAAACGTTCAGCGGCCGGTGTCATCCTTGGCATCCATCTCCCGCTCGATCTGTTCCCGGATCTTTCGGTCGAGACCGATACTGTAAAAAACAGCGATCGTCAGCACGATTGCGAATCAGACCGCGATCCATACCGGAATGATGATGTTGCCTAAAAATCTGATCAGCAGAGTGACCGCAAAAAATCCGCCCAGGATAATCCACGGAAGATTTGTTTTGACTCCGGCATATTTTCCAAAGAGCTCCCGGGACACTCTCTGATAGTTCTTTGCAATGTTGTCCCACCGTTTCCCCTCCTGCTCCGAAAGGCCGGCAAACAAAAACTTCGCAGAAAGGCCGATGGCAAGAAGCCATTGCCACAGCTCCGCCTCTAAGACGCCCAGTGCGAACAGCGGCACAGCCAAGCCCCGCAGACCAGATGCCTTTTTCCGCGCCGACGCAAAACAAAAGACCTGAAACCGAAGTTTCAGGTCTTTTTGGTGGAGATAAGCGGGATCGAACCGCTGACCTCTTGACTGCCAGTCAAGCGCTCTCCCAGCTGAGCTATACCCCCATATTCGTTCCGAACAGAACAGGATTATTATATCAAAACCAATTTGCTTTGTCAACACTTTTTTCTTTTCAAAATCAGTGTTTCAACAAATTGTTTTTCAGGGAAGGACCCACAGCAAATTTGCTGTGGGTCCTTGGTGGAGATAAGCGGGATCGAACCGCTGACCTCTTGACTGCCAGTCAAGCGCTCTCCCAGCTGAGCTATACCCCCAAGCCGTTTGTTCCCGTTCGGAACATGTGCTAGTATAGCAGGTAAGCCCATGGTTGTCAACCCTGTTTTTTTCTTTTTTTCACCATTTTTTACTGAGGCCTTAAAACGAACGTCAGCGCCACAGGATTGTGGTCCGACCAGGCAAAGCCCGTATCCACTGTCCACGCCCGGCGGACCTCCACATTCTCCGACACCAGAAAGCCGTCCACTGTCAGCACGAAACTCGTCTCCGGGTCATAGGGCGCATCTGCGTTGCGGCAGGACGGCACAGGCGCGCTCTCCTCCAGAGGTGCCGCCAGCGTGATCCCCTCCGGCAGCAGTTCCTCCGGGAACGGAGCCGCCCAGCTCTCCCCATTTCCGCTGATGCCGAAAACTTCCGCAGAGTCTCCCAGCAGGTCCTTATTGAAATCTCCGCCGCAGACCACATAGTCCCCTGCCGCATAGGCGCTGTACATATCCTCCAGCAGCATGTTCATCTGCTCGATCGCTATTTCCCCATCGGTCAGATAGGCAGACAGATGCACATTGTATAGCCGCAGGGTCCGGCCGTTGCTCACCGGGAGCGCAGAGACGGTGTAGCAGCGATCCAGGTCGATGAGCTTGGAGGGGCCTGTCGCCACCGGGAGGCTGCGCCGCACCGCCCGGTCTACATCATATCCGGAAAAGGTCAAGATACCGGACTTGGATGCTCCGTGAGGCTCCAGGATCGGCCAGAACAGGTATGGGGAATCATAGTTCTGGGCAAAGCTGCTGGAAAGTCCGGTCAGTGCCTCCCGCACCAGCTTCGTCTCATCCACATGGTGGCTGCGGGTGGCATCCTGGTCCACCTCCTGCAAAAACACAAAATCCGGGTGCAGGGACTGGACCTCCTCCATGGCGCCGGAGAGATTGTCCCGCACCGCCTGGGCAGAGTAGGCCCGGGACTCCGTACCGCCGTCCATGAAAAAGCTGTAATCGGCACTGTAAGCTCCAAAGCCCACGTTATAGGACACCAGTGTATACGGCACGCCCGCCTCTGCCTGCTCTTCGCTATTGTGCTCCACAGTCAGCTCTATGCAATCCTCCAGCCGGTCATAGGCTGCGAAGACATATCCCACGTAGGCCAGCAGCACTGCCGCAACGCCTCCGGCTGCACCCAGCAGGATCTTTTTCCATCGTTTCAATTACATCTCCCCCAGTCTTCCTGATTGTAGCGTAAAAATCCATTCTGCGCAATACGCCCTCCGCACAGCCGGAAAAATGTCCTTGCTTTCTTGGCCGTTTATTGTTACCATAATAAAAATCAGACTGCATGGAAAGAGGTGAGCGGCTATGGTGATCCACGAGTCTGCGGAGGATTATCTGGAGTCCATCCTGGTTCTCAAAGAACGCAGGGGCATCGTGCACTCCATTGATATCGTCAATGAACTGGGATATTCCAAACCCAGCGTCAGCATCGCCATGAAAAAGCTGCGGGAAAACGGATATATTTCCATGAGCCCGGACGGGAGCATCACATTGAATGAAAGCGGCCTTGCCATTGCCAGCCGCGTCTATGACCGGCACAAGACCATTACCCGGCTTTTTGTGCTGCTTGGCGTGTCCCCTGACGCGGCAGCGGAGGATGCCTGCAAGGTCGAGCACGATCTGAGCGACGAGACCTTTGGAAAGATCCGGCAATTTGTGGAACAGCACAGTTGAAAAAAGCCCCGGCGGGAATCTCCCGTCGGGGCTTGCTTTTTATTTCTGTATGATCCGGACTCCGTAGGCTGCCTGCCAGCGCTCGCCGGGTGCCAGCATCACGCAGTGCCGCTTGTCGGCAAACTGCCCGCTCTCCTGTTCAAAGGCGCCGCAGCCCTGCCATGGCTCCATGCAGATATACGGCGCATTGGCACCGGGCATGGTCCAAAACGCTATCATGGGGAAGGCGTCAAAATCCATCTCCACTCCGTGGCCATCTCTGTGCATCAGCCTCACGGTTTTGGAGCGCAGCCCTTCAAAAATCAGGGTGTCCACCCGGTCAAACACCTCATGCCGCAGCGGAATGGTGTCCGTGCCCGGCAAAAAATGCTCCCGGTGCTCCGGGTTCAGGCAGCCGTCTGCTCCCGGCAGCAGCGCCCAGGCATCCTCTTCCCGTTCAAATACCAGGCGGTAATCCTCAAAGGACGCTCCGGGGCGGATGGGGCAGCGGAACGCCGTATGTCCGCCGATGCAAAAAGGCATCGCCTCGCCGCCCGGGTTCTCCACGCAAAAGCTCGTCTCAAATCCTTCGTCAGTCAGCGTATGGCGCACGTTGAGCAAAAACGCAAACGGGTACTGTGCCAGCGTCTCGGGATCCTCCCGAAGGCAAAACTCCACAAAATCCGGCCCCTGCGCGGCCACAGAAAACTCCCGCCGCCGGGCAAAGCCATGGCGGGCCATGCGGCAGACCCTCTGCCCGATTCGCACCGTCCCGTCCCGCAGAGCGCCCACAATGGGAAAGAGCACCGGATTCCGGCCGGACCAATAGGCCGGGTCCCCGTTCCAGATATACTCGTCCGCCCCGTTTTGCAGCGACACCAACTCGCCGCCCATGGTATCCACCCGGGCTTCCAGTCCGCCTTTTCGCAACGTGATCTCCATACGCCGCCTCCCTTTCCCGGGCATGGCCCGGGCCGTTTTTTTCATTATAGTCCGGCGGCGGAAAAAGCGCAAGCCGCCTTACCGCTGCCGCCAGCGCAGCAGCAGCGCCGAGTGCAATATCACAAAAACCGACCCGGCGTTGTGGACCAGCGCTCCCACCACCGGTTCCAGTCGTCCGCCCATGGCCAGGAAGATCGCCGCGAAGTTCAGCACCATGGAAAACGTCAGGTTTGCACGGATGGTCCGCATCATCTTCCGGGACAGCGCCAGCAGATGAGGCAGCTCGCCGATCTCATCCTTGACCAGAGCGATGTCCGCCGCATCCACCGCGATATCACTGCCGATACCGCCCATGGCGATCCCCACCAGCGCCCGCTTCAGCGCCGGCGCATCGTTGATGCCGTCGCCCACCATGCACACCGGCCGGCCGCTGTTTTGCAGCTGGTCGATGACCGTGAGCTTATCCTCAGGGAGGCACTCGGACCGCACGGTCCCGATGCCCACCGCCCCGGCGATCCGCTCCGCCGCACCCCGCCGGTCCCCGGTGATGAGCACCGGCTCCACGCCGCCTTTTTTCAGCGCCGCCACCATGTCCGCCGCCTGAGGGCGCACGGTATCAGCAAGTGCCGCAAAGCCGGCAAAGGAACCATCCACCGCCAGGTAGATGACCGTGCAGCCCCGGGACATATACTCCTGTGCCGCTGCGGCTGCCTGAGTGGAAATGCCCGTCCCCTGACTCTCCAGCAGGGCCTCATTCCCGGCAGCCACCCAATGGCCCTCCACCCGGGCCGTGACGCCTTGTCCGGGCCGCATGGTGAACTCCTCCGCCTCGGAAGGCGCACGCCCGGTCTCCTGCCGGTAACTGGATACCAGCGCCTTGCCCAGCGGATGCTCAGAGCGGGCCTCTGCACCTGCGGCCAGCCCATAGAGTTCTTCTCTGGAAAAGCAGGGTGAAAGGCTCTCCAATCCGACCACATGAGGAGTCCCGTACGTGAGCGTCCCGGTCTTGTCGAAAGCCACGAATCCAACGCCAGCCAGCCGTTCCAGTGCATCCCCCTCCCGGACCAGCAGCCCGTGCCGGGTGGCGTTGCCGATGGCGGCCATAATGGCCGTTGGGGTAGCCAGGACCAGTGCGCAGGGACAAAACACCACCAGAATCGTCACAGACCGGAGGATCTCGCCGGTGACAACCCAGGTAAGCGCCGCCGCGGCCAGGGCAATGACCACGATCCAGGTGGCCCAGCGGTCTGCCAGGCCGACGATCTTGGCCTTTCCCGCGTCCGCGGACTGCACCAGGCGGATCATCCGCTGGATGGAGCTGTCCTCCCCCACCTTCAAAGCACGCATATCAAAGGAGCCAAACTGGTTGACCGTACCGCTGGAGACCTTGTCTCCCACGCCTTTGTCCACCGGAACAGACTCCCCGGTCATCACTGCCTGGTCCACCGAGGTGCTGCCTGCGGTGATGACACCGTCCACAGGAATGGTCTCCCCCGGCAGGACCCGCACCAGGTCCCCTACCTGTACCTGCTGGGCCGGGACCACCCGCTCTCCTTGTGCGGTAAGCACCCGGGCAGTGCGCGGGGTCAGGTGCACCAGCTTTTCAATACCCGAGCGGGCACGGGCCACGGTCAGGTCCTCCAGCAGAGCGCCCAACTGCATGATAAAGGCCACCTCTCCGGCGGCAAAGTCCTCTCCAATGGCCACAGAGGCCACCAGCGCCATGGAGACCAGCACGTCCGCCTTGATATCAAAGGCCGTCACAAGGCCGATGACCGCCTCCAGAATGATGGGCACGCCGCACAGCACGATGGCGACCCATGCCGCATCAAAGGGCAGCGGCAGCAGATGAAAGCCGCTGGCAAGCAGAGAGAGGGCCGACACAGCCAAAAACACGATATCCCGCTTCGTGCCGCCCCAATCCAGGAGCTTCTCCAGATGTTCCATAGTTCTCCTCCTTTATACCTATGGGGGTATAGGTATAAAGTATCATAGAGGCTCCCCTGTGTCAAGAAAAAGACGGCCGCCCGTCGGGCAGCCGTCTTTTCAGCGCATATTGGCAAATCGCTCCACCGCTTTGGTAAAGCTGGCAATGGTCTTGTCCGCGTCCCCGTGTTCGATGCCGTCACGGACACAGTGCTGGATATGTCCCTCCAGCACCACCTGACCGCACCGGTGCAGCGCGGACTTTGCCGCGTTGATCTGCGCCAGAACATCCTCGCAGGGCACGTCCTCGTCCACCATCCGGTCAATGGCCTGCACTTGTCCCATAATTTTGCGCAGCCGCCGGTGCAGGTTCTCGGCGTCCATACACTGTCTCATTGTGCCGCCTCCAATACCAATAGGGGTATATGTATGATAGCAAACCCCCGTGGAGAATGTCAAGCGGCCTCAGCGGCCATCCGCACACTGCCAGACCACCAGGATCTCATCATCCTCCGGTGCCGCCGTTCCCATGGTGTCCATGGTCAGAAGATACGGAACATCCTCCCGGTACCTTCCTTCCCGCGTATAAGTGCATTCCGTAGGCCCATCGCCGTCCACTGTGCCGAACACCGCATAGTCCGCCCGCTGCTCCGCCACCTCCGCCTCCAGGTAGTAAAGCCCCTCCGGCAGTGCGGAAGCACGGACCTCTCCGGTGAAGTTCCCTGCCGCCGCGACTGCGCACAAAAACAGCACGTGGGTCAGCATTTTCTTCATGGCATTTCCTCCCATATCATCGATACTACGGGCAGTATACCAGGTTCCGGCGGCGAAACTTGTTCCTTTGACGGGGGGAAGGGCTCAGCGTCTGCCCCGGCGCAGCAGTACCACCGCCACGTCGTTTACATTGGTACCGGTGGGACCGGTGCGGATCAGTCCACCCACGGCGTCCAGCGCATGGTAGGCATCGTTGTCCGCCAGAACGCGGTGTACGGAAAGCCCCGCTCTGCGCAGGCGCTCCATGGTCATGCCGTCCACCATGCCGCCGGCAGCGTCCGTGGGGCCGTCCGTACCGTCAGAACCGACGGAGAAGATCACCGTGTCCGCCATGCCGTCGATCCCCGGTGCGGCAGCCAGAGCCAGCTCCTGATTTCGCCCGCCCAGGCCGGAGCCGGTCAGATGCACTACCGTCTCGCCGCCTGCCAAAAAGGCCAGGGATTCCCCGTCTTCGTCGTGGGTACGGGCAACGGACGAAAGGAACGAGCCTGCTTCCCGCGCCTCGCAGCAAAGGCGGTCTGTCAGCAGTACGGGGCGATAGCCAAGCTCCCGACAGGCACCGGCCGCCGCCGCGCAAAGCTCCCGGACACTGCCGGTGATGACCGTCTCCACATTATCCAACTGCTTGGGCGTTTCCACCGAGAGCAGCTGCCTGGCCTGCGGAGACAGAGGCAGCCGGTACTTCTCCGCCACAGCAAAGGCATCGGCGCAGGTGGAGGCGTCCGGACAGGCAGGACCGGAGGCGATCATATCCAGCGGGTCGCCCAGAATATCCGACAGGACCACAGCAAACACCTGTGCCGGTGCGCACAGCCGGGCAAACCGGCCGCCCTTGACCGCAGACAGCCGCTTGCGCACCGTATTCATCTCCACGATGTCCGCCCCGCTGGTCAGCATGGCCTCCGTCAGCTCCGCCAGTTCCGCTCCGGGGATCAGCGGGCTCTCAAACAGTGCCGAGCCGCCGCCGGAGAGCAAAAACACCACGGTGTCCTCCTCGGTGAGGTCCTTCACCAGGGCTATGGCCGCTTCCGTTCCGCGGAAGGAATTTTCATCCGGGACCGGATGGCCGCCCTCATAGATGTGACAGCGGGCAATGGGCCCCATGCCATGGCCGTACTTGGTCACCACTACGCCCTCTGAAAGCCGCTCGCCCAGTACCTGGGCTGCACAGTAGGCCATCTGCCAGGCGGCCTTTCCGGCAGCCACCAGAACAATGCGCCCTTTTGAAAACGCCCGACCCTCCAGCGCCCGGCGCACCGCTTTGTCCGGGCGGCAGGCACGCAGGGCCGTCTCCAGAATCGTTTTTGCATCCGTATGGATCGACATGTTGCTACGCCTCCTTATATACTTCCTCCTGCCGGGAAAACAGCTCGCAAAGGCACAAAAGGACGCTCTCCTTCGGCACCCGAATACTGTACCCGGTTTTTTCCTTCAGCTTTTGCAGCCGGTAGTGTACCGTATTTTTATGGATATACAGCGCGGCGGCCATCCGCTCTGTCTGCCCGTCACATTGAAAATACAGACGGACAGTCTCCATCAGCTCCCGCCGCTCCTGCATCGGGCAGGCACCCAGCACCCGCTCCAAAACATCACGGCGGATGGCAGGCGGGATGCTCCTGGCCAAAAACTCCAGTGAAGCCTGATCGTAAAACAAGATCCCGCCGCCGGAGCGGGCCGCAAGACATGCAGTACGCGCCTCCTGATAGCAAAGCCGTACCTCCAGCCCACGCCGTCCGCCGGCACTGATACCTCCGCATACTTTCACCCCGCAGGCGGACTCCACTTCGCTGCGGATCCGATCCACGCGCAGCAAACCGGCATGTCTGCCCTGACTTTCAAACAGCATCAAGATCCGCTGGTTCACCACGGCGCACAGCGCGTCCTCCCGGCGGAGGATGGGGCGGATCTTCGTCAGCGCCCGGGCGTTGTCCAGTTCCTTGCCTGTGCCGTTTTCTCCCTCTCCCCGCAGTTCCAGCAGTACCGCTGTCCACGGCCGGGTAATGTCGATGCCCAGCAGATGTCCCCGCAGCTCCAGTTCCGCCGGATCGCTCTCCTGGGAGAAAAGCCAGCTTTCGATAAAGCACTGCCGGGCGTCCTCCAGCAGCATCTCCTGCTGCTGACGCTGTGCATCCCGCAGCAGGATCTCCGTCATTCGCTGGATGACGCCGCCCGGTGCCTCCACCCGTTCCGGCGCTCCGGTGATCCCGATAACCCCCGCCGCTCTGCCCTCCATGCGGATGGGCAGGTTCACCCCGCGGAGCGTCCCCTGCCGGGGTGCATCCTCATAGACCACCAGTCGGTCCAGCCCCTTTTCCAAAAGCTCCCTGGCCCCGGCGTGGATCTGTCCCATGCGTGCCTGGTCTGTACTGGCCACGATCCGCCCTGTATCGTCCATCAGGTTGATGTCGCACCCGGCCGCTGCCTTCATTTCCTGTACAATAGACAGCGCCGTCTCCTTCGCTATCAACATACCGCTTCCTCCATTGTGCTTTGGAACAATTATTTTTAAAAATTTTTGTATGCGATACAGTCGTCTTTTATTATACCGGAATATTGGAAAAAGGCAACGGTCCGCCAAAATACAATCAGCCCCATTATATAATAGGAGCCAACTGCCAGCAAAAGGCAAGAAACCGGCACGACCTGTGAGGCGTGCCGGTTTCTTATGTTTCTTATGTTATGGAAGCAGCCAGATTTTCCGCTTTTGCCGTCTGCTCTCCGGCGGCTACATCCGGTGTCGCCGGTGCAGCTGTTTTGGGCCGATAGGTCCCGTCGAGCTTCTGCTCCACCCGTTTTGCCCCTGCGCTGTCAGGCGCATAAAGGCACGGGCGATAGTCGTTGCGGCCGCTGGTGCTGGTAACAGAGCACGCAAGGGCATCCACCTGCGCCAATGTCACCGTGCCGTCCTCCTGCCGCTCCACAGTCACCTGCAAAATGGCCGTGTCCTTATCGGTGGGGTTGCGGTTACCGCCGAAGCAGAAATTTCCGAGACTGTAAAAGATAACGCTCTCACCCCAGTACTCCATGGGCTGCAGCACATGGGGATGGCTGTTATAGACGATCTGGGCGCCGCACTCCGCCGCATAGCGGAACATCTGACGCTGGAAGTCCGTGGGCTGATAAGATCCCTCCGTGCCGGCATGGAACGCCGCCACGATCACCTCCGCTCCCTGTTCCTGCAAAGAGGAGATGGCCTGCCGGATCCCCTGCCGCCCGATATGGTACGCTGTATAGACGCCCACCCGAAGCCCCCGCTCCGTGGTATAGAGAAACGTCTCGCCGTCGCCGCCGGCGGAGATCCCGAGGGACTCCAGCACCTGGCGGGTCTCTTTCAGTCCGGCAGCGCCATAATCCTGGCTATGGTTGTTGGCCAGGGTCACCGCCTCCACACTGCCCGCCGTTAAGATCTCTCCGTATTCCGGCAGTCCCCGGAAACGATAGGTCTTATCCGCCGGGACGTTGTGATCCGTCAGGGCGCACTCCAGGTTGACAAATGTAAAATCGTCCTGCGCCAGTATCTCCCGCACCCCGGAAAAGGGATAGGCGTAGTCACTGCCCACCACATCCGGGAAATTGCCGGTCTTGCTCCAGGCCGTATGCTCCGCCCCCAGCGTGCAGTCTCCGGCAAAGCTGAGAATAAAGCGGTCGTCCTCCGGCACATTCTCGGGCACTGTTCCTCCTGGATCGGACGGTGCCTGCTCTGTATCGGGCGGTGTTTCCGCCGGTCCGGTGATCTCCGTTATGTCTGTGGCCTCTTCGGGCCAGAAACCGCCGGGCAGCTTTCCCTCTGTCATCAGCCAGGCGGACAGCGTCACGCCGCCGGCAGCCAGCAGCGCCACAGGTGCCAGAAGGGCCGTCTTGTGCCGGGAGGGAGCCAGCCGTTTGCCGCCCCTGTGCGCCGGAGCCGCGCGGCGCTTTTCAGGCAGCCGCTTCCCGCCGCCGCTGTATAAACGCATGCGCTCCCCCTCCTTTCGCCGCAGGTCGGCTAAACTTTATACGTACCATAATATCCCATTTTGCCGCCAGGTCAACAACAGAATCATTACAATTTCGTTATTTTTCACTGCGGTCCGAAAAAAAGACGCGGCTTTCGCCGCGTCTTTTCTCAGATCACATCAGCCCCAGCAAATGCTGCATCAGCAGGCTCACCGCCGTGATGCTGATCCAGCAGCAGGCGCCCAGGGCGATGGGCTTTCCGCCGCTGCGAACCAGCTTGACGATATTGGTGTTCAAGCCGATGGCCGCCATAGCCAGCACGATCAAAAACTTGCTCAATTCCTTGACGGGGTCAAACACCGACGCGGACACGCCAAAGTGCACCGCTACGGTGGTCACGATGGATGCGGCAATGAAGAACAGGATGAAGAACGGGAAGATCTTCTTGAAATCCACCCGATTTCCGCCATCCTGCTTTTCCCGGCGGGTCCGCAGGAACGCCAGCACCAGGGTGATGGGGATGATGGCCAGCGTCCGGGTGAGCTTTACTGTCACCGCCTTGTCCAGCGTCGCAGACCCCAGGTTCCACATGCTGTCCCAGGTAGCGGCGGTGGCGGTGACGGAGGAAGTATCGTTCACAGCCGTACCGGCAAAGATGCCGAACGCCTCACCGGAAGTGGTGTCAAAGCCGATGGCCTGTCCCAGTGCCGGGAACAGCAGCGCCGCCAGGACATTAAAGAAGAAGATGACGGAAATGGCCTGAGCCACCTCTTCTTCGTCTGCGTCAATGACCGGCGCCGTAGCCGCAATAGCGGAACCGCCGCAGATGGAGGAGCCCACGCCTACCAGCGTAGCCACTTTGCCGGGGATCCGCATCCATCTGCGCAGGAAAAAGGCCACCAGGAGCGACACGGAGATGGTGCACACAATGATGGGCAGGGACTGCCGGCCAGTCTGCACCACCACGTTCAGATCCATACCAAATCCCAGCAGGATCACGGCCCATTGCAGGACCTTTTTGGAAACGAACCGGATGCCCGGCTCCATACCGGACTTGTCACGCAGCAGCAGCGTCACTACCATACCGGCCAAAATTGCGATCACAGCGCCGCCGATGATGGGGAACGCCTTTCCCAAAAACCAGGACGGCACAGCGATCACCAGACAAAGAAGGATCCCCTGTCCGTGCTTTTTCAAAAATTCCAACATGATTCCGCCTCTCTTTTCTCAAACAGTCAGTGGCATTATAATCCAGCAACGGTAAAAAATGAAATTATTTATCTTCATATATCTATAAATTTTTATTATGGTCTCTCCGCGTTTTCGATTTTTCTTTCTTTCGTTTCCGAAAAAATTTCAAAACAGCAGGAGGTTTTATTTGACAGTTTCTTCCGGATTCTATATTATATTTGTATACAAATAATTTGTATACAAATAGTTTGGAGGATCCTCATGGACCAGAGCTTTCACTATCTTCTGATGGCTGCCCACAGCCTGTTCCATCGCCGGGTCATGGCGGAACTGAGCCGGGAAGGGCTCACCTCCGGCCAGCCAAAGGTCCTGGACTACCTGGGCCTGCACGACGGAAGCGCCCAAAAGGCAGTGGCGGCCGGCTGCCAGATCGACCCGGCCACACTGACGGGGCTCCTGGCGCGGATGGAGGAAAAGGGACTGATATGGCGGGATACGCGGGAAGGCGACCGCCGCACGCAGTATGTGTATCTGACGGAGCTGGGCCGCAGCAAGCATCAGCAGGTGCAGGAGACCTTCTCCCGGCTGGAGGCGGAGGTTCTCTCCGGGCTGGATGAATCCCAGCGGCAGGTGCTGATTCGATCTCTCCGAACTGTTTGTGAAAGCATGATCGACACGGAGGTTTTACAGTGAGCAAACAGGAATTGATCCGCAGATATCTATTTTTCATCTTGGGGCTGTACGTCAACTCGCTTGGCATCAGCCTGATCACAAAGGCGGAATTGGGCACATCCCCCATTTCCAGCATTCCATACACACTGAGCATAGGATTCCCCCTTTCTCTGGGAATGTTCACCCTTTTCTATTCTCTGCTGCTTATTGTGATCCAGCTGGTCATTTTGGGGCGGCGGTTTCCCCGGCAATTCTGGCTTCAACTGCCGGTCTCTTTGGGCTTTTCCCTGTTTATTGACCTTTCCATGGGGTCTTTGTGGTTTCTCTCCCCGGAATCCTACCCTGTAAAGGTGATCTGCTTGCTGGTTGGCTGCCTGGTTCTTGGGGTCGGTATCTTCATGGAAATGGCAGCCAGCGTAGTCATGCTGCCGGGAGAGTGCACCATCAAGGCCATTTCCATCACTTGGAATAAAGATTTCGGCAAAACCAAAGTGGCCGTAGATCTGACCATGGCGATCTCTGCTGCCGTTTTGGGCTTCCTTCTCTACGGTGCCCTGACCGGTGTCCGGGAAGGGACGCTGATCTCCGCTTTGCTGGTGGGCTTCATTGCAAGATGGATCAATCAGCACCTGGGTGACTGGGCTCAGGCGCATCTGCGCGCCGGAGCAAATGCCTCTTTCGCGGGCTGAGTGCTTTTATAGGTCAAAATCAGAGGACACGGCTGCACACCGTGTCCTCTGATTTTTATATATCGGGAGATGTCCCGTCCTCGTTTTCCGCCGGACAGAAAGGATCCAGGATCCGGCAGTAGCCCTTGAGCGTGCAGGAGGCCTTTGTCCGTTCCAGCAGCATTCCGGAAAACCGCAGGCGGATCCTTCCCCGGCGGGGATGATTCCAGGTAAATTCCGTCTGGACGGTCTTTCCCGTCTCCGCCATCTCCCGCAGCGCGGTTTCCACTCTGCCGCGGTCTTCCTCCGCGATCCCGTTGTACCAATATGTACTGCACGCCTCCAGGCTGGCCGTATCCTTGATGCACAGCTGACTGCGCATGAAATCGTCTGCGATCATCTCCTGCCGCTGCTCTGCCTTCCAGATCTGCAGCGTCCAAAAGCCTACGCCGAGAGACCACAGCAAGTCCTGATTGGCAGAGCGCAGCAGCGCCTGATACCGGTGCTCGTTGCGGTCCTGCCGGATACGGGCCAGAAGAAAGCTGGCCAGCACCCGCACCTGGGTATCGTCCCGGATGGAGTAACGGGGATTGTCCACGCCGATAAAGCCGATGGTCTCGCCTCCGTCCCGGATGGGTACGGCAATAAGCCGCTGGATGCCCTGACGCTGCAGGATCTCCCACTCCAGAGGGGCGCTCTCCTGCAGCGGGGCCAGATTGTAGATGATCACGGACTGATCCTTCTCAAACTGAGCCATCCACCGGCGGACCGTGTCCTGCGGTACCTCCTGCAGGCTCTCCCGCTGGGGAAGGACATTGGGCGCGCACCATTCAAAGGTGTTATTCCAGCTGCCATCCTGCTTTTCACTGGGTTCAAACAAATAGGCCCGGTCAGCCAGGTAAAACTCTCCCACGGAGGACAGCGCCTGATGCACCGCCTCTCCATAGTCGGCATGATGGGCAAGGGCATGCATGTATCCCGCGATCTTATCCGCAAATGCCAGGCGCTCCTTGGCTGTGGGACTGAGGTACTCCTGCTTGGTAATATCCAGAGCGACCTCCAGCCGTACCTGCTTTCCCATGTAGTTAACCAGCTTGTCCTTGAGCAGAAAACGCCGCCCGCAATAGGTGTTTTGATTTTCCCAAATATGAAAGGAATCCTGCCGCAGACAGGCATTGGTGCAAAAATCACAGGGCGCATCCGCTCCATGGAGCACCTTGTAGCACTTGCGTCCCCGGTAGTCCCGGACGCCGAAGAGTTTCTGCCCCGCAGGATTGAGATAGTAGATCTCATAGGTATCCATGTCACTGAGATAGAAAATATCGTTTTCCGCCTCCAGGATGGTCCTTGCGATCTCCTCCTCCCCCGGCAGCAGCGCCCCGGCCCGCGGCAGCACGTCCTGCGCCTTCACGGGCTCCTGCGGCGTAAAGACAGGCCCGGAGCGGACGAACCGGTCGGTGAACTCTTCCGGTGAGCATGGACCGGAAAACAAAAAGCCCTGCAGCAGTGAGGGATGGAGGTCTTCCAGCACCCGAAGCTCCGTCTGCGTCTCAGCACCCTCGCAGCAGACCCGGATACCGCAGCTGTCCGCCAGCTCGATCATATTGCTCAAAAGGCGGTAGTTATACGCGCTCTTTTCAATACTGCTCACAAAACACCGGTCGATCTTGATCTCATCGATCTCCATCTCCTGCAGCCGGTGCAGGCTGGAATATCCTGTTCCAAAGTCATCCACGGAGATCTCGATGCCCTGATCCTTCCATCTGCGGAAGATGCGGTTGAGATGGGGATAGTCCAGAAGCTGCATGCTCTCCGTGATCTCAATGGTCAGCGCGCTGCCCGGCAGCCCGCTCTGGCGCAGAAGCTCCAGCACATCCTGCTCGATGGATGCGTCCCTGAGCTGGCGGTACGACATATTCACACCCACATGGAACTCCGGCAGCACGCTGCGCCACCGGCGGCACTGCTCCAGCGCCCGCTCCATGACCCAAAGGCCCACGGGGTAGACCAGTCCGGTCTGCTCCAGCACGGGCACAAATTCCGTCGGCGGGATCTCTCCCCGCAGCGGCGCCGTATACCGCAAAAGTGCCTCCGCACCGTAAACATGGTAGGACTCGGAGCGGACCTGCACCTGATAGCACACCGTAAACCCGGAAAAGTCATGGGCCACGCTCCGCTGCAGGTCCTCCCGCAGCTCCATGGCCTTGAGCTTTTGCTCGTAGTCCTCCGGAGAAAAAAAGCTCAGCCGGTTTTTTCCGTTGGCCTTTGCAGATTCCAGAGAGCTCTCCGCGTATTGCAGCAGTGTATCTCCGTCCGGTACATGATAATCCATAAAGGAAACGCAGCCCCCTGAGAGGGTGCACCGCCCCTCCAGACGTTCACGCAGTCTTCCAAAAAGAGTCTCCACCGCCGGTTCGTCCGTCCCGGGCAGGGTCACGGCGAACCAGTCCCCGTTGACCCGAAAGATCCGCGTTCCCTCCGGTGTCTCGTCTGCCAGCACCCGGGCCACAGCTTTCAGCAGCGCATCTCCGAAGTCCCGGCCGTTTTTCAGATTGATGGACTTGAGATTGTCCACGCCCACCAAAAGCAGATATCCCGGCACCGCGCTTTTGAGCAGGCGGGAGATCTCCTTTTTCAGGTCCCGGCTGCGGAAAGCGGGCAGGGACATCTCCTCCCTGCCCCGTCCCAGACATGAAAGGCGTCCAAAAATAAAATCCGGTCTGCCGCTGCGGTCCCGGTTGCATTTGCCCCAGGCGTGGACCCAGTGGTTTTGCCGCCTGCCCGCTCCGGACCGATAGCTGAAATCAAATGTATCCCGCTCTCCTCCGAGCAAGGCGGCAAAAAGCTCGGAAAAGCGCTCGCCGTCCCGGGGATCCATTCGCCGGCGCCAGTCCTCCAGCGTGCACACCGCATCCTCCAGACAAAAAAGCTCCCGCGCCTCCAGGATGTTTTCGGAAAAGCAGACTGTCTGTTCCAGGCAGTTCACAAAGAGATAGTACTCCCCGGTGCTCTGCCCCAGCATATTCAAAAATTCGCGGGAGATCTCCCCGCCGTTGGGCGAAAATTCCTGCATATCCATCGCTCCGTTTTTGTTCCTGTGGGCTATTTTACAAGATTGTTCAGCTTTTGACAAGCCATGAATCCCGGAAATATGCAGGTTGCATCCACTCTTTCCAAAATAAAAGGGCAAAAACGGCATTTGACCGTTTTTGCCCTTTTTGCGCACATCAAAACAGCGCGTTGAACTCCTCCACGATGGTATCGCAGTCCTCGTGCACCACCATCATCACATAATTGCCGTTGGAGACTACCCGGCTGGAGTTGGTCCAAAGCTCCGTGGGGCCGGGGTACCAGGCACCGGTTTCCGCCATGTAATCGATGCGGCTTTGGAAGATGCCCTTGACCGTATCCACATCCGCGCTGTTGGTCACTTCCACCAGACAGAACTCTCCGTTGTTCATGCTCATCATGGTGCCCATGACGAGGCACTGCTTCGTATCAATATCGCCCATGCCGGGGTAGTAGGTCTCCAGCACATCGCCGGTGAACTCCTGCAGCGTCTGGAAGGTGTGGGCCGCAATGGTGGCATCATAGAAAGCCTTCAGATCCACAGACGTGTCCGCGGGTTTCTCCTCCGGCTTTTCTGCAGGCTTTTCCTCCGGCTTCTCCTGGGCCTTCCAGTTGCAGCGCACGATGCAGGTGCGGCTCTCGGTACCACTGGTCACGGTGACGATGGCTGTGCCCGGTGCCACGGCGGTAATGGTGCCGTCCTCCGCCACAGTGGCCACCTTCGGATCAGAGCTCACGAACGTGCACTTGTCCGGGGCACCTGTGGCCTTGAGCTGATATTTGCTGCCGGCGGAAGAGAGCGTGAAGTCCGTACGGCTCAGCTCCATGCCGGCCTCAGCGGCGGGCTGACCCTGGGCAGGCTCCTCCGGGGTCTGCGGTGCATCCGCTTCCGCCTCCTGACCATCGGTCTCACCCTCGGTCTCCTGGTCATCGGCCTGCGCATCATCCACCGGCTGGGGCGGTGTCTGTTCCGTCTCTCCATCCTGCACCTGCTGTGGCG
>DYBL01000028.1 GCA_019418625.1 Clostridiales bacterium | reverse complement strand
CCTCTGGCCCGCCGTATCCCCAAGCGCGGCTTCAACAACATTTTTGCAAAGCCCCTGGAGATCATCAACCTCAATGCGCTGAATGCCTTCGAGGATGGCGAGACCGTTACTGCCGAGGCGCTGCTGGCCAAGGGCATCCTCTCCAAGTGCGAGTATGGCTACAAGGTCCTGGGCAACGGGAAGGTGTCCAAGAAGGTTACCGTCAAGGCTTCTGCTTTCTCCGCTTCTGCCAAGGAGGCTATCGAGGCAGCTGGCGGAAAGGCAGAGGTGATGTAACGTGATCCAGACGATTCGCAAGGCGTGGGGCATCCCCGAGCTGCGGAAGAAGATCATCTTTACACTCCTCATCCTTCTGATTTTTCGCATCGGCAACGCCATCACGGTTCCTTATGTGAACACGGATCTGCTGGCCGCCTATCTCGATCAGATGGGCGCGACCATCCTGGGTCTTTACAACGTGATGAGCGGCGGCGCTTTTGCCAACGCCACGGTGTTTGCCCTGAGCATCCAGCCCTATATCAACAGCTCCATCATCATCCAGCTGCTGACTGTGGCCATTCCCTCTCTGGAGCGGCTGGCCCGGGACGGCGGCGAGGAAGGCCGCAAGAAGATCCAGTCCATCACCCGGTATACCACCGTGGCGATCGCGATCCTGCAGTCTGTGGGCTACTATTTCATGATGCGCAACGCCGATCTGCTCCAGGCCGGAGCGGACGGCATCTGGCCCGCCCTGGTCATCATCGTGACCTTCATCGCCGGTTCCTCCTTCGTGATGTGGATGGGCGAGCAGGTCACCGAGTTCGGTGTGGGCAACGGCATCTCCATCATCCTGTTTGCCGGTATCCTCTCCCGGGTGCCCGTCATGGTCTCCCAGGGGATCACCTTCGGCAGCCAGGCAGCCATCAACTGGCTGTGGGTGGCGGTGCTGGTGGTGGCTATGCTGGCCCTGGTGGTGTTCATTGTGTTCATCAATGACGCCGAGCGCCGCATCCCCGTGCAGTATGCCAAGCGTCAGGTCGGCCGGAAGATGTACGGCGGCCAGAGCACGCACCTGCCCATGAAGGTGAACATGTCCGGCGTTCTGCCTGTCATCTTCGCCCAGAGCATCGCCTCTCTGCCCATCACCGTGTGGACCTTCATCGGGATCCCCACGAAGGAAGAGAGCCCCGTGGCCTATGCCATCTACAACGCCATTGATACCAAGTCCATCATCTACATGGTGGTGTACTTCATCATGATCATTGGCTTCAGCTATTTCTATTCCAGCATTCAGTTCAACCCCGTGGAGATCGCCAACAACCTGAAGAAGCAGGGCGGCTTTATCCCCGGCTTCCGGCCCGGCAAGCCCACGGTGGACTTTATCCGTAAGGTTTTGAACAAGATCACCTTGTTCGGCGCCATCTATCTGGGCATTGTCGCCATCTGCCCCCTGATCGTGGGCAAGATCGTGGGCAATGACCACCTGGCCATCGGCGGTACTTCCGTCATCATCGTGGTCGGCGTGGCGCTGGAGACCGTGAAGGCTTTGGAGTCCCAGATGCTGATGCGTCAGTATAAGGGCTTCCTGGAATAAGCGAGGTTTTCTTCATGAAACTGATTCTGCTGGGCGCCCCCGGCGCCGGCAAAGGCACACAGGCCGAGATCCTGTGCAAAGAGCTGAATATCCCTACCATCTCCACCGGCAACATCCTGCGGGCGGCCATCAAAGAGGGCACGCCCACAGGATTGGAGGCCGAGCGCTATATGAAAGCCGGTAAGCTGGTGCCCGATGACGTGATCATCGGCATCATTACCGAGCGGGTGGCCGCCGACGACTGCGTCAACGGCTACATCCTGGACGGAGTGCCCCGCACCATCGCCCAGGCTGAGGCTCTGGAGAAGGCCGGGATCGTGTTTGACGACGTGATCTCCATTGAGATCTCCGACGAGACCATCATGGAGCGCATGACCGGCCGGCGGGTGTGTGAGCACTGCGGCGCCACTTATCATCTGGTGGCCGTACCTCCCAAGACGCCGGGCGTGTGCGACAAGTGCGGCGGCAAGCTGATTCAGCGTCACGATGATGAACCCGAGACCGTCAAGGCACGGCTCGAGGTCTATCATAAGGAGACTGAGCCTCTGAAGGACTTCTACGCAGAGCGCGGCCTCCTGAAGTCTGTGGAGAACCAGCCCACCGTGGCTGAGACCTCCCAGGCGATCCTCCACGTACTGGGGAGATGAGCGTATGATTACCCTCAAATCCTCCCACGAGATCGAACTCATGCGCCGGGCCGGAAAAATTACCGCGGCTGCCCGTGCCTTGGCAGGGGAAATGGTAAGACCCGGCGTGACAACCCAGGAGATCGACCGTGCAGTGGAGCATTTCATCCGCAAGCAGGGCGCGGTCCCGTCCTTCCTCCATTATAACGGCTATCCGGCCAGCGTGTGCATCAGCGTCAACGACGAGATCATCCACGGCATCCCCGGCAAACGGGTCTTGCAGGACGGCGATATCGTCAGCGTGGATGTGGGCGCCTATATCGGAGGGTTCCACGGTGACTGTGCGGCCACCTTCCCCTGCGGCACCATCTCCCCGGAAGCGCAGGATCTGATCGATGTGACCAGAGAGAGCTTTTTTGAGGGGATCCGCCAGGCCAGGGAAGGCAAGCGGCTGCTGGATATTTCCGCAGCCATTCAGCAATATGTGGAAAGCCACGGCTACTCCGTTGTGCGGGAGTTTGTGGGACACGGGATCGGCACGGCCATGCATGAGGCGCCGGAGGTCCCCAACTACGGACATCCCGGCCGGGGGCCCAGGCTCCTCCGCGGCATGACACTTGCAATCGAGCCCATGGTGAACGCCGGCAGCGCCGCCATCCAGCAGCTCAGTGACGGCTGGACGGTGAAGACGCTGGACGGAAAGTGGGCAGCCCATTACGAAAACACGATCCTCATCACCGACGGCGAGCCGGAGATTTTGACGGCTCCCGCTATCTGAGGCAGCGTACACGTATGGAAATTGCAAGATCAAATATCGTTCGATCCGCTGCCGGCAGAGATCAGGGAAAGCTCTTCGTGGTGCTTGCCACGGAGGGGGAGTACCTGCTGCTGGCGGACGGAAAGTCCAGGAAAGTGGAGTCACCCAAGCGCAAAAAGCGCAAGCATGTGCTCTTTGTGGCGGAGGATGAGACCCGGCTTTCCGGCAAGATCAAAGGCGAAGAAAAAATAACAAACAGTGAGCTTCGCAGAACCCTCGCCTATTACCGCGAGGAGGTTCATCCGGACCAGGAGGGATAACGTTTGGCAAAATCCGACATGATTGAAGTGGAAGGCGTAGTGGTGGAATCCCTGCCGAACACGACGTTCCAGGTAGACATTGGAAATGGACACACGATTTTGGCACATATTTCCGGAAAACTCAGAATGAATTTCATCAGGATTCTGCCCGGCGACAAGGTTACGGTGGAAATGTCCCCCTACGACCTGACCCGCGGCCGGATCACCTGGCGCAGCAAGTAAGCTGCAGCCGGTTGAGCTAATGACACAAAACGCTGAAAGGAATGGTTAGAGACTATGAAAGTAAGACCGTCCGTGAAGCCCATGTGCGAAAAGTGCAAGGTCATTCGCCGCAAAGGCCGTGTCATGGTCATTTGCGAGAACCCCAAGCATAAGCAGAGACAGGGCTAACATTTAATTGGAGGTGCTTTAAGAGTATGGCACGTATTGCCGGTATTGACCTGCCGAAGGATAAGCGCATTGAGATCGGCCTCACCTATATCTACGGCATTGGCAGAAAGAGCGCCAAGGACATCCTGGCGCAGACGGGCATCAACCCCGACACCCGCGTCAAGGACCTGACCGATGCTGAGGAGCAGCAGCTCCGTGACGCCATCGACGCTTATACCGTCGAAGGCGACCTGCGCCGCCAGACCGCCCTGGACATCAAGCGCCTGAATGAGATCGGCTGCTATCGCGGCATCCGTCATCGCAAGGGCCTGCCTGTCCGCGGCCAGCGCAGCAAGACCAACGCCAGAACCCGCAAGGGTCCCAAGAAGACCATCGCCAACAAGAAGAAGTAAGGAGGGAGAACGAAAATGGCAACTGCGAAAGCTACCGGCGGCAAGAAGGTCATCCGCCGCCGCCGCGAAAAGAAGAACATCGAGCGTGGCCAGGTCCATATCCGTTCTTCTTTCAACAACACTATGGTAACTGTCACCGATACGCAGGGCAACGCCCTGTCCTGGGCCTCTTCCGGCGGCCTGGGCTTCCGTGGCAGCAAGAAGTCCACTCCCTTCGCCGCCCAGACCGCCGCTGAGACGGCTGCCCGTGCCGCGATGGAGCATGGCCTGAAGACCGTCGAGGTCTTCGTCAAGGGCCCCGGCCAGGGCCGTGAGGCCGCCATCCGCGCACTGCAGGCCGTGGGCCTGGAAGTGACCATGATCAAGGACGTCACTCCCATCCCCCACAACGGCTGCCGTCCCCCGAAGCGTCGTCGCGTGTAATCGAAAGAGGAGGTAACAAGCAATATGGCAAGATATACCGGTGCAGTCTGCCGCCTTTGCCGCAGAGAAGGCCAGAAGCTCTTCCTGAAGGGCGACCGCTGCTATACGGACAAGTGCTCCATCGAGCGTCGTGGTTACGCTCCCGGAATGCATGGCAACGCGAGAAACAAGAAGCTCAGCGAGTATGGCCTGCAGCTGCGTGAAAAGCAGAAGGCCAAGCGCTACTACGGCGTGCTGGAGAGCCAGTTCCACGATTACTATGAGATGGCCAACAAGAAGGCCGGCGTGACCGGTACCAACCTGCTGTCCATCCTGGAGACCCGTCTGGACAACGTGGTCTATCGCCTGGGCTTCGCCATGAGCCGCGCCGAGGCCCGTCAGCTGGTGCTGCATGGCCACTTCACCGTCAACGGCAAGAAGGTCAACATTCCTTCCTTCCTGGTGAAGACCGGCGATGTGATCGAGCTGAAGGAAGGCTCCCGCAGCCTGGATAAGTTCAAGGGCTCCCTGGAGGCCAACGCTTCCCGCGTGGTCCCCAAGTGGCTGGAAATGGATAAGAACAACGTGGCCAAGGTCGTCGCAGAACCCGCCCGCGAGGACATCGATCTTCCCATCGAGGAACACCTCATCGTCGAGTTGTACTCCAAGTAATTGGAGGATACCCTCGAGGATGATACGATTTGCCGGCGGCATGCTTAGCATGGCCGCAATGAGAAGATGAAGGAGGGTAACTGCATGATCGAAATTGAAAAGCCCCAGATTGAGTGCACCGAGACCCCGGGCGACGCTACTTACGGCAAGTACGTGGTAGAGCCCCTGGAGCGCGGCTACGGCACGACTCTGGGCAATGCGCTCCGCCGTATTATGCTTTCTTCTCTGCCCGGTACCGCGCCGACGACCATCAAGATCGCCGGTGTTCAGCATGAGTTTTCCACCGTTCCCGGTGTGAAGGAAGATGTGACGGAGATCGTCTTAAATGTGAAGGGCCTCCTGACCAAGCTGCACTGCGAGACCGTGAAAACGGTCTACATCGAGGCGGTTGGACCCTGCGAAGTCACCGCCGGCGATATCAAGGCCGACGGGGAGGTCGAGGTGCTCAACCCCGACCTGCACATCGCCACGCTGGACAATGGCGCCACGCTGAACATGGAGATTACCTTGTCCCATGGCCGCGGCTATGTGCCCGCAGACCGCAATAAGCCCCAGCAGAGCGTCATCGGCACCATCGCGGTGGACTCCATCTATACCCCCGTGTATAAGGTGAACTACACCGTGGAGCCCACCCGCGTGGGCGCTTCCAGCGACTTCGACAAGCTGACGCTGGAGGTTTGGACGGACGGCACCATCTCCGCCCGGGACGCTGTGTCCCTGGGCGCCAAGATCCTGTGCGATCACTTTACCCTCTTTACCGACCTTTCTGAGAACGTGGGCAGCAAGCCCACCGTGGTGGAGAAGGCAGAGGCGCAGCGGGATAAGGTGCTGGAGCTGACCATTGAGGAGCTGGACCTTTCCGTTCGGAGCTTCAACTGCCTCAAGCGCGCCAATATCAACACCGTCGAGGACCTGATCTCCAAGACCGAGGACGAGATGATGAAGGTGCGTAACCTGGGCCGCAAGTCCCTGGAGGAAGTCATCAACAAGCTGGCGATGATGGGCCTCCACCTGGCCGACGAAGAAAACAACTGATTCCACGCCGGCGGGACTGCCCCCGGCTGACCAAAATCCTTACAAGGAGGAAACCGAAATGCCCGGAACTCGTAAGCTTGGCAAGACCACTGACCAGCGCATGGCGATGCTGCGTCAGCAGGTCACCGATTTCCTGGACAACGGGAAGATGGAAACCACCGTCACCCGTGCCAAGGAGATCAAGCCCCTGGCTGAGAAGATGATCACCCTCGGCAAGAAGAGCGATCTGGCTGCCTATCGGCAGGCCATGAGCTTCATCACCCGTGAGGACGTGTGCAAGAAGCTCTTCAAGGAGATCGCCCCCAGCTACGCTGAGCGCAACGGCGGCTACACCCGCATCGTGCGTACCGGCGTGCGCCGCGGCGACGCTGCTGAGACCGCCATCATTGAGCTGGTGAAGTAAGCAAGCTAAAAAAGACCCTGTCTGCCTGGCAGACAGGGTCTTTTTTTGATGGAATAACAATACAATGTGGAAAACTTTTTCGCCATTATACGATTTGTAGCGGAAAATGAGGCGAATACTGCCCGAAAAATGTGAATTGCCCGGCTTGCCTGGGATTTCCACCTGTTTTTTCACGGGAGCTGTACAAACTAAAGGCAGGAATGGGAGGCGACAAGATGGGGAAGCGTTGGCTGACGCTGATCTGGCTTTGCCTGTTGGCAGTGCTGGGAGGCGCATACAACAGGGAGGAGGCCGCACAAGCCGGCGCCTGGGAAGCGGGCATGCCGGAACAAACGAAGTATGTGGCACTGACGTTTGACGACGGACCGCAGCCGGAGACCACAGAGCGCCTTCTGGACGGCCTGCGGCAGCGGGGAGCCAGCGCCACCTTCTTCCTGGTGGGAGAGCGGGCAGCAGCCTGCCCGGAGCTGGTGCGCCGCATGAAGGCGGAGGGACACCAGGTGGGCAGCCACACCTGGAGCCATGTGCGGCTTCAGGGAGCGAATGTCCAGACGATCCTGGAGGAAACGGGGAGAGCCCAGCAGTTGCTCACCCAAATCCTGGGGGAGGGGAGCTACTGGCTTCGCCCGCCTTACGGGCTGCTGGACGAACAGGAGCGGGCGCTGCTGGATGTACCGCTGATCAAGTGGTCGGTAGATCCCCGGGACTGGGAAAGCCGCGATACGGCCAAGGTGGTGGAAGCGGTGATGGGGACTGTGCAGGAAAATTCCATCGTATTGCTCCATGATATCTATCCCACCTCCGTAGAGGCGGCCCTCCAGATCATCGATATGCTGACGCCCCAGGGCTACCGCTTTGTGACTGTGGAGGAGCTGCTGGCGCTCAACGGTGTGGAGCCGCAGGCGCGTACCATGTACCGCACAGGAACGGGATAAAAAAATCGCCTGCCATATGGCAGGCGATTTTTATTTGCTTACTGCAGCACCAGCAGGATGAAGGTCAGGATCAGGAACACCGCACCCACCCACTTGGTGGCACGGGCCAGCTTGGCGTCCATGGTCTTGGCCTTGTTCTTAGCCAGGAAAGAATCAGCCACGCCGCCGATGGAGCCGGACAGGCCGGCGCTCTTGCCGGACTGGAACAGAACCACCAGAATGATCGCAAGGCCGCACAGCAGCTGCAGGATCGTGATTACCAGAGTCAAAGCGTCCATAGGAAAACCTCCAATATGTTCATGCAAAAGGCATGAATCGTCATTTCACAGAACATAATGATACCATAGCCGGTGGCTCATTTCAAGGGTTTTAGGCAAAAAAGCGAGGAAAAATTCCTGCGCAGCGCAGACGGCGCGAAAAAAATTTTTTGAATTTTTCCAGAAAGATATTGGAACAAATGTTGCATTTTGGAGCGGATTATGATACACTTATGTCAACATAATTTGAAACGGGGGAAAGGAGACGCCTATGGCAGAGCTTTCCAAAATGCAGCAAAAAATCTATGCCTACATTGCAGACTGTATCCGCCAGCAGGGCTATCCCCCCTCTGTCCGGGAGATCGGCGAGGCGGTGGGCTTGAAATCCCCCTCTACGGTCCACTTCCACCTCAAGCATCTGGAGGAGGCCGGTGTGATCGAGAAGGGCGCAGGCAAGGGGCGGGCCATTTCGCTGACCTCGCCGCCTGTGGAGGACCGGGTCCCCATTGTGGGAAACGTGGCTGCCGGCAGTCCCATTCTGGCGGAGGAGTGCATCGAGGACTACCTGACCTTTGACACCGGCGGACGTACCGGCGAGTATTTTGCTTTGCGGGTACGCGGTGAGTCCATGCTGGGGGCCGGTATCCTGCCGGGGGACCTGGTGGTGGTGCGCCGCCAGCCAACCGCCAATAACGGCGAGATCGTGGTGGCGCTGCTGGAGGATGAGGCTACCGTCAAGCGGTTTTCTCAGAAAAACGGAAGGATCTGGCTGCTGCCGGAAAATGATGCGTACACTCCCATTGACGGCACGTATGCCCAGATCCTGGGGAAAGTGGCTGCCGTGGTACGCAGATATTAAGGAAACAAGAGCGCGGAGAAACAATTTGCCGCGCTCTTTTCTTTTCCGCAGAGATCCGTGGAGAAAGAGGGAAGACCATGGGACTTCGCATGTACAATGTGGAATTTGGGGACAGTTTTTTGCTTTTGGGCAGGGAGGAGCATCTGCTGGTGGACCTGGGCAGCATCGACCGGACGGTGGATTTTGATCCGATCTGGGATGATATCCGGTCGCTCTGCGGTGCAGCGCGGCTCTCTCTGCTGCTGACGCATTTTCACAAGGACCACTGGTCCGGCCTGCGGAGCCAGCCGCCGGCGCACCGGCTGCCGCAGGTGCACCGGATCTATCTGCCGGACCTGTTTGGACTGCGCCTGCCGGGCCGGCAGGACATAGTAGCCGGCAGCCTGCTGGGAGAGCTGCTGGAGGCGGTAGTGCTGGACAGAAAGCCGGCGTTTACTCTGGCGGAGCTTCTGCGGCAGGTGCTGCCGCAGACCGGGGGCCATGTGGTGCTTTTGCATCGGGGAGAGCGGTTCACAGTGGACTGCACGGAATATGAGGTGCTGTGGCCCCGGCTGGAGGTCAAAGATATTACCCGGCGGAGAAGAGCGGCCCTCCGGCGCTTTTTGGAGCGCCTGGAGCGCGGCGTGGATACCCCGGAGAGGGAGGGGGTGTGGCAGACGGTCAATGACCTTGCAGACGTGCTTTTGCGGGATTTTGCAGAGGAAATGGATCTTCCCCGGCAGCTGGATCTCCTGCCCCGGCAATTGCCCGGGTATGAGGTCCTCCTGGAAAGAGCGGGGCGTCTGGTGCAGCGAATGCGGCCGCTGTATACGGCAGGCGGGCGGAAGTTTCAGGGGCACATGCGCTATTATGCACGATCCTTGCAGGAGGACTGGAACAAGGTGAGCCTGGTGTTCCAGGGCTGTCCGCCGGGAGGCGGCGTGCTGATGACAGGAGACGCGCCTGGAGAAGTATTGGAGCGCCAGGCGAAAGGGGCGTACGGCCACCCTTATTTTCTGGATGGATATCAGATCATCAAGGCGCCCCACCATGGAACGGACTCCCACTTTTGCGGCAGCCTTCCCCCCTGCGATTTTCTGTGCATCAGCAACGGCGCGGGGAATCGACGCTATCAGAAGATCTCCCGGAGCTATGAGGGTACATACGGCGTGCTGGGCCGGCGGGCCTCCCTCCGCTGCACCAATGACCGCTGTGAGTTTTCCGCCAGAGGGGGACATTGCCCTGGGGCGGGGCAATGCGGCCGGGCCTGGGTCGACATTTGAATGAAAAAATCCGGATGCCTTTCGGCATCCGGATTTTTTAAGTAAGGGGAGATTTACTTGGCAGCAGCCTGCTTCTTGGAGAATTCCTTCTCCTCGGGGGTACGCAGCAGACCAAACTGGATGGTGATGCAGGTGAAGATGATCAGCGCGAACATGTAGAAGGAATAGGGCAGGATGTCCAGCGGCGTGCAGCCGGCCAGCTCGGTGACGATCAGGATACCGCCGTCGTGAGGCATCAGAGCCAGGAAGGCGCAGGCGAAGATATCCACCAGGCTGGCAAGGCGCTTGGGAGCGATTCCGTACTTGCCGCCGATCTCCTTGGCGATGGGGCAGGTGACGATGATACCGATGGTGTTGTTGACCAGAGCGGCGGACAGAACACCGGACAGCAGACCGATGCCGTACTCGGCGCCGCGGCGGCTGCCGATCTTGGAGGTGATGGCAGAGACCAGCCACTCCACACCGCCGTAGTAGCGGACCAGACCGATGATGCCGGAGATGAGGACGGCCACGATACTGATGGAGAACATATCGCTCATGCCGCCGCCGATGCCCTGGACCCACTCAAAGAAGCCCACGGTGCCCTGGGCCATGCCGATGATGCCGGTCATCAGAATGCCGATGAACAGAACCACGGCCACGTTGATGCCCATGAGGGCGGTGACCAGGACCACGATGTAGGGCAGAACCTGGATGACGCTGTAAGCGCCGGCCTCGATGCTGCCGGAGCCGTGGCCGCCCAGAATGGCGTAGAGCACGACGGCGATGATGGCGGCAGGCAGGGCCATGAAGAAGTTCATGCGGAACTTGTCGCGCATATCAGAGCCGCAGCCCTGGGCAGCGGAGATGGTGGTGTCGGAGATCATGGACAGGTTGTCGCCGAAGTAGGAGCCGCCGATGACCGCAGCGCCCACGATAGCGGGGTTCAATCCGGCGCCCTGGGCCACACCGATGGCAACGGGGGCCATGGCGGCGATGGTGCCCATGGAGGTACCGATGGCGGTGGAGATGAAGCAGCACATCAAAAACACGCCGGGGATCAGCAGGGAGACGGGGATGAAGTGCAGAGCCATGTTGATGACGGAGTCCTTGCCGCCCATGGTGGCCGCAGCGCCCTGGAAGCCGCCGGCCATCAGATAGATCAGGACGATCATCATAACGCCGGAGTTGCCCATGCTCTGGCAGAACACATCCAGCTTCTCACTGACCTTCACCTTGGGGGCCAGCAGCAGTGCCACGGCCACACCGGCCAGCAGCGCCACATGGCGGGGGAACTGGCCGAAGGGATCTTCCATACCCATCAGCGTAAAGGTGATACCGCATCCTACATACAGAGCCAGGAAGACGATCAGGGGCAAAAACGCGGCGGCTCCAAGCTTTTTCTGGTTTTCCATCTTGTTTTCTCCTCTCTTTATACGCTTCTTTTGTATCTGGATCAGCGGCTGCGGACCGCCTGTTCCATTTGAGTCAGGGCCTTCTCAATGACGCTGCGGGGGCAGGCTGCGTTCAGGCGCAGGAAGCCGGAACCGCCGATACCGAAGTCGGTGCCCTCACCAAAGGCCACACCGGCCTTTTCCACGCAGAACTTCTTCAGCGCGGTGTCATCCATACCCAGGGCCCGGGCATCCACCCAGTTGAGGTAAGTGGCCTCGGGGGTGTTGGGCTTGAGCTCCGGCAGACGCTCGGCGCAGAAGTTGCGGATAAAGCGCATGTTGTCCGCCAGGTATACCAGCAGCTCATCCAGCCACTGCTCGCCGTGGGCATAGGCCTCCATGGTGGCTACCAGGGAGAAGCAGTTGTTGCGGGCGATGTCCATGCGCTTGAGCTCTGCCACATAGGCGTCCTTCTTGGCCTCGTCGTTGAAGACGATGGTGGAGGACTGGAGGCCTGCCAGGTTGAAGGTCTTGCTGGGGGCGATGCAGGTGGTGGTGATGGCGGCGATCTCCGGGGAGACGGAGGCCATGCAGGTGTGCTTGTGGCCGTCCAGCATCAGGTCGGAGTGGATCTCGTCGGAGATGATCTCCACGCCGTACTTCACGCAGATGTCGCCCACCTGCTTGAGCTCCTCCCGGGTCCAGCAGCGGCCCACAGGGTTGTGGGGATTGCAGAGGATGAAGTACTTGGCGCCGTCCTTGGCCTTGGCCTCAAAGTCCTCCAGATCCATGGTGTAATAGCCGTTTTCATCCCGCTCCAGGGGGCTGACCACCAGCTGCCGGCCGGTGTTGTTCACCACGTCGGCAAAGGGATGGTACACGGGCTGCTGAATGAGCACCTTGTCGCCGGGCTGGGTGAACATGGTCAGCACCATACGCATGCCGGGCACCACGCCGGGGGCAAAGGCCATCTTGGAGATATCGGGCAGCCAGCCGTTGCGCTTTTGCTGCCAGGCGGCGATGGCCTCAAAGTACTTGGGGGTGCGCCAGGTATAGCCGAAAATGCCCTGGTCAGCCCGCTCCTTGATGGCGTCCACGATGCAGGGCGCCGTACGGAAGTCCATATCCGCGATCCACAGAGGGATCACGTTGTTGGTGCCGTAGTGCAGCTCCGCTTCCTGGAACTTGGCCGCATAGTTATTAGAGCGATCCACGATTTCATCAAAATTATAAGACATGCTGTAATCCTCCTCATCATATGACGCCGTGGCTTTGCCAATTATTTAAAGCAAACTTCGTGCCAAAATGAAAAAGCGTTTACAATTTGTTAAAGCTTGACGATTTGGAAAAACGAAAACCAACAGCTTGCACAAGAACTCTGGGGGAGAAGCGGAGAGATTCAGGGAAAAAACGAAAAAATAATTGGGTGAAGACATGAAACTTCACCCAATTATTCACCCAATTTATTGAGGACTGCGCAGCGCCTCGTAAAGCCGCAGTCCCGACCGGGTAAGGCGGCTGCCGCCCCGTCCACGGGACACAGAGATCAGCCCCTGGCTGTGCAGCGTGTGGAGCATGTCCCGGATTTCCTGCTCGGTCATGGGCAGTCCCTGCTCCCGGGCCAGGCGCAGCAGGGTACCGCGGCCCACGCCCTGGCCGGAGCAGCCCAGTGCGCACACCAGGAACGTGAATGCCTCTTCCCGCCCTTGGGCCAGATGCTGGAAGTCTGGCGGACCGCCGGGTGAGACGGATGCTACAGCAGGGCGGGAGGACTCCAGCAGGTAGGTGGGCAGGTCCTCTGTCTCCACCTGGTCCTTGCCCAGCATGGAGAGGTATTCCACCAGGTTTGCAAGCTCCCGCACGTTGCCCTCCCAGGGGTATGTCCGCAGTACGTCCCGGGCTTCGGGAGAGAAAGTGAAGCGGACACCATTTTTTCCCATCAGATGATCCGCGATCAAAAACAGATCCTCTCCCCGGTCCCGCAGGGGAGGAATGGCAATGGGGAGGGTATTGAGCCGGTAATAGAGGTCTTTGCGGAAGGCGCCTTGATGTACCAGCTCCAGGATATCTTCGTTGGAGGCGGCGATGATGCGTACGTCCGTGGGGATGATGCGGTTGCCGCCCACCCGCATGAATTCCTTTTCCTGCAGCACCCGCAAAAGCTTGACCTGCAGGGTCTGGCTCATGCCTTCGATCTCATCGAGAAACAGTGTGCCCCGATGGGCGTACTCAAAAAGGCCCAGCTTGCCGCCCTTTTTGGCACCGGTGAACGCGCCCTCGTCATAGCCAAACAGCTCGCTTTCCAGCAGTGACTCAGATAAGGCGGCGCAGTTGATGGCCACAAAGGGCATATCACGGCGTCGGGAGGCATTGTGGATGGAGTGGGCAAACAGCTCCTTGCCGGTGCCGCTTTCTCCCGTTAGCAGGATCGCCGACTCCGTGCGGGCCATGCGGGCGGCGATCTGTTTGGTGCGCTGCATGATGTCGCTTTGACCGATGATATCGTCAAAGACATACTTGGACTGATAGCCCCGGTGATAGAGCTGCAGCCGGAATTGGTGCTGACGGTTTTCCTCTTCCGTGAACCGCTGCAGCAGCACAAAGCAGCCGATCCACTCTCCCTGCCAGTCCACCGGGGCGGTGGCGAGATTGAGGTAGGTATCTCCCAGCTGGATGAGGCGGGAGGTCTTCTGCCGACGGTCGGTCTCGGTAAGCTGCCGGGCGAGGTCCCGGCATACAAAGGTCAGGGACTGGCCGATGGCGTCCTCCCGGCGCAGGCCCAGCATGGTCTCCGCCACGGAGTTAAGGGCGAAGATCCGCCCGTCCCGGTCCACGCCCAGAATACCGGTCTCCAGCGCGCCCATGAGGATGTCCAGATAGGTCTCCGTCTTCAAATTGGCGCTCCAGAGGGAGGCAAGGCTCTGGCCGGGGTCGGCCAGTGAGGCAGCATAGGAGCGGAACTCCTGGCTTTTGGGGAACCAGGTGAAGCCCAGAGCCAGGGCGATCTCCATGAGGGTGTTTGCGGAAAAGACCCGGGGCCCCAGATCCAGCACCCGCAGCACCGTGGGCGGGACGTAGCATGCCTCGCCGGGGGTGATGGCCAGCTCCACATCCGGCGGATAGCTGGAGCCAGGATAGACGGGGGTGAATTCGATTTGGGTGATGCCCAGCCGGTTGAGCTCAGCGATGGACTCGATGGCCATCTCCACGCTCAGATTCACCAGCATGGCACGGGTCCCCTTGGGCAGCTGGCGCAGGGCGTCGATCTCCTTTTTAAAAAATGTGATGGTGGGAGAGACCACCTTCCGCTCAGGGGGAATGGTCTCCATCACCTGGCTGAACGCGTCGGTGGATGTGGCTGCCACAATGTAAAGGTCGGCGTCCGTGCTCATGGCGGGAAAGTCGTTTGCCTCTACACTGAAGGTCTCCAGCGTGATGTTGGAGCCGAAAAACTGAAACAGCCATTGGGCGTAGGTCGGGCAGGTAGAGGCTGCCTGGGTGACCAAAACCAGTTTTTTCGCCATAAAAGGGCTCCTTCCGCAAGAATATTTTTTATTATAACAGCTTTTCAGAACCGACGCAACAAAGGGCAAAAACGCGGCGCCTGCTTTTGCAGGCGCCGCGTGGCTTTAGTTGACGGTATTGATGGGGCTGCCGGAGAGGAATGCGCGCAGGTTTTCTGCCGTGCAGTCCATGATGCGCTGCCGGCTCTCCCGGGAGCCCCAGGCGATATGGGGCGTAATGATGCAGTTTTTGGCCTGGAGCAGGGGGTTGTCGCTGCGGATGGGCTCGGAGGAGACGCTGTCCACGCCGGCTGCCGCAACCTTTCCGCTGTTGAGGGCGTCGGCCAGATCCTGCTCCACGATGAGCCCGCCCCGGGCGGTATTGAGCAGGATGACGCCGTCCTTCATACGGGCGATGGTGTCCCGGTTGATCATCCCCGCCGTCTCCGGGAACAGGGGGCAGTGCAGGGCGATCACGTCGGAGGCGGCCAGCAGGGTGTCGAGATCCGTGTACCGGGCGATGGCCTTCCCCTCCTCCGTGGGACGGGAGCCGGTGGCCAGCACCTCCATGCCCAGTGCGCGGGCGATGCGGCCGGTGGCCTGGCCGATGCGGCCAAAACCGATGATGCCCATGGTTTTTCCGTCCAGCTCCATGAGGGGATAATCCCAGTAGCAAAAGTCCGGACAGCTGGCCCACTTGCCGGCAAACACCGTTTCGCTGTGGTGGGCCACATGGTGGCAGATCTCCAGCAGCAGTGCAATGGTGAACTGTCCCACGGCGGCGGTGCCGTAGGTGGGAACGTTGGAGACGGGGATGCCCTTTTCCCGGGCATACGCGGTGTCCACCACATTGTAGCCGGTGGCGAGAATGGTGATGTAGCGCATGGCAGGGCAGGCGTCGATCACCGCTTTGGAAATGGGGGTCTTGTTGGTGATGACGATCTCGGCGTCGCCGATGCGGGAGATGATCTCGGCCGTATCTGTGCGGGAGGTGCGGTCGTAAATGGTCAGTTCGCCGAATTGGCCCAGGGCGTCCCAGCTCAGATCCCCGGGGTTTTCCGTATATCCGTCTAAAATTACGATTTTCATGAAAGAGAACTCCTTTGTAAAGTGCGGCGGCCGTATGACGCGGCCATTTAACAGGATACCATGAGACTATCCGGTTGGCAAGTTCAGGATTTTGTCGGCTGCGGCGTGCTTTGCCGCTGAGGGGATGAGCGGTGCATGGGCGTGGCCGTTTCCTCCATCAGTGCATGCAGTTTTTCCAACGCCCGCTTTTCGATGCGGGATACATAGCGCCCCGGCTATTGTAAGCGATTTCCGCCGGAAATTTACGCCGTCTCAGGCGGCGCAATCCCTTGCGGACTTTGGCTTTCCGCCGTTTCGTCCAGCTGGGCGAAGCGGAATTTGATGATGATCTCTTTGTCCTCGGTGAGCTCCACCCGTTCGATGAGGCTCACCAGCAGTTCCCGGCTCTCCCCGGCAGTTTCGATAAACCGCTGTACCAGTTCCTTGGCCCTGTCCTCGCTGCGGACGGGGCTTTTTTGACGCAGCTCCAGTTCCTGCCGCTTTTCCTCCAGTTGCTCCCGCTCCAGCTTGATCCGGCCAAAGATACGCTGGAAGTCCGCCTCTGGAAGCAATCCACTGAGCCGGTCGGTGTACATCCGGTCCAGGTTGGCGGTGAGGCTGTCGATCTTGGATTGGAGCGCTTGGAGCTCCGACTCCAGGCTGCTCTGCTTTCCGGCGTTCTCCACGGCTTCCCGAGCCACGGGCAGCAGTTCATCTGGGTTCAGGTAGGCCTGGCACACCTCCCGCACCTTGGCGACCACCGCTTCGGTCACCGTCTTCTCCTTGATGGAGTGGCAGGTGCAGACCCCGGCCTTGGTGAACCGCTGATAGGTGCGGCAGACGAAGTACAGCACATCCTCTCCCCTGGCGTTTTTCCGGTTGAGCACCGCCAGAGGATAACCGCACTCGTGGCAGAAGATCAGCCCCTTCAGCAGGAAGTCATAGGTCCGGCTCCGGGTGTGCCTGCGGCTGTTCACCAACATGCGTACCTTACGAAAAGTCTCCGCATCCACCAGAGGCTCGTGGGTCCCCTCCACCACCACCCAGTTGGCCGGGTCCTGCTTCAGGCACTTCTTAGACTTGTAACTAATCTTCACGCTGCGTCCCTGCACCATGTTGCCGATGTAGGTTTCGTTTTGCAACATGTCGGAGATCCGCTCACTGCTCCACAGGGCGGTGTAGGGGCCGGGTTTTGCCACTGGGAGATTGGCATAGGTGGCCGGAGTGGGCACCCTCTCCTGGTTGAGAAGGGCGGCGATATTCCGGCAGCTCATGCCAGAGAGGGCCAGGGCGAAAATCCGCCGCACAACGGGAGCCACTTCCTCATCAATGACGATCTTATTTTTCTCCGTGGGGTGCATCTTGTAGCCGTACACCGGCTTGCCGCCGATAAACTGTCCCTTCCGCTGCTTATCCCGCTTGACGCTCTTGATTTTCTTGGAGATATCCTTGGCATACATGTCGTTCATGATGGCACGAAAGGGCGTGATGTCATTGGCGGTGGAGTCCACGCCGGTATCGATGCCGTCCAGCAGGGAGATGTACCGTACCCGGTGCTCCGGGAAGTACCGCTCCATATAGTGGCCGGTCATAATATAATCACGGCCCAAACGGGAAAGGTCCTTGGTGATGACCATATTGACTTTTTTGGCTTCAATGTCGCCAATCATCCGCTGGAAGCTGGGACGGTCAAAACTGGTGCCGCTCCATCCGTCATCTACATAAGTGTCGAAGACGGACAGCCGGTGCTGCTGAACAAACTCTCGCAACAGAGATTCCTGGTTCTGAACACTCTGGGATGGTCCTTCGTTTTCATCCTCCTTTGATAGTCTGATGTATAAAGCCACATGGTAGTCCATGGGGTTGCTTATCTCTGAGTACATATCATACCTCCTGAGATAAGCGGCCATTCATCGCCGACATTGTACAACCTGTCTCTTATACACATCTCCG
>DYBL01000027.1 GCA_019418625.1 Clostridiales bacterium | reverse complement strand
CCGCCGCTGGATGCGGGCGGGTGCCGCGGCGGTGGGCGGCTGCTGCCGGACGGTGGACAGTCATATCCGCCAGGCGGCACGTGCCAGAGAGATCTATTTGAAGCTGGGGCGCTGAGGCGCCGGGAGCGGCTTTCCCGAATGTTCGGGAAAGCCGCTTTTCGTTCGCTTTTTTGGCATGAAACGGAACGGTACGGACAAGAAAAATTCACATTTTGTATATGCAATGAATATTGTATATTTATCGCTGCCGTGCTATACTAAGGAGTGCTAAGCGGCGGCGCAGTATTCTAGTCAGATCTGCCGTTTCCTAAGGAGGGCCTAAAAATCCTCTGAAGGGCACACCGATGAAACCTCTGGTGCCTGCTTGATACGCCCAGTGTTGGGTGGGTGCTGGGGGGAAGCGCGCCACGCGTGCTTGCGGACTCAGGGCGCTTTCCAATGGCATGGTTATCCCGACCCTGTTTCCGTGGAGACCTGCTGTTGTGCACAGACGTACGCCTTTAGGTAATTCCGGCCTGTGTACGAAGCAGATGACTGAACCTGCAATGCGGTGCATCGGCCCCGGCCGGGGCCGTAACGCTGTGTGCAGATGTAGCCTGCCTTGCGTGGGGCGGGTGAATGGAGGAACAACGCCGCGGGATGCTCTGGCCAGAGTGTATGTCGGCGATCGCCTCCTGAAACCCGGTCTGCAAAAGAGGCTAAAGAAGCGGACGGACTGTGGTGGAAATCACCTAGGCTGTCATATGGATGGAAAAAGGATTGCAGTGCGGACTAAGTGGCAGTCGGGCCGCAGGGACGGCGACGCCCTGCCGCGGCGCTGAAAGGGGAACCGCCTCCATCGGCAACGAGAGGTGCGCCGCGGGGAAATCCTACCCGTACCTAAGCCGTAAGATTTACTTTTTCCATTGCCGCCGCCTTAGCAATATAGAGTGTGATCCTCCATGGAGGTTGATTGTTTGAAAAATACCCGTTCCGGCCACCGGGATAAAAAGAGCAGCCAGTATGGCTGGGTGGCCACGGTGTTCTGCATCGCCGTCGCATTGTCCGCGGCGCTGAGCCTTGCGTCCGAGTCGCTGATGGCCGGAGCCGGCATGGCTGTGGCACTTTTGATCCTTGCCCTGTTCATCGGCCTTGGCATTTTATTTGATATCATCGGCGTTGCGGTGACGGCCGCCGATGAAAAGCCCTTTCACTCCATGGCCGCCCACCGGGAAAAGGGCGCGCGGGAGGCGCTGCGTCTTTTGAAAAATGCCAGCCGTGTGTCCAGCGTGTGCAACGATGTGGTGGGCGATATCTGTGGCATCGTCAGCGGTACCACCGCGGCGGTGATCGTGGCGCAGCTGCAGCGGAGCCTGGACACTAGGACCGTGCTGCTGAGCGTTGGCGTGACGGCGCTGATCTCAGGGCTCACCATCGGCGGCAAGGCCCTGGGAAAGACCTTTGCCATCCGGAAGAGCACCCAGGTGGTGTTTCTGGCCGGACGCTTTTTGCATTTGTTCCATCGCTGAGAGGAGATAGAGATTTGTGATATTGGAAACGATTCATTCCCCGGAGGACGTCAAGAAGCTGGACAAGCATCAGCTGCCCCAGCTCTGCGCGGAGATCCGGGAATTTTTGGTTCAGAGCGTGTCCCGCACCGGCGGGCATCTCGCCTCTAACCTGGGCGCGGTGGAGCTGACGGTGGCCATCCACCGGGTGTTCGATACGGAGAAAGACCGACTTGTGTTCGACGTGGGACACCAGTGCTATGTGCACAAGGCGCTCACCGGCCGGCAGGAGCTGTTTTCCACCCTGCGCCAGTTCGGGGGGCTTTCCGGCTTTCCCAAGCCCCGGGAGAGCGTCCACGATGCCTTTATCGCTGGCCATGCGTCCAACTCCGTCTCTGTGGCTCTGGGCATGGCCCGGGCCCGCACGCTGACCGGCGGGGATTACCGGGTGCTGGCCCTCATCGGAGACGGCGCGCTGACCGGCGGCCTTGCCTACGAGGGCCTCAACAACGCCGGCGCCTCCGGCGAACCGCTGATCGTCATTTTGAACGACAACGGCATGTCCATCAATCCCAACGTGGGCGCTGTGCCCCGGCACCTGGGCAGCCTGCGCTCCAAGCCCGCTTACTACCATTTCAAAAAGTGGTATCGGGGGCTGTTTGGCAAGCACCCGGCCCAGAATCCCGTGTACCGGTTCAACCACCAGGTCAAATCTTTCCTGAAAAAGAGCCTCTGGCCCCGCAGCACCATGTTCGAGGACATGGGCTTTACCTATCTGGGGCCCATCGACGGCCACGACCTGCCCCGCCTGTGCGACATGCTCCAGTGGGCAAAGGAGCTCAACGGCCCGGTTCTGGTGCATGTGTACACGGTCAAGGGAAAGGGCTATCCCTTTGCGGAGGCCAACCCCGGCAAATTTCACGGCATCAGTCCCTTTGACCCGGAGACCGGGCTTTTGAAAAAGCCCGGCGGAGAGACGTTTTCCTCCGCGTTCGGCAAGACCCTGTGCGACTGCGCGGCCCAGAACAGCCGGGTGTGCGCCATCACCGCCGCTATGGCGGACGGAACGGGCCTGACGCCCTTTGCCAAGGAGTTCCCCAGCCGCTTTTTCGATGTGGCCATCGCGGAGGGCCACGGGGTCGCTATGGCGGCGGGCCTTGCCAAGCAGGGGATGATCCCGGTGTTTGCCGTGTACTCCACGTTTTTGCAGCGGGGCTATGACCAGCTGATCCACGACATTTCCCTGCAGAACCTCCATGTGGTGCTGGGTGTGGACCGGGCAGGGCTTGTAGGCTCCGACGGCGAGACCCACCACGGCTGTTTTGATGCGCTCTACCTTTCCGCCATTCCCGGCTACACGGTGCTGTGTCCCGCCAGCTTTGCGGAGATGCGGTCCATGCTGCGTCAGGCACTCTTTGGTATCTCCGGCCCTGTGGCTGTGCGCTATCCCCGTGGAGGAGAGGGAAAGTTCCAGGAAGATCGCTCCGCAGAGGGTGCAGCCGTGCAGCTGCGCAGCGGCGCAGACGTGACGCTGGTGGCCTATGGCATCATGATCAATCAGACGCTGGAAGCGGCGGAGCTTCTGGAAAAGAAGGGCATCCACGCGGGCGTGGTGAAGCTCAACCGCATCTCGCCCCTGAACTTTGAAGATATCGAGATCCTGGCGGACGCGGACACGCTGGTGGTGGCGGAAGACTCCTTCGGCGCCGGCTGCGTGGGCCAGCGACTGGCGGCGCTGCTGGCGGAGCGGGGGAAGGCGCCCCGCCGCCTGGTGTTGCAGAATCTTGGAAAGACTTACGCCCCGGAGGGCAGCGTGGCGGAGCTGGAGCACAGCTTCGGCCTGGATGCCGCCGGCATCGCCGCAGCTGCGGAGGAGGGACGCAAATGAGCAACAAAACACGTTTGGACGTGCTGCTGGTGGAGCGGGGGCTCCAGGAGAGCCGTCAAAAGGCCCAGGCCACCATCATGAGCGGACTGGTGTTCGTGGGCGGCCAGCGGGTAGACAAGCCCGGCACCGCCGTGACCAATGACGCCGAGATCGAGGTGCGGGGCGGCCTGAAATATGTGAGCCGGGGCGGACTGAAGCTGGAAAAGGTCATGGCCACGTTCCCGGTGGCGCTGGAGGGTGCCGTGTGCGCCGATATCGGCGCATCCACCGGCGGCTTTACGGACTGCATGCTGCAAAACGGTGCAGCCAAGGTCTATGCCGTGGACGTGGGCTACGGCCAGCTTGCCTGGAAGCTGCGCAGCGACGAACGGGTGGTGTGCATGGAGCGCACCAATGCCCGTTATCTGACCCATGCGGAGATCCCCCAGGAGCTGGACTTTGCCTCTGTGGACGTGAGCTTCATTTCCCTCAAGCTTATTCTGCCGGCATTGGCTGGCCTTGTGCGTGAGGGCGGACATGTAGCCTGTCTGGTGAAGCCCCAGTTTGAAGCCGGCAAGGAAAAGGTGGGCAAAAAGGGCGTGGTCCGGGACCCCGCCGTCCATCTGGAGGTGCTGGAGCACTTTTTGGAACATGCCAAGGAAAACAACTTTACAGTTCTTGGGCTGACTTATTCTCCGATCCGCGGCCCGGAGGGAAATATCGAATATCTGGGGTATCTTGAAAAAGGGAGCGGCACACCTGGGAGCTTCGATCTTCCGGCGCTGGTAGCGGAGTCCCATCAGGTGCTCAAGGAGCACGGGGAGGGGAGCGCACAATGAATCCCAAAAAGATCATCCTCTGTCCCAACCCCAACCGGGACCGGGGCATGACGGCTACCAAAGAAGCGCAGAAAATTTTGAAGGATCTGGGCTTTCGCACGGTGGTCTGTTCTCCGTTCCGGGACCAGAAAGATGGGGCATTTGCCGATTTTGATGTGCGCCCCCTGCAGCAGGAGATGCGCTCGGCGGATCTCATGATCACTTTCGGCGGAGACGGGACCATTTTACATCTGGCCAAAATGGCAGCGCTGCACAAGCTGCCGGTGCTGGGCATCAATATGGGCGGCCTTGGATTTATCGCCGATCTGGAGTCCGGCGAGCTGGAGGTGCTGCGGCGTCTCAAGGATTGGGACTTCCAGATGGAGCAGCGCATGATGCTGGATGTGGCGGTGATCCGTGAAGGAAAACAGGTTTACACCAATTTGGGCCTCAACGATGCGGTGATCCGGGAGGGCCCCATCTCCCATGTGATCCATTTGAAGATCGCCTCGGACGGGCATCACCTGGCGGACATCGCCGGTGACGGAGTCATCATTGCCACGCCTACGGGTTCCACGGCCTATTCCCTCTCTGCCGGCGGGCCGGTGGTGGAGCCGGTGGCCCAGACCATGGTGGTGTGCCCCATCTGCATCCATAACATGCGGTTTTCCTCTTATGTGCTCTCTCCGGAGCACACCTTGACCATCGAGCTGGAGCGCAACGGCCGCAAGCCCGTTTACCTGTTTGTGGATGAGAGCCGCGGCTTTTCCCTGAAGGCCGACGACCAGGTGGTGGTGCGCCGGTCCAAATACGCCATGAAGCTGGCGCGTCTGACGGAAAAGAGTTTTTGCGAGATTTTTGCCCAAAAAATGCTTCCGGGAGGGTTTAGCGATGAAAAATGAACGTCAAAACATGATCCTTGAGATTATTTCCCAGGAAAATATCGAGACGCAGGAGCAGCTGCTCTCCCGTTTGCAGGAGCGCGGCATCACCAGCACCCAGGCCACCATCTCCCGGGACATCAAGCAGATGCACCTGGTGAAAGAGCCGGTGGGCCAGGGCGTGTATAAGTATGCTGTATCCGGCAACCGCACGAAGCTGAACTTTGCCGAGAAGCTGCGCACCATCTTCCGGGAGAGCATCACCAGCATCGACTATGCCCAGAACATCGTGGTCATCAAAACCATGCCCGGCCTGGCCAGCGCCGCCTGTGCCGCGCTGGACAATATGGAGTTCAACTTCCTGGTGGGCTCCCTGGCAGGAGATGACACCGCCTTTTTGGTGATGCGGGACACGGAGTCCGCGGCGGACTTCTGCGAGGAGATCAAGGAGATGCTGTGATCCCGCTGCCTATGAGGCACACGGGAAGGGGAGAGAACCATGCTGGAATGGCTTCACATTGAAAATATTGCGGTCATCGAGGAGGCGGATATTCGCTTTCAGCCCGGCTTCAACGCCCTCACCGGCGAGACCGGCGCTGGTAAGTCCATCGTCATTGACGCCCTGGGCGCGGTGCTGGGCGGACGTACCTCCCGGGAGCTGATCCGTACCGGGGCGGAGCGGGCCTTTGCCAGCGCCGCCTTTTCCGGCGTGAGCGCGGACCTTCCGGGGCTTGCCGAGTGCGGCGCGGCCCCGGACGAGGACGGGTGTCTTGTGATGCAGCGGGAGATCGGCAGCGACGGCCGGAGCCTTTGCCGGGTAGGCGGGCGCCCGGTCACCGTGTCCCAGATGCGCCGGGTGGGCGAGGAGCTTTTGAATATCCACGGCCAGCACGACGGCGTGCAGCTTTTGGACGAGGAGCGCCACGTCTCCTACCTGGACCGCTTCGGCCGCACGGAAGATGTGCTCTCGGCCTATCAGGCGTCCTATGGCGCCATGGCAGAGCTGCAGCGGAAGATCTCCGCCCTGCGGATGGACGAGGCGGAAAAGGCCCGCCGGATGGACAGCCTGCGTTTTCAGATCGATGAGCTGGAACGGGCGAAGCTGCAGCCCGGTGAGGAAGAGGGACTGGCGGAGCGGCGCAACCTCCTGCGCAACGGAGAGAAGTATCTCTCCGCCCTGTCCGGGGCGGATTACTGCCTCTCCGGCGGCGAGGAGGGCGGCGGCGTAGTCAGCGCCATCCGGGACGCGGAGGAGGCCCTCTATGGCATCCGCACGCTGGGCGAGGAGATGGGCCGGCTCTATGAGCGGCTGGGCGCATTGCGCAGCGAGGCCTATGACATCGCAGAGACCGTGCGGGACCTGCGGGAGAGCTTTGACTTCTCTCCGGCGGAGCTGGACGCGGTGGAGAGCCGGACGGACCTTTTGTACCGGCTGAAAAAGAAGTACGGCGCCACGGTGGAGGATATGCTTGCCTATCTGGACCGGTGCCGGACGGAGCTGGACGCCATGGAGACGGCGGACGACACCCTGGTCCGCCTGGAAAAGCAGCTGGCCAGTGCCCGCAAAGCGGTGGAGGAGGCTGGCGCGGCGCTGACGGCGGCGCGCAAAGCTGCCGCCGCGGAGCTGGAGGCCCGTATCCTCCGGGAACTGCGGGACCTGGATATGAACAAGGTGCGCTTTGCCATCGACTTTTCCCCACGGGAGCCGGGAGCGGACGGGTGCGACACCGTGCGCTTCCTCATGTCCGCCAACGTGGGCGAGGACCTGCGGCCCATTGCCCGCATCGCCTCCGGCGGTGAGCTGGCCCGCATCATGCTGGCGCTGAAGAACGTGCTGGCGGAGCAGGAGTCCGTGGGCACGCTGGTGTTTGACGAGGTGGATACGGGCGTATCCGGCCGGGCGGCCCAGAAGGTGGCGGAAAAGCTGGCCCAGGTGAGCCGCCGCAAGCAGGTGCTGTGCGTGACGCATCTGCCCCAGTTGGCCGCCATGGCGGACACCCATTTCTCCGTGGAGAAGGGGGAGCGGGACGGCCGCACCTATACAAAGGTGGTGCTGCTGGACCGCCAGCGCCGCATGGCGGAGCTGGCCAGCATCACCGGCGGTGCCAAGGTGACGCCCGCGCTGCTGGAGAGCGCCGGAGAGCTGCTGGATGAGGCAGAGACCTACCGGGCCGGGCTGGAGGTACATCCATGACGGGCTTTTTCTTTGTGGCCTGCGGCGGCGCTCTGGGTGCGGCGGGACGTTATGCTGTCAGTCTGCTGCCGGTACAGGCCGGCTTTCCCGTGCTGACATTGGTCACCAATTTGCTGGGGGCAGTGCTCATCGGCTTTGTGGTGGGTTATGGGAGCGCGGGCGGCATGACGCCCAACCAGATCCTGTTCTGGAAAACGGGCGTGTGCGGTGGTTTTACCACGTTCTCCACTTTTTCCCTGGAGGCGCTGACCCTGCTGGAGAGCGGCCGCGTGGCCGCGGGCGGGGCGTACATGGCGCTGAGTCTGGGGCTGTGCCTGGGCGGCGTGCTGCTGGGCAGGGCGCTGGGCATCCGGGCGGCGGCATGATATAGAAAAAACGGCTGACTTTCGTCGGCCGTTTTTTGTTTCGCCAGGTGGGCTTTTGCTCACTTTTGCACGAAAAATGAGCTGGGGCCTTGGGTGGAAGAGTGGGGGAGACGGGGGAACCATGCATTTTCTCCAGAGCCCAGACGGCCCGCTCTTGACATTTTCACTGGAATCGGATATAATCCCACCCGTATACAGCGAGGAAAAGGAAGAGTAGTCGTCACGGCGCTGCAAAGAGAGCCCCCGGTTGGTGGAAGGGGGAGAGGGCCCGGCGGTGAATACCCCTTGGAGCTGGCACCCCAACGGCCCTTTGGCCCAGTAGGCGTGCTCCGGGTGCGCCCGTTATCGCGCCGCCGTGTGTTGGCACGGCCCGAGGCCGCGCTCCGTGAGGAGGCGGCGAACCAGAGGTGGTACCGCGAAGCATGTTCGCCCTCTGTCCCCTGCCGGGACGGGGGCGTTTTCTATGCCCGGAGCAAGGAGTGTGTTGCGGTTTGAAGAAAGAACGCAGAGGCACGCTGTTCGTGTTTCTGGCTGCTCTGCTGTACAGTGTAGGCGGGCTTTGCATCAAGGTCATTCCCTGGGGCGGCATGGCCATCAACGGCGGCCGCACGGCCATCGCTCTGGTGGTCATCGGCACATATCTGGCGGTCACCCGCCACCGGTTAAAGCTGAACCGGTGGGTGCTGCTGGGGGCGCTGGCGGTGTTCGGCACCAACGCATTTTTCTCCCTGGCCAACAAGATGACCACCGCGGCCAACGCCATCGTGCTGCAATTCACGGCACCCATTTTCGTCATCGTCTTTTCCGGAGTGTTTTTCCGCCGCCGGCCGGACAAACTGGACCTGGGGGCCTGCGCGGCGGTGTTCGGCGGCATCCTCTTTTTCTTCCTGGACAGCCTGGAAATGGGAGGAGGAGCCGGCAACGCCATGGCGCTGCTGGCGGGCGTCAGCTATGCGGGCGTGTTCCTTTTAAATGATCTGCCGGACTCCGACGCCATTTCCTCCGTGTTCTGGGGGGATGTGCTCTCGGCGCTGACGGGACTGCCGTTCCTCTTCCGGGAGACGGAGTTCACTGCCACGGCTCTGGTGAGCCTTGTGATCCTGGGTGCGTTCCAGGTTGGCGTTGCCTACGTATTGCTGTGCATCGGACTGAAAACCACGCCGCCGGTGACAGCCAGCTTGATCTCCGGCATCGAACCGGTGCTCAACCCTGTGCTGGTGGCGGTATTCTACAAAGAGAGCGTGGGGCGCTTCGCTTTGGTGGGCGCGGGCATCGTCATTGCCAGCGTTCTGGTTTATAATGTATTAAAAAGCAGAAAATCGACCATAAATTCCGTAGAAACTGTTTAATGGGTGGAGGAGAATGACCATGACTTGTTATGAAGAACTGAAGGCCCGCGGCCTGATCGCACAGGTGACGGACGAAGAGGAGATCCGGGAGCTGGTGAACAACGGCAAGGCCGTGTTCTATATCGGCTTTGACCCCACGGCGGACTCCCTGCATGTGGGCCACTTTATGGCTCTTTGCCTCATGAAGCGGCTGCAGATGGCCGGCAACCGGCCCATCGCCCTGATCGGCGGCGGCACCGGCTACATCGGCGACCCCTCCGGCCGCACGGACATGCGCTCCATGATGACGCCGGAGACCATCCAGCACAACTGTGAGTGCTTCAAAAAGCAGATGGAGCGGTTCATTGAATTCGGCGAGGGGAAGGCCATCATGGTCAACAACGCCGACTGGCTCTTAAAGCTCAACTACGTGGATCTCCTGCGGGAGGTGGGCGCGTGCTTCTCCGTCAACAACATGCTGCGGGCCGAGTGCTACAAGCAGCGCATGGAGAAGGGCCTGAGCTTCCTGGAGTTCAACTATATGATCATGCAGTCCTATGACTTCTATCATATGTGCCAGACCCTGGGCTGCAACATGCAGTTCGGCGGCGACGACCAGTGGAGCAATATGCTGGGCGGCACGGAGCTCATCCGCCGCAAGCTGGGCAAGGACGCCTATGCCATGACCATCACGCTGCTTTTGAACTCCGAGGGCAAGAAGATGGGCAAGACCGCCTCCGGCGCCGTGTGGCTGGACCCCAACAAGACCTCTCCCTTCGAGTTCTACCAGTACTGGCGCAATGTGGGCGACGCGGACGTTTTGAAGTGCATCCGCATGCTCACGTTCCTGCCTCTGGAGCAGATCGACGAGATGGACAAGTGGGAGGGCAGCCAGCTCAACACTGCCAAGGAGATCCTGGCCTACGAGCTGACGAAGCTGGTCCACGGCGAGGAAGAGGCTGCCAAGGCCCAGGAAGCTGCCCGGGCCCTCTTCGGCGGCAGCGGCGATTCTGCCAACATGCCCTGCACGAAGCTGTGCCGGGCGGACTTCTCCGAGTCCGGCGAGATCGACATCCTGACGCTTCTGGTCAAGTGCGGTCTGGCAGCCTCCAAGGGTGAGGCCCGGCGTCTGGTGCAGCAGGGCGGCGTCAGTGTCTGCGGCCAGAAGGTGGGCGACATTGAGGCCAAGTTCAGCTGCAAGGACTGCTGCGGCGACGGCGCCATCATCAAAAAGGGCAAGAAGGTCTATCACAAGGCCTTGATGGAAGAATAAAAGAACAGGGCAGACGCGGCGCTTTTGCGCCGCGCCTGTTCTGGCGTTTTTGAAACTTTTTTCAAGAAAGGAACCAACATGATCACAGTCAACGACGTCAGCATGAACTTTTCCGGGCAGACCCTCTTCAAGCACGTGGATCTGAAGTTCACCCCCGGCAACTGCTATGGTATCATCGGCGCCAACGGCGCGGGCAAGTCCACCTTCCTGCGCATCCTCTCCGGCGACCTGGAGCCTACTACCGGCGAGGTCATCATCCCCAAGGAAGAGCGCATGTCCATCCTTAAGCAGGACCACTTCCAGTACGACGCCTACACGGTGCTGGACACGGTCATCATGGGCAACCAGCATCTTTACGACGTGATGAAGGAGAAGGACGCCCTCTATGAAAAGGAGGACTTCACCGACGAGGACGGCGTGAAGGCCAGCGAGCTGGAGGCGGAGTTTGCCGAGATGGGCGGCTGGGAGGCCGAGAGCGATGTCTCCCGCCTGATCCAGGGCCTGGGCCTCTCCAACGACATTTTGTACAGCGAGATGAGCAGTCTCACCGCCAAGGAAAAGGTGAAGGTGCTGCTGGCCCAGGCGCTGTTCGGCAAGCCGGACATCATCCTGCTGGACGAGCCTACCAACCACCTGGACATCCAGGCCATCGAGTGGCTGGAGGACTTCCTCATGGACTGCGAGGCATTGACCATCGTGGTCAGCCATGACCGCCACTTCCTCAACACCGTCTGCACCAGCATCGTGGACGTGGATTACGGCCAGATCAAGATGTACGTAGGTAACTATGAGTTCTGGTATGAGTCCAGCCAGCTCATGCAGCGGATGATCAAGGACCAGAACCGCAAGAACGAGGAGAAGATCAAGGAATTGCAGGCGTTCATCGCCCGTTTCTCCGCCAACAAGTCCAAGTCCAAGCAGGCTACCGCCCGCCGCAAGCTCCTGGATAAGCTGACGGTGGAGGAGATGCCCGCATCTTCCCGGCGCTATCCCTTCGTGGGCTTCACCATGGACCGGGAGCCCGGCAAGGAGATCCTGGCGGTGGAGGGCCTTTCCAAGACCGTGGACGGCCGCAAGGTGCTGGACAATGTGTCCTTCCGGGTGAACAAGGGCGACAAGATCGCCTTCGTGGGCGAGGATGAGATCGCCAAGACCACCCTCTTCAAGATCCTTATGGAGGAGCTGGAGCCCGATGAGGGCACCTTCAAGTGGGGCACTACCATCACCACCAGCTACTTTCCCCTGGATAACTCCGCCTTCTTCAACGACTGCGATCTGAACCTGGTGGACTGGCTGGGCCAGTACACCGGCAACACGGCGGAGGAGAGCACAGAGTCCTTCAAGCGCTCCTTCCTGGGCCGGATGCTCTTTTCCGGAGACGACGTGTTCAAGCCCGTCAAGGTACTCTCCGGCGGTGAGAAGGTCCGCTGCATGCTCTCCCGCATGATGCTCTTCGGCTCCAACGTGCTGGTGCTGGATCAGCCCACCAACCACCTGGACCTGGAGTCCATCACCGCTGTCAACAACGGCCTCATCGACTTCAAGGGCGTGGTGCTCTTTGCCTCCCACGACCATGAGTTCGTCCAGACCATTGCCAACCGCATCATGGAGATCCGGGACGGCAAGCTCATCGACCGGCTGTGCACCTACGATGAGTACATCGAAAAGCAGCGCCAGGAGGCAAACGCCTGAGCCTTTGCCTGTGCGCATCATGCCGCCGCTGCCCTTCCGGGCAGCGGCGGCGCCTTTTATGCCTCCGGCAGCAGCCCGTATTGTTCCAGTGCCCGGCGGATGCGATCCAGATCACTCTCGCTGGGCTCGCACAGGGGGAGACGGAGCTGCCCTGCGTGATAGCCCATAAGGTTCAGGGCGGTTTTCACGGGGATGGGGTTCACCTCGCAGAACATGGCGTCGCAAAGCGCTTTCAGCTCCAGTTGGAGACGGCCCGCGGCGGCGTAGTCCCCGGCCAGGCACAGTGCAGTCAGACGGTGCATGGCCGCGGGGAACACGTTGGCCACCACGGAGATGACGCCTTTTCCGCCCAGCATGCACATGGCCGCGGTCTCGTCATCGTTGCCGGACCAGATGAAAAAATCCTCCGGGCAGAGGTTCCGGGTACGCTGGAGGGCGCCGGGATTTCCGGCGGCCTCTTTCACGCCGTTGATGTTGGGGTGCTGGGCCAGACGGGCGTAAGTCTCCGGCGCGATGGCTACCCCGGTGCGGGAGGGAACATCGTAGACGATGACAGGAACGGGGGAGGCGTCGGCCACTGCGTTGTAGTGCCGCACCAGACCCTCCTGACTTGCCTTGTTGTAATAGGGAGTTACCACCAGCACGCCGTCTACGCCGGCCCGGGCGGCGTCCCGGGACTGGGCCCGGGCGGTTTCCGTGGAGTTGGAGCCGGTCCCGGCGATGACCGGCACCCGGCCGTTCACATGCTCCACGCAGCATTCGATGGTCCGCATGCGCTCGGCATAGGACATGGTGGCCGCCTCGCCGGTGGTGCCGCAGACGATGACGGCGTCCGTCCCGTTTTGAAGCTGGAAGTCCAGCAGATGCCGCAGCGCTTCCAGGTCTACTGTTTCCTGGTTGAATGGCGTGACGATGGCAACGCCGCTGCCGGTAAAGAGTGGGGTTTTCACAATCGCAGCCTCCTTTTATTCATGTAAAAAAAGCGGACGCCCGGTTTGGGCATCCGCTTTCTTTGGTGTGGATTCGATTATTACTGGGGCTGAATGTATCCCTTGGCGCACAGCAGCTCCGCCAGCAGCACGGCGCCGCCCGCCGCGCCCCGCAGGGTGTTGTGGCTGAGACAGACGAACTTGTAGTCGTACTGGGTATCCGGCCGCAGACGGCCGATGGACACGGCCATGCCGTGCTCCAGGTTCCGGTCCAGACGGGTCTGGGGGCGGTTCTCCTCCTCAAAGTAGTGCAGGAACTGCTTGGGGGCAGAGGGGAGGTCCAGCTCCTGGGCAGGGCCCCGGAAAGCGGCCCAGTCAGCCTTGATCTGGTCCATGGAGGGGGCTTTGCCATCGGCGAACTTCATGAACACCGCCGCCATGTGGCCATCCTGACAGGCCACCCGGAAGCACTGGGCGGTGATGGAGGGGCCTTCGGCCTTGACAATCTTTCCGTCCTCGATGTGGCCCCAGAGCTTCAGGGGCTCCTGTTCGCTCTTTTCCTCCTCGCCGCCGATGAAGGGGATGCAGTTATCCACCATCTCCGGCCAGCGTGCAAAGGTCTTTCCGGCACCGGAGATGGCCTGATAGGTGCACACCAGCGCCCGCTCCAGCCCATACTTTTTCAAAGGATGCAGGGCGGGTACGTAGCTTTGCAGGGAGCAGTTGCTCTTGACGGCGATGAAGCCCCGCTTGGTGCCCAGACGCTTGCGCTGGGCGTCGATGACGGCGATGTGCTCGGCGTTGATCTCCGGCACCACCATGGGCACATCATCTGTCCAGCGGTGGGCGGAGTTGTTGGAGACGATGGGGCACTCCAGCTTGGCGTACTTTTCCTCCAGTGCCCGGATCTCCTCTTTTTTCATATCCACTGCACAAAAGCAGAAATCCACCATACCTGCCAGCTTTTCCGCATCAGCCTCCGCGTCCAGCACCACCAGGGACTCTGCCTCCTTGGGCATGGGCACATCCAGGGCCCAGCGGCCGTCCACGGCCTGGGCGTAGGTCTTTCCGGCGCTGCGGGCACTGGCTGCCAGCGCAGTGAGGCGGAACCAGGGGTGATGTTCCATCAATGTAACAAACCGCTGTCCCACCATGCCGGTACAGCCGATTACGCCCACTTTATACTGTTCCATAGTGCGTTCCTCCTGCCGGGCGCCCGCGGGGGCGGCCCTGTCGATTTTTGGTTGAATGTGCCGCGGAATTGTACTATAATGTTTCACATTGGAAACTGATTCAACTTGTACATATGGGGCGGACATTTGTATGTATGGTAGCATACTTTCCCGTTCCCGTCAAGCTGGATGCCATGGGGAGGATGCATGAAAAAAGCAATTTTGACACTTGCCTGTGTTGTGACATTTTTTGCTCTGAATACCGCCAGCGCGGATGCGGCGACGAAAGAGACACTGCGGGTGGGGCTGCGATATGGCTCCAGTGCCATGTTCTCGGCCAACCTGGAAAATGCCGTGGGCTCCGGCTATGAGCTGGGTTATTTTGAAGACGGACGGGACTTCGTGTCCCTTGGCTGGACCGATGAGACCAGTATCTCCATGACTGCCGCGGGTACAATATATGTCAGCTCCTCTGGGGAATATTCCGCGACGGGGAATGGGACCCATCTGGGGCCGTGGCATGTGGAGCTGGATGAATATGACGACTTCGAAGAGGCGGAGGATGCTGCCCGTGAGGCCGACGGCTGGACGGTTTTCCTGGACGGGACCTATGCGGTGCGCACGGGGTGCTACGATTCAAAAAACGAGGCCAATCGGGCGGCGGACGATCTGGGCGGCAAGGCGGTGCGCTCCTCTGATGACGCCATTCTCATCACCCGGACGAGGTCCACGGAGATTTTGTACGAGTTTGACTACGGCGGCAGCGAGTCTTTGGGCGTGATGCCCCAGGCTGGCCGGAGAGAGAAGACGGAGACCTGGTTCAAGGGCTATAAGTACAACGGCGGCTTTGAGTATGTCCGGCCGGATGGCGGGAACCTGCGGGTCATCAATGTGGTGGATCTGGAGGATTACGTCAAGGGCGTGGTGCCCTACGAGATGAACGGGGACTGGCCCCTTGCGGCGCTGGAGGCCCAGGCGGTATGCGCCCGCACATTTGCCTGCCGGAACACCAAGCACGCAAGCTATGACTTTGATGTGTGCAGTGCCATTTGCTGCCAGGTGTATAACGGCGTCAATACGGCCACGGACCGCAGCAATGAGGCGGTGGACAATACCGAAGGGGTCTGCATCTGGTACGACGGGGAACTGATCGAAGCCGTGTACCACTCCTCGGACGGCGGCGCCACGGAGGATGCCAAGAACGTCTGGGGCGGTGATGTGCCGTACCTTCAGGGGAAAAAGGACCCCTATGAGTCCCTTATCTCCATCCCCAATTACAGCTACACGGTGACCTACACCCCGGCAGAGCTGACCTGGGTGCTGCAAAACAGCGGCTATACCATCGGGACCGTGGCGGATGTATATGTGGCGGAACGGACCGCATTGGGCAATGTGAGCAAGGTGGTGTTCACCGATACCAGCGGCAAGACTCTGACGGTGACGGGACAGGCCTGCAGCAATGCGTTCTACTCCACTACTTATGGGAAGAATGTGCGCAGCCTGAACTTTACCATCAGCGGCGGCAGCGGGGAAACCAGCGGCAGCGGCTTTTGCGTCAACAGTGCATCCAACTGGATCGACAGCCTGGCCGGCGCGGCGGTGATCACCGCCGGCGGCCAGCAGACCAAGCTTCCGGGCAGCGGCTGGTGCGCGGTGACCGACTCGGGCACTGTGGCGCTGGAGGCCGCCTCCGGCGGAACCTCTTCCGGCAGCGGAGACCTGTTCGTCATCACCGGTACGGGCAACGGCCACCATGTGGGCATGAGCCAGTACGGGGCCAAGGCCATAGCGGAGAACGGGTACAGCTATGAGGATATCCTTTCGTTTTACTATACTGAAGTGACCATTGAGTGAGGAAACAGATGAAAACCAGTGATTTTAATTATGAGCTTCCTGAAGAACTGATCGCCCAGACGCCGCTGGAACGGCGGGATGCGTCCAGGCTGATGACGCTGCGCCGTTCGGACGGCGCTTTGGAGCATCACCATTTTTACGAGTTGCCGGACTTTCTGAAGCCGGGGGACTGCCTGATCCTGAACAACTCCCGGGTGCTGCCGGCCCGTCTGTTGGGCCAGCGGCTGCCGGGCGGCGGTGCCTGCGAGGTGCTGCTGCTGATCGACCGGGGGAACAAGACCTGGGAGTGCCTGGTGCGTCCGGGGCGGAAGATGAAGCCGGGGACGCGGCTTTCCTTCGGCAATGGGGAGCTGACGGCGGAAGTCACGGAGGAACTGCCCGGCGGCAACCGGCTGGTGCGCTTTGACTATGAGGGGATTTTCCTGGAGGTACTGGAGCGGCTGGGAAAAATGCCGCTGCCGCCTTACATCAAGGAGGAACTGCAGGACCGGGAGCGGTATCAGACCGTATATTCCAAGGTGGTCGGCAGCGCGGCGGCGCCTACGGCGGGACTGCACTTTACACCGGAGCTGCTGGAGAAGATCGCCGCCATGGGCGTTGGCATCGGCTATGTGACGCTGCATGTGGGCCTTGGCACGTTCCGGCCTGTGAAAGAGGACGATATCGAGTCTCACCCCATGCACAGCGAGTACTGCGTGATCTCGCAGGAGACGGCGGACCTCATCAACCGGACCCGGGCCGCAGGGGGCCGCTGCATCTGTGTGGGGACCACCTCCTGCCGCACGCTGGAGAGCTTTGCCCGGGAGGATGGGCATATGGAGCCTGCGGCGGGGTGGACGGATATCTTCATCTATCCCGGCTACAAGTTCAAGGTGATGGACGCTCTGGTGACCAACTTCCACCTGCCGGAGTCCACCCTCATTATGCTGGTGTCCGCCTTTGCGGGCCGAGAGCATATCCTGAACGCCTATAACGAGGCGGTACGGGAGCGCTACCGGTTCTTCTCCTTCGGCGACGCCATGTTTTTGTACTGAATCCTCGCCGGAACGGCGATAATCTGATAAAGCGAGAGTGACGTATGTTCAAAGTCATCAAGACCCAGGGCCGCGCCCGGCGCGGCCAGTTCACCTGTGCCCACGGCGGTGTGGTGCAGACACCCGTATTCATGAATGTGGGCACCCAGGCGGCCATCAAGGGCGGCGTCAGTGCCCAGGACCTGAAGGAAGTGGGCTGCCAGATCGAGCTGAGCAATACCTACCACCTGCATCTGCGTCCCGGCGATGGACTGGTGCGGCGGATGGGCGGATTGCACAAGTTCATGAACTGGGATGGTCCTATCCTGACAGACTCCGGCGGATTCCAGGTGTTCTCCCTGGCTTCTCTGCGGAAGATCAAGGAAGAGGGGGTGTACTTCTCCTCCCACATCGACGGACGCAAGATCTTCATGGGACCGGAGGAGTCCATGCAGATCCAGTCCAATCTGGGAAGCGACATCGCCATGGCCTTTGACGAGTGCGTGGAGAACCCTGCCACCTATGAGTATGCCAAGGCCAGCTGTGAGCGGACGGCCCGGTGGCTTGCCCGGTGCAAGGCGGAGCATGACCGCCTCAACGCCTTGCCGGAGACGGTGAACCCCCACCAGATGCTCTTCGGCATCAACCAGGGCGCTACCTTTGCGGATCTTCGCGTGTGGCACATGGAGGAGATCGCCAAGCTGGACTGCGATGGCTATGCCATCGGCGGTCTGGCGGTGGGAGAGCCTGCGGAGGTCATGTATGAGATCATTGACGCGGTGGAGCCCCATATGCCCAAGGAGAAGCCCCGCTATTTGATGGGCGTGGGAACGCCCAGCAACATCATCGAGGCGGTCAGCCGGGGCGTGGACTTCTTCGACTGCGTCATGCCCTCCCGGAACGGCCGCCACGGCAAGCTCTTTACTTGGGAGGGAACGGTCAACATCCTCAAC
>DYBL01000026.1 GCA_019418625.1 Clostridiales bacterium | reverse complement strand
GCCAGAAGCAGAGCGCAGACAATCAGGTGGAACGCCTCATCTGTGACCAATTCGGGGGATGCGAGATCGGCAAGAGTGATATTGCGGCTGCCGGTGGAGATGGCTTTGGCCGCCTGATAAACACTGTACAGTTCCGGCTGGATGCCGGAAAGCTGGACGGACTGGAAGTCAAATCCGCGGGCATCAAACTTCCAGATCATCCTGCGCCAGATATCCTCATACGCCGTGAGGAGAAACGGCGCGGCCAGATTACGGTCTGACATTCGATAGCAACGCGCACGCCAGTGCTGCCAACGCTCCCGATGACTATCGCTCAGGAAAAATCCAATGGAGCAGCCATTGAAACTCCTCTCTAAGCGGGCTTGAAGCTGCACTCCCGCTTCAGAGAAGAAGCAATCCCTGACAAACTCGTTGAGGTCAACCGCACCGGCCACGATCCGTTCATCCAGACAGACGCACTGCTCCAAAGGGCAGGGATGATGGCGTCTGAAGTTGATACAGTATTGGCACTCCGTGTCCTCGTTGGAATATTGGAAACCGGGAGAATACCGGCCGTGACCTCTGGGCTTGAAATTGGGCGGGGTCATCATCTGCCGTTCCAGATGGAACAGCAGTGTATCCCGCATGAAATAGCGTGTCATAGGGGATGTACTCCTTTCAGTAAAACGAAAAAGCGCCGGAGTCTTATTTCTAAAACTCCGGCGCCTGAATATTACATGATCGGTTCCTGGCTGTAGGGTTCCATGGGGTGCTGATCCTGCTCTCTTATGCGCTCCAGGGCATCGGGAGCTGCAATGGCAATTTGCTCCTGAACGCCCCGGATGCACTTTTCCTGCTCAGCAGTCAAGTCAAAACCAGCGTCCAAGGTGTCGGAGCAGCAGCGGTAGATTTCGATAAGCTGTTCCTGATTGAAGATCTGCTGTTTGGAAATGAGACCGGCGCGGATGGCGAAGTCCTGTTTGGCACCTGCATAGTTTTCCTGAAAGTAATTGCCCTGATTGAGACCTGTGCGGTCGAAGCTCCAGTCCCATGTGACGAATTGGACGCCAAGCCGGGTGGGATGGGCAGCCAGCACGGCTCCGTTGAAGTCAGCCAGCAGACGGTAGTCACCGGTCAGACTTTGGGCTTGCAGGAGCGGAGCCTGTTCCAGCAGCGTTATGTACTCCCGCACGGTGCAGGCCAGATCGGTGGCTCGCTCACAGGCTCGTTCCCGTTCCGGCGTCGCTACATCCTCCTGCCAGTAGCGAACGCCTCCGTCCGCTGTGATCCGGCAAAGGGGGAGACCATCCCACTCCACAGGAAGCAATTCATCCTGTTCCGGCTGCGGAGTGAATCCCTCACGGTGGAGAGCGGTGCGAAGCTCCTGAAAAAACTGTTCTCGGTTCATTTACTACCTCCTGATATTTAGTGCCCTTTTTGAAATTGCCTGAAAACGAAAAAGGGCGCCAACCTATTGGTCCGTCGTGACCAACAAATTGACGCCTCAAATTTTGTGTATTCTATTGGTAGAAAAAATAGCGCCCTTTTTGAAAATTACCGCTTCAAAAAGGGCGCCACATGGTTTCGGATTTGCCAATCGCTAAAAAAGGGGGTTCGAATCCCACCAGTTAGGGGAAAACAGTGGTTGGCATCTATGGAATCATCCGTGAATTTTCGAGCTTAAAAAGCCCGGAAACGGTTGATGCCACTGGCTTTTCGCCAGTGGCATCTATACCGTTTTGATTTTATGGTGGACCTAATCGGGATCGAACCGACGACCTTACGGATGCGAACCGTACGCTCTCCCAGCTGAGCTATAGGCCCAAATCAACAGTTCCAAAAGGGGAACAGAAGAATAAAGCAATATGAAATTATAGATGAGGCAGAAAACCGAACCCTTTGCGCTCCCAGCTGAGCTATAGGCCCAAATCAACAGTTCCAAAAGCGGAACAGAAGAATAAAGCAATATGAAATTGTAGATGTGGCAGAAAACCGAACCCTTTGCGCTCCCAGCTGAGCTATAGGCCCAAATATTCAAATTGTCACAAAAGCATGCCGCCATTGCTCAACGGCAAAAAATATTATACCATAAATTCCGGGATTGTAAAGACTGATTTTTTCTGAAAAACAAAAATTTTCAGTTGCCAATTGGAGAATCATATAGTAAAATAGACAGGCTATCAGATAGTCCTCCGCAAGCAGCTGCGGAGCCGGTCTCGCGCAATGGATGCCCGTGAACCATGTCAGGCGGGGAACCGAGCAGCATTAAGCGGGATGTTCCATGTGCCGCGAGGGTGCCGGTTCCGCAGCTGCATACGGAGGACTTTATTTTTTGAGACGGGAGGTGCCGCATGTATCAGGCTTTGTATCGGAAGTGGCGTCCGAAGACGTTTTCCGATGTGATCGGCCAATCCCACATTACCCAGACCCTGCAAAAGCAGGTGGCCGAGGGGCGCACCTCCCATGCGTATCTGTTCACCGGCACCCGGGGCACCGGCAAGACCACCTGCGCCAAGATCCTGGCCAAGGCGGTCAACTGCGAGCACCCCGTGGATGGAGACCCCTGCAACTGCTGCGCCAGCTGTCTGGGCATTGAGAACGGCAGCTTTCTGGATGTGCTGGAGCTGGATGCCGCTTCCAACAACGGCGTCGATCAGGTGCGGGCGCTGCGGGACGAGGCCATCTACTCTCCCGCCAACGTGAAAAAGCGGGTCTACATCGTCGACGAGGTCCACATGCTCTCCACGGCGGCGTTCAACGCGCTTTTGAAGATCCTGGAGGAGCCCCCGGCCCATCTGATGTTTATTCTGGCCACCACGGAGCTGCACAAGGTGCCTGCAACCATCCTCTCCCGGTGCCAGCGATTTTCTTTCAAGCGTATCACCCCTCAGGACATTGCAGCGCGGCTTTCCTACGTGGCGTCTCAGGAGGGGATCGATCTGACGGCGGACGGCGCGGAGCTGCTCAGCCGTCTGGCGGACGGCGCTCTGCGGGATGGATTGTCCCTGCTGGATCAATGCGCGGCCGCCGGCGGAAAGGTGGACAGCGCCGCAGTGCTGGATGTGCTGGGCCTGGCCGGAAACCTGCAGACGGCACAGCTGATGGAGTGCGTGCTGCGGCGGGATGCCCAGCAGGCGCTGCTGCTTTTGAATCAGCTCTACGCCGGCGGCAAGGACGTGGGTGCCATTCTCTCCGAGCTTTCCATCCTGGTGCGGGACCTGCTTTTGCGGCGGACGGCGCCCGAGGGCGGCGCAGCGCTGCTCTCCGGCGGATTTGACTCCGCGACACTGGACCGGCTGGGGAAAAATGTGCCTGCCGGGCGGCTTATCTATCTGGCTTCCACCGTACAAAAAGCGGCGGCGGACCTCTATTACAGTGCAAACCGGCGCACGGATGCGGAGCTTTGTCTGCTGCGTCTGTGCGATGAGTCCCTCTGCGGCGACCTGACGGCCCTGGAGGCCCGGGTACTTCGTCTGGAGGAGGCCGTGCAGCGGGGGAAGGTCCTG
>DYBL01000025.1 GCA_019418625.1 Clostridiales bacterium | reverse complement strand
CGTCCCAGCGGTCGCCGCCGAAGGTGGCGTCGGACTCCATGCTGCGGGGCACCGGGCGGCTGAGCCAGTCCCGGTTTTCCTCCGGGATCTCCTCCAAAAACCGGGAGGGCCGGTTGGAACTGGTGCGGCCGTAGAGCATACGCTGGCGGCAGTTGGTCATGGTGAGCTTTTCCTTGGCGCGAGTCATGGCCACATAGCAAAGCCGCCGCTCCTCCTCCAGCTCCTCCTGGTCATACTGGGCGGAGGAGCCGGGGAAGATCCCCTCCTCCATGCCCACCACATAGACAGTGGGAAATTCCAGACCCTTGGCGGAGTGGACGGTCATCATGGTGACGCAGTCGTCTCCGGCTTCCACGCTGTCCAGATCCGTATAGAGGGCAATTTCATTCAAAAAGCCGGAGAGCGTGGCGTCCTCCGGGTCCTGCTCCAAAAAGCCCAGAATGTTGGACTTGAGTTCCTGGACGTTTTCAATGCGGCCCCGGCTCTCCAGGTCGTTTTTCTCCTCCAGTACCCGGACATAGCCCGTGCGCTCCAGCACCTCGTCGTAAAACTCCGGCAAGGCCAGTTCGCCGCCTGCACGGCGCAGCCCGTCGATGAGGTCGGCGAACTTCATGAGCTTGGACGCGGCGCTCTTGAGCTCCGGGAACAGGTCGGCGTTGCGGAGGATCTCGTAAAGGGATGCGCCCTGGGCCTGGGCCAGCATGGCTACCTTGTCCACCGTGGCGGCGCCGATGCTGCGGGCGGGCACGTTGATGATCCGCCGCAGACGCAGGTCGTCCATGGGGTTATTGAGCACGCACAGATAGGCCAGCATGTCCTTGACCTCCGCCCGGTCAAAGAACTTCATGCCGCCCACTACCTTATAGGGGATGCCATTGCGCTTCATGGCGTATTCCAGCGCGTTGGACTGGGCGTTCATCCGGTAGAGCACCGCCGTGTCACGGAACTTACGGCCCCGGTTGACGCCCATGAGGATGTCTCCGGCCACAAAGTTGGCCTCGTCTCCCTCGTTGAAATTGGTTTTGACAATGACCTTCTCGCCGCTGCCGTTGTCCGTCCAGAGGGTCTTTCCCTTGCGGCCCTCATTGTTCCGGATGACGGCGTTGGCCGCGTCCAGAATGTTCTGGGTGGAGCGGTAGTTCTGCTCCAGCCGGATGGTGCGGGCAGCGGGATAGTGCTTTTCAAAGTTCAGGATGTTTTCGATGTTGGCGCCCCGGAAGCGGTAGATGGACTGGTCGTCATCGCCCACCACGCACAGATTCTCCCGCCCCCCGGCCAGAAGTCCGGTCAGCAGGTACTGGAGGTGGTTGGTGTCCTGGTACTCGTCCACCAGCACGTAGCGGAACTTGTTTTGATAATAGGTCAGCACCTCCGGCTCCTGGCGCAGCAGCGTCACCGTATGGAAGATAATGTCGTCAAAGTCCAGGGCGTTGGCGGTGCGCAGCTTTTTCTCGTAGGATTCGTAGATCTTGGCAATGCGGCTCATCTTCCAATCGTTTTCCCCGCTGTGGGCTTTGGAAAATGCTTCGGGGCCCTGATAGGCGTCCTTGGCGGCAGAGATGACGGAGAGCACGCTGCGGGGGTTGAAGGCCTTTTCGTCCAGATTCAGCTCTTTCAGAATGTCCTTGATCACCCGCTTGGAATCATCCGTATCGTAGATGGTAAAGTCCTTGTCAAAGCCGATGCGGTCGATGTCCCGGCGCAGGATGCGCACACAGGCGGAGTGGAACGTGGAGGCCCACACGTCGTTGGCCGGTGGGCCCAGCCGGGCGGCCAGACGGTCTTTCAGCTCTCCCGCCGCCTTATTGGTAAAGGTGATGGCGATGATCTCCCAGGGACGGGGCACGTCCACGGCGCAAAGGCGCACGGCACGCCGCCGCTCCTCCTCGTCCGGCTGGTCCGGATAGGACTCCAGGAACGCAAGGTCCTCCTCCGTGGCCCAGGGGGGCACTTCATCGCAATCACTGCCCCGGCCATAGGTCAAAAGATTGTATACCCGCTGGATTAGCACGGTGGTCTTGCCGCTTCCGGCGCCGGCCAGCAGCAAAAGGGGCCCCTCGGTGGTCATGGCCGCCTGGCGCTGCATGGGGTTGAGCCGGGAAAAGTCCCGGGCGATGACGGCCCGCCGGGCCGTGATGTAGCGCTGCTCAAAATCAGTCATATGTTCACCAGATTTCTAAAGTCTCGAGGCCTATTTTACGGCAAAACCGCCGCTGGGTCAACCGGGAAAGCGGGCGTTTCCGTTTTGTAACGAATTTGTGGTTGACAAGTGTCTACCATTTTGATACAGTCAAATCAGAAAAGGTAGACATTCGTATACCAAACAGGAGGTGAACGAGATGCAGGTCAATTTGTCCGACAGTGAGTGGAAGCTGATGAACCGGCTTTGGGACGAGTCCCCCCGCACCATTATGGAGCTGACCGCTGCGCTGCACCAGGAGACCGGGTGGAGCAAGAACACGGTCATCACCATGCTCTCCCGGCTGGAGACCAAGGGCGCCGTCCGCTATGAGGAGGGCGGCCGGGCCAAGCGGTATTTCCCCGCTGTTGCCCGGGAGGACGCGGCCCTGGCGGAGACGGAGAGCTTCCTCTCCAAGGTCTACGGCGGGAGCCTGGGACTGATGGTCAGCAGCCTGGTGGACAGCCGCTCTTTGACAGAGGCGGACATTGCGGAGCTGACGGCCATTTTGGAGCGCGCGGGAGGTGAGCAGTCATGAAAGAGCTTTTGATCACATCCTCGGTTTTGATCCTGGTTCTGCTGGCATTGCGGTGGGCGTTCCGCAGCCGCATCACCCGCCGGGCCCAGTACGCCCTGTGGGCGCTGGTCCTGGTGCGGCTGCTGGTGCCCTTTTCCCTGCCGGGGGCGGACTTCTCCGTGCTGACGGCGGCGCAGCCCGTGGAGCGGCAGCTGGCCGACCGGGCGGAGGCTGTGGGTGACCGGACGGTATTTACCTGGACAACGGGGGAAACGGACACGGCACCCGCCGAGGTTCCGGTGCAGCAGATGGAGACGGACGCCCCCGCCGGCGAGACCGGGCCGGCGGTGCAGACGCCCGACACGGAGCGCTATGCCTATCCGGTCATGGAACAGCAGAGAATGACTCTGGGTGCCCTGCTGCCGTACATCTGGTACGCCGGCATGGCGGTGACGGGCCTCTGGTTCCTTGTTTGCAACCTTCGGTTCTGGCAAAAACTGCGTAAAGGAAAAACGCCTTACATAGTGGACGGATGCAAATATCCCGTCTATCTGGTGGAGGCGGGACTCCCCTCTCCCTGCCTCTTCGGCCTGGTCCGTCCGGCCATCTATCTTACTCCGGAGGCGGTCTCCTCGCCGGAGCGGACACGGCATGTGATCGCCCACGAGAGCGCCCATGCCCGCCATGGAGATCCTCTGTGGTCGCTGCTGCGGTGCGTGTGCCTGAGCGTTTATTGGTTCGATCCGCTGGTGTGGATCGCGGCGGCCGTGTCCAAGACAGACTGTGAGCTGGCCTGCGACGAATCTGCCATGGCGTCTCTGGGCCAGGCGGAGCGCATCGCCTACGGAAGGACACTGCTGGCCCTCATCCCTGTGCGCCGGGGGCCGTCCAATCCCCTGCTGACCGCCACCACCATGACGGCGGACAAGCGGCACCTGGAAGAGCGCATCGTGCGCATCGCGGAAAACCGGCAGACCCGCACTGCGGCGCTGTTCGCGGTCATCGCTCTGGCGGCGGCGGTGTGCGCCGTTACCTTCACCGGTGCGGCCACCGGGCAAAACGGGCCTCTCACCGGCGACGAGCTGGCTTACTTCAACGAGAAATTCTTCAACAGCGATGCAAAGGGTATGCACATCCACAACCAGTTCTTGACCTCCCTCTATGCCCGGCCGGAGGACATCGACCTTTATGAGCTGTTCTACTGCGGCACCGGCATCTCCGAGGAAGTGAGCGACGGGGAGCTTTTGCTGGTGGGAAGCCTGGATGCAAACGGCGAGAAGATCTGCGATACAGATAAGCTGCCCGTAGCGGACATTGACACTGTGCTGTTGGAAAACACCGGACTGACGCTGGATAAAACCGGCAAGATCGGTATGGAACACTTCCAATACCTGCCGGAATACGAGACCTATTACCACAGCCACGGGGACACCAACTACTTTCACAGTGTCCGCATCACCGCCGGAGAGCGGCAGGGGGACACCATCCGGCTGTACTACCCGGATAATTTCTCCCGCTATCCGGACTATGACTGGCTGTGCGTGACGCTGGCGGTGCAGGAGGACGGAAGCCTTTGGTTCGTCTCCAATCTGCCCTCCGAAAAGCCCGCCATCGCCACCGTCTACCCGGAGGGCGATCCGGCGCTGACCCTCTCTCTGGAGGACGCGGTGCCCTGCGTGCCGGTACCGGTGACCGTAACGCGCCGGCAGGACGACTGCGCCGACCGGGGCTATGGCATCCGCATCACCACGCAGGGCGGCGCGGAATATAGCTTCCGGCCCTACCGCTCCACGGACGGGAATGTGTATGCCGCCGTCATCTACGACAGCGTCGTGGGACGGGACGGCATGATGGTTTGGGACGCGGGGAGCTTTTTCACCTATCCGGAGGGCTGTGAGCTGGACCGTCTGACCATAGACAGCTTCTCCCTCTTCGGCTACACCGGTGTGGTGGTCTCCTATGAGGACTACGTCACCGGCAGTGCCGAGACCGGCGGGTATAAGGGTACCCACTACGACTACTACGCCGTGTCCGATGGCGGTACCATCACCTTCCTGTTCCGAGCCTATGGCGTGGAGGTACCCCAGGCTATGGATCTGGATGGCGACGGCACCGACGAGCTGACCGCTGCCACCGGCGTCACTGCGCAGCTGCTTTTCCAGCGGGACGGGACGGTCTATGAGGCGGACATCGCCGCGCTGCTGGAGACGGCCTGGCCGGAGGCGGAGTACCTGGAATTCAACTGGTGGGACTTCAGTCATCGGTGCCTGGAACTGTGGGGAAGTGTCCCCTTTACAGGGCATGAGGATGCCGATGCTACCGGCACCGCCTGGCGTCAGGTGTATTTCGACGGGGAAAATCTGCTGGTCTACAAGGACAGCACCACCTACACCGACCATGTGGCGGACGGTGTCGACGTACCGGATGAAGTTCTTGCCGCGGCCCGGGATAAGGTGCGCGCCTATGCCCAGCAGTTCCAAGGGATGGCTTGGAACGAGGACTACACGGCCATTGACGCTTCCCCGGAGTGGGACGACTGGCGCATCACCTCGCTGGAGCTGGTGGACGAGGCCCCTGCCTATCCGGAGTTGGGGATCAAGGTCTATGGGCTGGGGTTTGAGCTCCACACCCCCATTCCGGAGCGGGTCATGACCGCCGGCGGCACCTATATCGACGAGGACGGCTGGGTAGGCGGCATGTATGTGGAGTCCCCCTACCTGGTGTTCCACACCATGACCAGCAGCGGCCCCACTTTGCTGGAAAACGACATTCCCTCGGATGTGGGGAACACCAGCGACAGCCCCGTATTTGCCGCCTGCCTCGCGCAGACGATCCTGGAAAACGGCCTGCTGACGCCCTCTCAGATCCGGGACGTGGATCTATATTATCTCTTCTACAACAATCAGACCCGATTCCTCAATCTGATGGGCACCTATGACGCCCAGGAGCAGGACCACGCCATGCAGGCGCTGGCGGCCTGCGCCGCCGCCATGGCGGGACAGGAGGACGGAGATCTGCTGGAACGAGGCTTGCAGAATCTCGCGTGGAACTCCACCGCTCTGACGGCGGAGGGCCGAGGGGCCTATGAGCGGCTTTTGAGCGAGGTGGAGCGGCGCGCCGCAGTGGATGCGGCCGCGGCACAGGCCGCCGTCCAGAGCGACTACTCCCCCGCCGACGTGGCCTTTTTCGGCCAGCCACTGACCCTGGACCAGGACCCCATGACCTATGACGAGCGGCTTGCCTGGTGCCAGGGCGGCTGGCAGGGGACGGAGGAATCCGTTGCTTTCCGGCCGGAGGCGTACGTGGAGGGAAATGGATGCATCGCCTACTGGGGCAATATGGTGGGCGTCTCCCCCATGGGACAGGCATACAAGCAATTGTTCCTGCGCTTTGCGGACGGCACGGAGGCTTCCCTTCCCTTGCCCCAGGCCCAGGAGGCGGCAACTGCGCCGCCGGATACCATGCTCTTTTTGGACGATGCCCTGGTCTATATCGTCTCCTTTGATGACCAGCTTCTCTCTCAGGATGGTCAAACACTGCTGCATCTGACAGGCAGCTACCGCTACACGGTGGATCTGACCGACAAGACCGTTTCTCTGGTGGTCGTCCAGTAAAAAAAGAAAGTCTCTGTCCGAGATAAGTATTGGTGAACAAAAAATATACATTTTCACAGATAATTATGCATAAACAGAATTGTTGCTGACATAAAAAACTATATTCCCTTACAAAAACAATTTTGTGGGGGTACTTTATGTCTGATTTTAATTCAACTTATAATGATATTCAAAAGCAAATCTCTTTTGCCAACTTGACTGACCAGCAAATCCAAGAGTTAATCACCGCTCTGCAAATAAAGCGGAGTGCCAAATCCAAACTGACAAAGGAAGAAAAGGTATTCTATCAATGTTGCAGAGAACGGAGAAGTTATGCCCAAAACCAAGACTTGAATACTGTTGTCTGCCCTATTTGTGGTTCTGTCAAGGTTATCAAGAACGGAACAAGAAATGGCAGACAGAGATATTTCTGCAAGGATTGTCAAAAGACATTTGGAGATACCAACGGCACAGTTGCCTTTCGCTCCAAAATGTCTATTGGCAAATGGATTGAGTTTATCAAGTTGACCTTACAAGGTGAGAGTTGCCGTACCATAGCCAAAAATCTCCGTATCAACAAACAGACAGTATTACACAACAGATATAGGATATGTGCTGTTCTCCATCAGCTTGTCAGCAATCAGGACGATTTCAGAAGTTTGGCAGAGAGTGACGAGTATTACTATCCCTTGTCTTTCAAGGATATAAAAGGCCCTATGTTCTTCTTGGGTACACTTGGCAGAATGCCATACACCCATAGAAAGTTAGATAAGAAACTTGAATATGTTGAGAAACAAGGATTTGATACTGAGTTCTTGCATTCCCTCCACAAAAATGCAAAGTTGGATAGAAACGAGTTGCTGAACTTTGTTGAAGAAGATGATTTGCAGTCACAAGAGAAGTTCTCTAATGCCCTAAACCGTATGGATACAGAAAAAGTCATTCAAGTCCTAAAAACTCTGAACGAACAGCAGAAGAAAAAGAGAGGTATCAGCAATCAGCAAGTATGCTGTCTGTCTTGTGTGGACAGGGATAAAAACCACTTTTTGCAGACTGTTTGTGTCGGCAGAATACAGCCAACTCATATCGAACAAGCCCTTGTCCCCCACTTCTCAAAAGATACTGTTTTGGTTGCAGATAGCCACAGAGCATATAAGACGGTAGCCAACAAGCATAAGATACCCTTAAAGCAAATCCCAAGTGGAAAACATACAAGCGGTGGGTACAGTCTCGGTCATATCAACGGCTACCACCACAACATTAGTGATTTTATGTATCTGTATCACGGTGTAAGTTCAAAGTTCCTCGACTACTATTTGGCTCTGTTCTATTGGATTGAAAAGAACAAGGACAAATCCTATCTTGACCAAGCCTATGATATTATCACTCTGTTATCCAATCAGACTAAGAAAATACCGCTTGCCAAGTTTAAGGACAAGCCGATATCCTTTGACTTGAAAGGGCTTTTAGGCTAAAAAAAGTTTAAATTTCGTTTTTGGAATGAGACAAATAGACCGAAGTATGCTATAATATAGCCATAGTTCGGAACTTTTTGCTGTTCTTTTCGTCTATATAGACAAGGAACAGTTAGACAAACTTGTATTTGACAAAGGAGTGTGTTTGTATGAAAAAGAAAACTGTATCCATAGTGTTGTTTTTGATTGCCTTTATTGCAACTTATTTGATTATTTGCTTTGCAATCCCTGGCATGAGAATTAAGTTAGAAGCAGAACCGATAGAAATATTCTTTAAGAG
>DYBL01000024.1 GCA_019418625.1 Clostridiales bacterium | reverse complement strand
CCGCTCATGCGCACCGGGTGGACGGTCATGGCGGCGGAGGGCACGGCGAAGCTGCGCCGGGCCGCCACCGCCAGCGGCACGCCGATGGAGTGGCTGCCCCCCAGAACGATGGAGACCGTGGGCTTGGTCATGCCGGCGATGAGCTCGGCGATGGCAAGGCCCGCCTCCACGTCGCCGCCCACGGTGTTGAGCAAAAACAGCACGCCGTCCACCTCCGCCGACTCCTCCAGCTTGGCAAGCAGCGGCAGCACGTGCTCATATTTGGTGGTCTTGGCCCCGGAGGCCGCGGCGCTGTGTCCCTCGATCTGGCCGATGATGGTCATGCAGTAGACATTGCCGTGGGGCGTGCGGGTCATGGCGGAGCCGAAATCCACAATGTCTCCCGTCTCATTTTCCTTTTCTTCTCCCGGCTGGGCCGGGCTGGTGTGTTCTTCCATGCAGATCCCTCCCTTTCCTGCCTAGCATCTGCATTTTTCCGAAAAGTACACGCCGCACTTCCTTTTTTTCCGGGGATATGCTATATTGCATCATAGATGAAAATTCCCGGTTTTTGCCGGAGAAGGAGGTTCTTGCGCGTGAAGAAAAACAAGCAGCGTATCGTAGTAAAGGTGGGCACCTCCACCCTCACCCACGACTCCGGCGCTCTGGATCTGCGCAGCATGGAGCGCCTGGTGCGCACGCTGGCAGATCTCCAGGGGGCCGGCAACGAGGTCATTCTGGTGACCTCCGGCGCCATCGCCGTGGGTACGGCCAAGCTGGGCCTTGCGGAGCGCCCCCGTGAACTGCGGATGAAGCAGGCGGCCGCCGCCGTGGGCCAGTGCCGTATGATGCATATTTACGACAAGCTCTTTTCCGAGTACAACCGCACGGTGGCCCAGATCCTGCTCACCGGGGACGACGTGGACGATCCCGACCGGGCGGAGCACCTGTCCGGCACGTTCTCGGCACTGCTGGAGATGGGCACCATCCCCATCGTCAACGAAAACGACTCCGTGTCCTCGGCGGAGATCGAGACCGGGCACCACAAGGTCCTGGGCGACAACGACACCCTCTCCGCCATCGTGGCAAAGCTCTGCCGGGCAGACCTTCTGGTGCTGCTCAGCGACATTGACGGGCTCTACGACGCCGATCCCCGCTCCCACCCGGACGCCCGGCTCATCCACCAGGTGCGTGAGCTGACGCCCCAGATCCTGGAGATGGCCGGCGGCGCGGGCTCCTGGCGGGGCACCGGCGGCATGGCCACCAAGCTCTCCGCCGCGGGCATCGCCATGGGCGCCGGGTGCGACATGGTCATCACCAACGGCAAGCGCACGGAGGACCTCTACGGCATCGTGGAGGGCGCGGACATCGGCACGCGGTTTTTGGCCGCGAGATAAGGAGGCACGATCATGACCACACTGCAGACCCAGGGCGCCGCGGCCAAGGCGGCTGCGCGCACCCTTTCCACCGCCGGCACCGCCCGGAAAAACGCGGCGTTGGAGGCCATCGCCCGGGTACTGACCGAGCATCAGGAGGCGTGGCTCGCGGCCAACGCGCAGGACGTGGCCGCCGCCAAAGAAGCCGGCATGCGTCCGGCCATGCTGGACCGGCTGACCCTGACGCCGGAGCGCATCGCCGGCATTGTGGACGGCGTGCGCCAGGTGGCAGCTCTCCCCGACCCCATCGGCCGGGTGGACAAAATGGAGACGCGGCCCAACGGCCTCATCATCGGACGGCGGCGGGTGCCTCTGGGCGTCATCGCCATTATCTTCGAGGCCCGGCCCAACGTCACCGTGGACGCGGCGGCGCTGTGCCTCAAGTCCGGCAACGTGTGCATCCTCCGGGGCGGCAAGGAGGCCATCCGCTCCAACCGCTGCGCCGCGGAGCTCATGCGCCGGGCGCTGGAGGAGGCGGGCCTGCCCGCAGACTGTATCTCGCTGGTGCAGGACACCAGCCATGAGACCGCAAACGAGCTGATGCATCTGGATGGGTATGTGGACGTGCTGATCCCCCGGGGCGGCGCCGGGCTCATCCGGGCCGTGGCCAGGGAGGCCAGCGTTCCCGTCATCCGCACCGGCGAGGGCGTTTGTCACGTCTACATCGACGATGAGGCCGACCTGGACATGGGTGCGGACATTCTCTACAATGCCAAGTGCTCCCGTCCCTCCGTGTGCAACGCCGTAGAGTGCGTGCTGGTGCACCGGGACATCGCGGCGGACTTCTGGAAGCGTGCCCTGCCCCTGCTGGCGCAAAAGCAGGTGGAGCTGCGCTGCGACGCCGAGGCCCTGTCCCTGCTGGGGTCGGCCGCTGTGGCAGCATCGGAGGCCGACTGGGACGCCGAGTACGACGACTACATTCTGGCCGTGCGGACCGTGGGTTCCATGGACGAGGCCATGGACTTCATTGCTGCCCACGGCAGCGGCCACTCTGAGGCCATCATCACGAAAAACTACTTCAAGGCCCAGCGGTTTTTGAACGAAGTGGACGCGGCGGCGGTGTATGTCAACGCCTCCACCCGCTTCACCGACGGCGGCGAGTTCGGCCTTGGCGCGGAGATCGGCATCTCCACCCAGAAAATGCACGCCCGGGGCCCCATGGGTCTGGAGGAGCTCACCAGCTGCAAATACGTCATCTACGGCGAGGGCCAGGTACGATAAGGAGGCGGGCGCATGCTGTTTCAAGTCATCGCCATGAGCGTCATCACACTGCTGCTGTTTTTCCTGCTGCTCACCCGCAAGCCCGGCAGGATCAATCTGCTTTTGGGCGCTTGCACCACGGTGTGCGGCATCGCGTCCATGGTGCTTTTCATCCTGTTCCAGCGCGCAAACGGCAATCCGGACGCAGGACGGGAGCTGATCCAGCTCTACCTTCCCTGCGCGCTGTATCTGGCTGTGGCCGCCTGGGGCGCCATCGAGGCCCTGCGCAGCCGCAGAAAGCTCCTGCGGGACAAGGCGGCCCGGCAGGCTGCCAGAGAAAAAGCGGCCCCGTCCAAAGCGGAACCGCCCCAGTAAAGATCCATCAAACGAAAGGGAATGTGAAATTATGGCTACTTTTGGATTTATCGGAACCGGCAATATGGGCGGGGCACTGGCCCGGGCCGTATGCCGGCGTGTGCCCAGCGACGAGGTTTTCCTCGCCAACCGCACCATGGAAAAGGCCCAGGCTCTGGCAGCTGAGCTGGAATGCCGTGTGGCGGACAATGCGGCCATCGCCCAGAGCGCCGACTTTATCTTCCTGGGCGTCAAGCCCCAGATGATGGCCGACATGCTCTCCGAGATCGCCCCTGTCCTTAAACAGCGGGAGACCCGCTTCGTGCTGGTCTCCATGGCGGCCGGCCTCTCCCTGGAGGACATCGCCCGGATGGCCGGCGGCGAGTATCCTGTGATCCGCATCATGCCCAACACCCCCTCCGCCATCGGCGAGGGCATGATCCTCTACACCTGCGGCAAGGGCGTCACCAAGACGGAGGAAAAGGAGTTTTTGGACTCCATGGCCGGAGCCGGGCGCTTCGCTGCCATCCCCGAAAGCCAGATGGACGTGGGCTCTGCCGTGTCCGGCTGCGGCCCCGCCTTTGTGGACCTGTTCATCGAGGCCCTGGCGGACGGCGGCGTGGCCTGCGGACTGCCCCGCGCGGCGGCCATGGAATTTGCCGCCCAGATGGTGGTGGGCTCCGCCCGGCTGGTGCTGGAGTCCGGCAGCCATCCCGGCGCGCTGAAGGACGCTGTCTGCTCCCCCGGCGGCTCCACCATTCAGGGTGTGCGGACGCTGGAAAAGAACGGCTTCCGCAGCGCCGTTATGGAGGCGGTCATCGCCGCGTGCGAAAAGAGTGCCTCTTTGGGAAAATAAGATCTCATTCTCATCAGGCATGCGCCGGACCGCGGTCCGGCGCATGGCTTTTTATAACGTTTGTTCTAAGGAAAAAGCACGCCGCAAATGCGGCGTGCTTTTTTTGGGGTTCGGTTGTCAGGAAGCCCTCAGGCGGCGTTGGCCGCGCGATAGAGGAAGGTCGCGATCTGTCCGCGGGTGCAGGAGTTGTCGGGAGAGAAGGTGGTAGCGGTGGTACCGTTGGTCACACCCTTTTCCACAGCCCATGCCACGCAGTCATCGCTCTCTGCCGCCACATCCGTGAAGGGCAGGTCGGCCTCCGTCTCCGGGCTGCCGGCGGCACACCACATGAAGTACACGGCCTCCAGGCGGGTGCAGGGATCATCCGGGCGGAAGGTCTCGCCGGTCTCCATCTTCTGCTCCGCAGCCCACAGCAGGGCCTTGTAATAATAGGCGTTGGTATTGGTCACGTCCGTATACTGCTGCTCGGTGACAGTAGGCTCCGGGCTGCCGGCGGCACGCCACAGGAACGTCACGATCTGGGCGCGGGTGCAGGGATTGGCGGGAGAGAAGGTGGTGGCGGTGGTGCCGTTGGTGATGTCCTGGTCCACAGCCCACAGGATGCCCTCATAGTAGGGAGAGGCAGAAGTCACATCCGTGAAGGGATTGACGCCCTGGATGGTGATGCGGCCCTGGGCAGCGCCGTAATCCTTGGCGGTGACCGTGCCGCCCAGCTCGTCGGTGATGTAGTCCATGACCACCTCGTCCATGGCGAGGCCCAGGTCATAGTTGACGGTGGCAGCGCTGAAGGCATAGTAGGTGTCGCCGCCCGCGGCCATAAAGTCGTTGGTGGCGATGGTGTAGGTGGCCTTGGGATCAAACGCCTTGCCGCCCACGGTCTGGATGCTCACACGATTGATGCTCTTGGGGGCATAGTAGGTGGAGCCGGGATACAGCTCGCCCTGGTCATAGGCCTTGGCGGCGTTGACGGTAAATTCGATGCCGCTGACCTGGGGGAAGCCGCCGATGGACTCGGGCGTGCAGTAGGTGGATGCCTCCAGGGCCTCCAGCAGCTCCGCGCCGGTGACCTTGACGATGCTCAATGTGTTGCCGAAGGGCAGCACGGTGTTGATATCCTTCTTGGTGATGTCGCCCGCGGCGATGGAAGCACGGATGCCGCCGCCGTTGGTGACGGCCGCGTCCACCTGCTCGCCGGTTTCCTCAGCGCCCCAGACCAGAGCGTCGGCGATCAGGTTGCCCAGGTTGGTCTCGCCGGTACGAACGTTGGCCTTTTCACCGTCCAGCGCCACCTCGGTCTTGGCGAACACGGTGCCGTAGTCGTCGTCGATCTCCTTCTGGATGGCGGCAGCACGGTCGGAAACGGTCTTGTCGGGGGTGACGGTGATATCGGCGGTGGGGATCAGCGTAGCCTCCAGCTGGCCGTCGGCGATGACCACCAGGCCGATGTTTTCGAACTTGGTGCCGGTGGAGGTGACGATAGTATCGCCCACCATGCAGTCCTCACCGGTCAGGGCGGCGATGTCGCTCATGGTGGAGTGAGAATGGCCGTCGATGAACAGGTCGATGCCGTCCACCTTCTCCAGCAGATCCACAGAGCGGTTGCCCGTGGACTCCTCGTCGATGCCCAGGTGGCCCAGGCACACGACCACGTCGCAGCCCTCGGCCTCCAGCGCATCCACCTGCTCCTGGGCGCACTCCACCAGCTCGTCGCCGGAGAGGAAGGTAACGCCCTGGATCTTGGCGGGATGGGCCTTGGTGGCCGTCTCCGGGGTATCCAGACCGAACACGCCGATCTTGGTGCCGTCGGGAGCGGTGAAGGTCACATTGTCCTCAAAGGCGGTCTTGCCGTTATAGAGCACGTTGGCCGCCACGATGGGGAACTCCGCCTCGCCCGCCAGAGTGCTGAGGTTCTGATAGCCATAGTCGAACTCGTGGTTGCCGGGCGCAGCCAGATCATAGCCCGCCAGGTTCATCAGCTCCACGGCCGTGGCGCCCTGGCTGGCGCTGACGGTGGGATCGCCCTGGCTGAAATCGCCGGCGTCCATCAGCAGCACATAGGCGCCCATGTCCTCATAGGTCTTTTTCAGCGCCGCAGCCTTGGCGTAGCCGTCGATGGCGCCGTGCACATCGTTGGTATGCAGGATCACCACAGCGCCGCTGAGGTCATCGGCCGGTTCCGCGGCAGAGACCGCGATGCCCAGGGAGAGCACCATGGCCACGACCAGGAACAAAGACAGAACTTTCCTTTTCATTCTTGAACCTCCTTCGTTTTGTGCGCAGTTCATCCGCGCTCTTGTATTTGCAGTATATCACACTCTCTTCGGAAAGCACACGGGCTTTTCCCGCCCGGTGAGAAAATTTAACAGAAGTTTTTTGTGAATTTTTCCACTTGTCAGGGAGGGGTGGAAATCCGGCGCGGCGGGTGCTATACTGGCATCAATTCAACGAGAGGAGCGAATGAGGCATGAAAACTCTGCTCAAGGGCGGCAGCGTGGTCACCGGCAGCGGCGTGAAGCGGGCGGACGTGCTGCTGGAGGGGGAGAAGATCCTCCAGGTTGGGCGCCGGGTAGGCGGCGCGGACCAAGTGGTGGACGTGACCGGCTGTTTGCTGTTCCCCGGCTTTATCGACGCCCACACCCACTTTGATCTGGACGTGGCCGGCACCACCACCGCCGACGACTTTTACTCCGGCAGCCGTGCCGCGCTCAAGGGCGGCACCACCACGGTCATCGACTTTGCCTGCCCCAACAAGGGCGAGAGCCTGCACCAGGGGCTAAGCCTCTGGCACCGCAAGGCCGACGGAAAGACCTTCTGCGACTACGGCTTCCACATGACCATCGACGACTGGAACGAATCCATCCGGGCGGAACTCCCGGATATGTTCGCCCAGGGCGTGTCCTCTTTCAAGATGTACATGACCTATCCCGCCATGATGATCGGCGACCGGGACATGTACTGGGCATTGAAAGAGCTGCGGCGCCTGGGCGGCATTTGCGGCGTCCACTGCGAAAACGCCGGCGTCATCGACGGTATGATCGCCGAGCGCAAAAACGCCGGATACCTTGGCCCGGACTCCCATCCCATCACCCGTCCGCCC
>DYBL01000023.1 GCA_019418625.1 Clostridiales bacterium | reverse complement strand
AAGGAGGGAGACGCCTCCGCCGATACAGTTCCCGCCACCAAGCCCGCGCAGCAGCAGAACCAGCCCACGCAGCAGACCGCTCCTCCGGCCCAAACGGGGCCGGAAAAAACCTCCGCGCCCACCAAGGCAGAACTGGAGAGTCAGGCGGAAACTGCAGTGGCGGAGGGGCGGTACAGCAATGCGGCAGACCTCTACCGGCAGATGAAGGAACTGGGCTATATTTCCGGCAGCAAGCTGGCCGTCTGCCTGACGGAAGTGGCTGGAGATGCGGAGTCGGATTGGTACGATACCTCCTACGGAGACAACAGTTCTCCCCTGATCAAGACGGCCTATGACCTCTATGTGGAGGCGGCCGGTATGGGCAACAAGGAGGCCATGGCCGCTGTGGCCTACTGCTATGACTATGGACACTATGTCGATCAGGACAGCGGAAAGGCCTGCCAGTGGTGGACCAAGCTGGCCAACACCGGGGATGGTCCGGCCTGCTATTTTGTGGCCCAGTACTACGCAGACGGCGATGGTGTTCCCCAGAATACCCAGACGGCTATCGAGTGGCTCAACAAATGCCTGGAATACGGCGCCGGATATGTGGAAAGTGACGCCCGGGCTCTGCTCCATGAACTGCAGGGCGGATGAGGAGGAACGGGAGGAAGACCAATGGAACGCATCTGTCCCTATTGTATGCACCACTTGAAAGAGGATGGGAGCTGTCCCTGCTGCGGAAGCAAAGCGGCGGAGTACCGGTCCGCCAGTCACCATCTTCCGCCGGGCAGTATTTTGAAAGGCCGCTATGCGGTAGGCCGGGTGCTGGGAGAAGGCGGGTTCGGCATCACCTATCTGGGAATGGACACCGATCTGGAGCGGCGGGTGGCGGTGAAGGAGTACTTCCCTACCTGTCTGGTCAGTCGAGAGACGTCCCTTTCCCTCAGTGTCACCTGCTATACCCAGAACTACCAGGACACCTATGAGAAGGGCCGCGCTCAGTTTCTCAAAGAGGCCCGGACCATGGCCAGGCTGGAAAATATCCCGGAGATCGTCCAGGTACTGGACCATTTCCAGGATAATAACACGGCCTATATCGTGATGGAGTTTCTGGAGGGAGAAACGCTGAAGGAGCGCACCGCCCGGCTGGGGCGGATCCCATCGGGCGAGCTGCTGGAGCTGCTGCGCCCGGTCATGGGGGCCATGGAGGCCATGCACCAGGCGGGGATCATTCACCGGGACATCAGCCCCGACAACCTGATGTGCCTTCCCGGCGGCAAGGTAAAGTTGATGGACTTCGGCTGTGCCAAGGAGATCCAGGGGCAGCCTACCCAGACCGTGACGCTGAAGCACGGCTTTGCCCCCAGAGAGCAGTATGCGGGCCGGGGGCAGGGGCCGTGGACCGATGTGTACGCCCTGTGCGCCACAATTTACTACTGCCTGACGGGCCAGGTCCCGCCCCGGTCGGTGGAGCGGCAGGATGGAACCCAGGACTCCCTGACGCCGCCCACCCGGTTGGGCGCGGAACTGACAAAGCGGCAGGAGCGGGCTCTGGAAAAAGGCCTTGCGGTTCGGGCACCGGACCGCTGGCAGAGCGTGGCTCAGCTGTACGGGGCGCTGTATGGCGTCACGCTGGAAGGACAGCCTTGGCACGAGCGTGAGGAACCGTTTGAGGAAGGACATACAGAATTTTTCCATCAGCAAAAAGAAGCGGATCTGGACGGCGGTGCTGCCAAAGAAGCATCCACCGGAAATGACCGGCGATATGGCAGAAAATTCTCCCGCAGGACGATCGCTGCGGCGGCTGCAGTCTGTGTGGGGATCACCTTGGCGGTGGCGGCCCTGCCGTTGATGGGCGGCAGCTGGAAAGATGCTGTTCCAGCAGGAGCTGCGCAGGGGGACGATCAAGTCCTTTCACAGACCACAGAGAAGACGGACATACCGGAAGAGGTCCCGGGGGATAGTTTGGCGATCCCGCAGCAGGAACAGATCCTCTCTGATGTGACGGAGCCGTCTGGATCAGGACCATCTCAGCCGGAACAGGATGCCCCGTCACCGGCATCAGATAGTCAGACGAGACCACAGCAGCCGGAGCCTGCAAAGCCACCCCAACAGACCGCACCCAAGCCAGCCGCTCAGCCGACGCAGGCAGGACTCACGGCCCAGGCGGAAGGCTATGCCGCTGACGGTCAGTATACCCAGGCCGCCGACACATACCGTCAGATGCACACGCTGGGCTATCTCTCCGGAGGGGAGCTGGGGGAACAGCTGTGCAGCTTGGGCAATGACGCCCAGGAGGACAGCGAATATGAGATAGCCGCCCAGCTCTACCAGCAGGCTGCGGACCTGGGCAACACACTGGGCAAGCGGCTGCTGTCCGTCTGCTACGAGTTCGGCACCGGGGTACCCCAGAGCCATGAGAAGGCATTTCAGCTGAATCTGGAGCTGGCCCGGGAAAATTATGGGGCCTCGGTGTACTATGATGTGGCCGCGGCCTATACGGATGGCGTGGGTACGGCCCGGGATCCAGAGCAGGCCATCTATTGGTGGAATCGGTATCTGGACACTGACGATCCCAAAGACACCACCCGTGCAAAGATCCTGGATAAAATTGCCGCGCTGGAAGCCGAGCGTTAAAAACTCGGGCGGGGAAACCCTCCCCGCCCGTTTGGTTTATTCACGAACCAGCACAAAGGCCTGCGCGCCTCCGGCCAGAACCAGGGACTGTCCCGTCAGAAGAGGCGAGGGCCGGTCCGGCAAAAGGCTGGCCCCTTCTGCTGCGGTGCCGTAGCGTGAGTGGAGATCCGTGATGAGCACAGTTCCCCACACCAACTCCACCCGGCAGTGGAGGCGACTCACGCCCCGGGTATCCGGCGGGAAGATCAGCTGGCACAGATCCGGCTGCCGCCCAAGAGTGACAGGCGGGACCAGGGGAAGCGTTTTTCCGGTGAATACCCCCGCGGTTCCCCGGAGGCACAAACCGGGCCGGACCCGGGCGTTCACCACCTCCTCCGCCTCCCCCAGCGCAGCCAAAAGAGCGTCTCTGTCCGGAAAGCGGCGGGAAGGCTCCAGCCGGAGCCCCCGGTCCAGCAGGCGGAACAGGGCCTCCTCTCCGGCAGGACAGGCTTCCGTGGCCAAAGCCCGGAGGGCGGCGCGGCGGTCTGCCAGGCCGATCCTTTCCGGCGGTTCCTGCCCAGATAGCAGGCGGACCAGCAGCGCACACAGCCGGTAGACGGCCCCTGTCTCCTCAGACAAGGAAGCCCTCCGCAGTTGTTCCTCCGGGGGCTGGAGCAGCGGGAAATCGTTCCGAAGGGTCCCGGCAGGCAATGCAGCCAGCGCAGCTGTCAGAGGAGCGGCTTGCCATAGGGGGAGCACCTTCCCCTCCGAGGCGGACAGGAGCAGAGCACGCATCTCGTCGGGATATGTGGTTTTGGGAAACACAGCGCCACCTCCCTGGGGATTTTCGATAGGTCCAGTATACGGTATCGGGGGCAAAAGGACAAGCCATTTGGGAAAACGGAGGAAGACGCCATGCGCATCGAGCTTACCGAGCAATCAGGCCTGGAGGTGAACCGGCTGTCAGCGGCGGATATGACGCCCGCCATGGCGGCCCGGTATCTGGAGGGAAGGATCCGGCTGAGAGGCTTTTGGGAAACCCTGCGGAGCCTGTATCCCGCCGGTGATCTGAGGGACCGGGTGTCGGAGGCGCTGTACCGGCCGGGAGATGATCCCAAATCGGTGGCCCGGCGGGTCCGCAACTGGGAGCAGGGAAAAAACGCGCCCACCGACCGGGAGGACCTGTTCCGCATTGCCTTCGGCCTGGAATTGGATGAGGAGCAGACCTCTGTTTTGCTGGGAATGTGTACGGATTATGGCATCCACTACCGAAACGGCAGAGAGCTGACCTACGCCTACTGCCTGCGGAAGGGGACCTCTTATCACCAAGCCGTCAGCCTTTACCATTCCCTGCCTGATCCGGAGCGGCATCCGACCAGAGAGCGGCGGGGGATGGAGGATACCCGGCAGATGGTGTCCATCTTCTCCGATGTTCGGGACGACGGCGAATTTTCCCGGCTGTACGAGTCCTATCTTGGTGCCTTCGGTACCCTCCACCAACGAGCCTGGGGCTATTTTGACCGGTATTTTCAGGCCCTTTTGTCCCCCGGTGCGGGAGAAGAGCACTACTCCATCCAGCGGGCTATGGACACCTATCTGACCTTGCATGTGCCCTCTGGAAGCCGCCGCCGGGACCTGACCTTGATCCAGCGGATGCTGAAGCAGGGCTGGCCCAATGCCACCAAGCTGAAAAACATCTGCGCCCGAAAGGAAGATGTGCCGAGAAAGCTGCTGCTGTTGCTGTACCTTGTGACGGAGAACGTGGTAGACGGCAGTTATGACGAACTGGATGAGGACTATCTTTCGCCCGAGGAGCTGTTTGAGGAGCACTGGTGGCGGGTAAATCTGATGCTGCAGGACTGCGGGATGCCCACCCTGGATCCCCGAAACGCCTATGATTGGCTGGTGCTCTACTCTCTCAACAGCGCCTTGCGGCAGGATGAAGCTATGGGAGAACGGATGGAGGCGGTGCTGACCATTTTGTTTTCCGAAGGGGGCGGGGAAACCATCTGAACCGGGACTGCATCAACCATGATATGGTTGATGCACACAGGCAATGTATTCCCGCGGCACAAGGCAAAGGAGGTCCGGATTATGACACATCAGATTCCGTACGGCGGTACGGAGAAGGCTGCGATACTCGCCCGGTATGAAGCGGCGGAACATACGCAAGATCCCGGTGCCGACGTATCGTTAACAGCGCCTGACGGCGAAGGAACCGTCTCCGCCGATGCCGGAGAGATGGGATCCGGAGAGGCGGAAGCGGCACAGCCGGAAGTCGACGCGGCATCTCCCCAGGAGGAGGTAAACCAGACGGAGAGCGACGAGAATGAAGAGGGAGAGGCGGTACAGGAGCAGCCCTCGGTTGCCCCGCAGAAACCTGCCGAAACCGTCATCCCCTCTCCGCAGGTCGGAGAGCATCAGAAGGATGGGGGATCTCTGCCCGGAGAGGAGCCTCTGCCTGAGAAGGGTGGATTCTCTGAGGAGGAGACAGCGGCGGGACAGGAAGGCCGGATCCTATTTTCACAAACCCAGATGGCGATGCCTCCCGCTGCATCATCCGGGGCTGACACGCTGCTGCCCTTTGCCCTCGGTGTGCTCGTGACCCTGGGAATAACAGCGCTTTTGCTGTGGATGCGGCACAGATGTCCTGGCGGGCTCCCCCGGCGGAGGCCCGGCGGACGCAGACTCCGCACTGCCAGCGTCCACGAGCTGGGAGCCAGGAACGAACAGCAAGATGCGTTCTGTATTACCGGCCTGGAGACGCCGGGGCGCGGCGTGCTGGCGGCGGTAGCGGATGGTATGGGCGGTCTGGTGGACAGCGGCCAGGTGAGCCGGAGCCTTATCGACGCGCTTGGAGGAAGCTTTGCACCAAGTGATGAGACGTCCCCCGCCAGACAGCTCCAGCTTCTGTTCCGGCAAGCGCTGGAGCGGGTGGAGAATCTGCGGAAGGGACAGACGGCTCAGAGCGGCTCTACCCTGGTGATGGGGCTGATTGAAGGAGACGGCCTTTCCTGGCTCAGTGTGGGGGACAGCCGGATCTATCTGTGGCGCAGCGGCGGACTGATCCAACTCAACCGGGACCATGACTTTTCCCACGATTTGACCCTGCTTGCCCTCCAGGGAGACATGAGCCTGCAGGAGACGGACCAGGATCCGCGCCGGGAAAATCTGACCAGCTTTATCGGGAGAGGGTTTCCGCGAAAGGTGGAGTGGAACCCGGAGCCGGTATCCCTCTGTTCCGGGGATAAGGTAGTGCTTATGAGTGACGGTGTCTATCGGGCGCTGTCCCAGGAGGAAATGGCCGGGTGTCTGCAAGGTGATGTATCCAGAGCGGCCCGCGCCCTGCGGGCTATGGTGACAAAAAAGGCGCTGCCTCAGCAGGATAATTTTACCGCGGTCATTTTGGAAATAATATGAGGGGCTCTCGTTGGGATTGCAGAGACGCCCCATGCACGTACCTCTAAAAACAGCGGACCCTGAATATCTTTGCCAGCAGTGTACTAAAATCACCCTAAAATAAAGGGGAAGCGCCATAAAAGCCCCGCCTTCACTTCTCCTGGCGTCTTCCTCGTCAGCCGTCGTCTTGCAAAACAGCCCCCGGTGTCCGAGAGGACACCGGGGGCTGTTTCATGGGAAAACCTGCGTTCACGCCAGCCGGCGGTACAGCATCACCGCCAGCTGGGCCCGGGGGGCGGTGCCCTGGGGGCGAATAGAGTGCTGCAATGACTTCACGTTTGCTCTGGACTTCATTTCAGTGGAGCTGCAAACAAACCGTCATCAAACAAAATGCCCCGCGTTGCCTGCGCTTCTTTTAACGATGTATAGATCTGCCGCCGAAGGTCTTGTTCCGCAGCGTCTCCGCCGAAAACTACCCGGTATCCATCGATCCAATCGGCACAGGCATCATCCCAGCAGGTATAGGCCTGCTGAAGTTTTTGTGCTGCGGGTTTGATCAGGTTCAGAGCCTCGTCCGCGCTGAGGTATCCGGCGGCGTATCCCCAGGAGGCGATGTGGGCCACCCGAAACAGGTCCCAGGCGGGGTACCGGGCGTCCGGGCTGGCAGTCAGCAGCTGGGCTTGGGTGCGGATATCATCGGCATCCGTGCAGCCCCAGGACTGCTCCAACTGAGATGCGGCGATGTGGTAGGCGGGATAGAAGCTGTAATAGCGCATGCGGTACTCCGGGTTGGCGGGGGATGGGATAAACTGGGTCTGCATGCGCATACAGCGGTTATACATCCCCAGGTAATAGGGATTGCCGTCGCCCCGGCGGCTCATGACAGCGCACATGGCCAGGGCCCACTTTTCAAGGTTGGGGTCGGAGACCTGGTGCGTGCGGCCGACAAACCAGAGACCGCTGTCTTTGTCGTAGGTGACGGTCTCTCCCAGCACGTCCGTCAAAAAGGACATGGGCACATACAAATGGGCTTTGCCGGAGATGGGATCCGTGTGCAGCACTGCCTTGGCGCCCAGGGAGACGGTGCGGCCGCCTACCTGAACGGAGGAGGCGTCCCGGCTCACCCGGATGGTGGTGCCGTCCCGGTCCATCTCCACGGCCCGCAGGTCCCCGCTGCCGTCCCGCTCCTCCTTTGCCCACCGGATCCCCGGAGACGTGACATGGTAGTCCTCGCTGTCCCGCTTGAGGCTCAGGCCCGCGCCCACCAGTTCCAGATCCACCCGGGTGACGCCGCCGTCCGTGTAGACGCTCTCCAGCCACCACCGGGCAGGATAGCGGTCGCTGCCGATGGAGGAGGGGCTGCCGGTGGGGCAGTCGTTGTCGAAGTAAATGGGGGCGGGGCAGGAGTCTATCTGGCTGAACCAGGGCTCGGCGAAAAAGTCCGGCAAAGACATGCCCAGCACCTGGATGCAGGCGGGGTCATAGGAGCGGATGCCGTTGTCGCTGTTCTGGTCTACGCCGTACAGGTCCCGGTAGTAGAGGTCGTACAGCTTCAGATAGAGCTGACGGGTCAGACCGGCGGCGCCCATGCCCCGCAGGTCCCAGCGGGTGATGCTGTTTTGCTGGGCCTGGGTGTAGGGGGTGCTCTGGATGGTGACAGTGCCCACGGGGACCGAGTTTTGGTCGTATCCGTGGAGCTTCAGCTGGGCTTTGATGAGCAGCAGCTCGTATTGGATGCCGGGGTCATAGGTGCGCATGCCGGACCCGGGACAGAGGAATTGCCTGGAGAAGGCGGTCACGTCCTTGGAGACATCCTCGCCCCGGGCGGCCCGCTCCCGCAGCTGCGAGAGGACGGCCCAGTGCTCTGGGGTATAGGCGCTGGTGCGGGTGAAGGTCACATAGTCCCCGTCGGCCCAGGAGGGGGCAGTGGGGGGTCACGTCGTTGGCATGGTAGTAGATCTCTGCCACGCCGTTGCGGTAGCCGGACTTGGGCGTGTAGTACACCAGGCCGCCCAGGCTCTCCACCAGGAAGCGGATGGGCACATGGGTGCGGCCGTTGATGTAGACCGGCGCCGTGTCCATGGTGCAGCGGGCCCAGCCCACGGAATAGGCCGTGGAGTTCAGATGGAACACCACCTGGCCTTTGGCGCCGCCGTCGATCACAATGGCCTGGTCGGCGCTGCGGAACTGGGTCTGCAGCCCCAGCAGGTCCCCGATGGCCCGCAGGGGCACCATGGTGCGGGTGTTGTCGTCTATGTAGACATACCCCATGCTCGGATGGCCCTCCAGGTAGGCCTTGAGCTCTGTGCCGTTGACAAAGACCGCGTCCAGACGGTCCTGCTGTGCCTGGGTGGGAGGCTGGGCCGCGGCAGCCCCCACAGTTATAAAGCAAATTGTAAGCACAGACAGTATTCCCATCATCCAAAATTTGCTCCTCATATAGCTGCCCCCATTTCCTGATAATTTGGCAGAAAAACACTTATTTTAGATTATTGTGATTCCCAAAACATACAAACGCAACAAATTTACTCCAGAACAAAAAGTGAAAGATCGATCCGCTGTTGGGCAGGAAATGTTCGAGCCGGTGCCCCGGATCCGGTGTTCCGTGATTCAAGTGACGGTATCGCTGCCGCTGCAGATGCCTGCAGAGCGCCCTATCATATTTACAGCGGCGAAGATCCTGCGGTGGGAGAACACCGCAAAGCAGACCACATGGATACGGGAGTATGCCAGAGGCAATGTCCGGAAGCGCGGTGCTTGACAGGACGAGTCTATCTGTGATAGACTCCAAGCATCAGATGGGTCTATTTTCGATAGACCAAAAGGAGACCACGATGGAAGAGACGAAACTGGGTGTTATCGAGAGCCGCTTTGCGGAATTGATCTGGGCCCATGCGCCCCTGACTTCCGGGGAGCTGGTGAAGCTGTGTCAGGAGGAACTGACCTGGAAGAAGTCCACCACCTACACCGTGCTGAAAAAGCTCTGCGACCGGGGACTGTTCCGCAACGACGGCGGCACCGTCACCGCCGCCGTGTCCCGGGAGGAATTCCACGCCATGCAGAGTGAGCGGTTCGTGGAGGAGACTTTTGACGGGTCCCTGCCGGCGTTTCTCGCCGCCTTCACCAGCCGCAAAAAACTGTCCGAGGAGGAGATCACCCAGCTGCAAAGGCTGATCGACGAGAGCAGGGAGGGGTGAGCCATGAGAGACTTTGCTGCCTATGAATTGCTGCCCATCATTTTGAACATGACCCTGACTGCCAGCATCGTGATCGTTTTGGTCCTGCTGGCTCGGCTGGTACTGAGGCGGGCGCCTCGGGTCTGTTCTTACGCACTGTGGCTGGTGGTGCTGTTCCGACTGCTGTGTCCGGTGTCGCTGACAGCGGACATCTCCCTGATGGGGCTTTTAGACATACCGGTGACGGAGGTGACGGCGCACACCAGCACGGCAGCCTATGTGCCCCGGGACGTGGTTCATAGCCCGGAACCCACGGTAACGTTGCCGGTACCCGGAGTGGGTGAGGCCATCACAGACGCGCTGCCCCGGGGAGAGGAGCAGACGGTGGCCGACCCTATGGAGGCCCCTATGGCCATTGCCACGATCCTTTGGCTGACAGGCGTCACTGCCATGGTGATTTACGGCGTGGTGTCCATGGCCCGGCTGCGCCGACGGTTGGTGGGCGCGGTGCCCCTGGAGAAGGGCGTGTACCTGGCGGACCACATCGACACGCCTTTTGTGCTGGGACTGGTGCGGCTCAGGATCTATCTGCCCTCCGCCCTGCCGGAGGGGGAGCGGGGCTACATCCTGCTCCATGAGCGCCACCATATCCGGCGGCTGGACCATGTGGTGAAGCTCGCGGCGTTTCTGGCTGTTTGCATCCATTGGTTCAATCCGTTGGTGTGGCTCATGTTCGTGCTGCTGGGCAGGGATATGGAGATGAGCTGCGACGAGGCGGTGATGAAGAAGCTGGGGAAGGACGTTCGGGCAGATTACTCCGCGTCTCTTCTGCGCCTTGCCACAGGGCGGAAGATCATCGCCGGGGCGCCGCTGGCCTTCGGTGAGGGGGACACCCGGGAGCGGGTGAAGAATGTTTTGCGGTGGAAGGAGCCGAAACTCTGGCTGGTGATCCTTTCCGCAGCGGTGGTGGCTGTTCTGGCAGTGGTGTGCGGCACCAACGCTGACAGCAAGAGCACAGTCAACACAAAAGCGGCGGGAAACGGCGTGGAAGTGACCATGACGCTGAAAGCGCCCATCCGTTCCTATGCGATCTACCAGGAGATTTACCAGGGCGGGCGGCTGATTTCAGGGAAGCCGATATTGCTTGACGGCTTTCGGGAGGATGACTGGGATGAGATGCCCCACAGGAGCACCTTTACCCTGCAGGTCCAGTCGTCGGGCCTCCCCACCGGGGGATTCTCCGGAGAGGTGACTACCTGGTGTGAGGAAAACGGAGCAACGGAAGAGAGAACGGACCAGCTGCCCCGGACCCAGTATACCGGGATGGGCAGTGTGGTGGGCTCCGGCAACCTGCAAGTGCCCCAGTCCCAGGCGACCTATTCCCTGGACGCAGGGGACAGTGTGGTGCTGTACAGCGCGCTGTTCTCTCAGAAGTCCGATGGATCAATCTGTGTTTACTACAACGGCTGGAGTCTGGCCAAGGCCAATGATACGGTGGTCCAGTACCGGCTGGTGATCTCTTCGCAGACTGCGGAGGTTTATCAGGACATGCCCCTGGACCTGGCTCAGACGTTCTATGATCTGCGGGTGGAGACTTTGCGCAATCCGGAGGATCCTGGTGCCCAGACGGCGGTCCGGACGCTGTTGGACGCCATGGGGGCGTCCGACTGGGGCTCCTATGAGCTGCAGTATTACGACCTATCCGAGGAACCGCAGTTTTTGACGGCCATGCATACCGGCGCATACTGGCCAGGGGGTACAAATCGTCTCCCGCCCTATGCAAAAACAGGGCTTTTGATCTGGTATGACACTGTCTTTGATGAAGCCGCTTTCTGGGCAGCGCAGAAGAGTGTCCCCGACCTTTTGCTGGCACTGATCCCGGAGCTGTGGGAGGTCAACATCGGGTGCGCCGGGCCTGACGGGACGGCCGGCTACGCGGGTTCCAGTGATGAAAACGATGAGTATGTTCGGGAGCTTCTGGGGTATGAGAGCTTAGAAGAGGCGGGCAGCTCTGCCGCAGGGATCCGGGCCCTCATGGAGCTGTTGGAATGGCCGGAAAGCGGCTCTGCCCAGGAAGCCGGATCCCACGTCCCGTCAGAAAAAGAGGTCCTGCAAGCGCGGGCGGAGGCTTTGGAGGGAACGTCTGAGGAGCAGGCGGAGCAGCTGACGGAAACAGTCAAGGCGGCAAATCTGGCACTGGAATCCAAGTACCTGTATCACAATCTGTTTGGTGAGCTGTCAGATCCCGACAGCCTGTATTGGAATTATTTTGATGAGACCGGGGAGATCCAGATCGGCTGGGCCTATGACGGCGAGGTCGACATGGAGGCAGTCTGCCGGCAGGAAGATCTTACGGAAGAAGAGTTCTGTGCCAAATATGGAACGCCTGTCGTGACGGAAAATCGTTACGACGCGGATGCTTTCATCGCTTTGATAGAGAAGCTGAAAGAGCCTGTTCAGAACGAGGCCCTGAAAACGGATCTGCAGGAGATCGTGGACCTGACAGAGCTGGCAAAAAACACCCATGTGATGGAATACGCCAACAGCCTGTACCAAAAGATCCATGATCTGGATTATTTCTTGCTGCGGTATGGTCCCGCTGATGTGGGGCCGTATGTGGAGGACGACTCCACCATCACAAAATACTACGGCACACTTTCTGTCTACCGATGAGCGGCGCCGGAGACGCTGGGGAGGGACGAGCAATGGATAGGACGTCTGTCCGGAAATCGCTTTTGAAGCCGGTTGGGCTGGACATGGAGCACCGGACTGTTTCCTTTTCCCCGGTGGAGGGGCGGCAGAGGCAGTGCTTTCACATGCGGAAGTTCTTTTGGCGTTTCTTCCACGCCCGGCAGGAGCTTGGTGAGGCTCATTTATACAGCAGAAGAGCCAATATGAAAGGGGAGTGCAGATGATGCACGATCGCAGATTTCTATCGTGGCAGAACGATGGGAAATATCGTGCTTTGCGGCAGCGGATGGGATTTTTATTGCTCTGCGCCGCTCTGCTGGTAACGCTTGTACAAAATCATGGGCCTTCTGTTCAGGAGGTCCATCTCACCCCTGAGATGCGGCAGATTCTTGGGGAGGAGCCAGATATTCTGTTTAACCAGTTTTTCCGCAACTTGCAGAGTTGGTATGACTCCTATCCCTGTACGGAAAACGGGGTGACACTGACCATGGAGAGAGATTACGAAAAAATCGTCTACCTTCTGAATTGTGCCGGCCTGTATCTGAACGCCTATAAATTGGAGGAAAGCGATCCAAATTTACAGCTTATACAGGAATACAATGCTCCAATTGTCTTTTTTATTTCGGGATTCATCATTCCCTTCATAATGGTGCTGGCAAGGGACGAGACGTGTACCATCAGCAAAGAGGGATGGCAGGATATTGGTTCAGGTATTGATGATATGATAGCCATATACAAATAGTGACGGAATGGCTCCGTTTCCCTCTGTCCCCGACGGAAGAGCCTTTGCAGTAGCTCTGACAGAAAACGAAAGAAAGAGCGCCTGCTAAAAAGCAGGCGCTCTTTTGATGGCTGCATGAGCACGGGAGGGATTCCCCGGCACGGGAAGGTCACGATCTGGGCACGTGTACAGGGATCGTTGGGATTGAAGGCGGTCGTGGTGGTACCCCTGGCGATGCCCTCTTCGTCCGCCCGGACCACAGCAAACGAGGAAATACCTGCCTTACAGATCTTCCAGGTCTGCTGCCGGGAGATCATTTTCCAGGTTGTCCCGGGCCAGGTCTGTGTCAATGGCGGGATAGATCTTGGCGGGGATGGGCCGCTCCACCTGATCCGGCTTTGGGCTGGAAATCTCCTGCTTGCTTTTACGCATGAAAATCACCCTCCGATTTTGGTTCTTCCTGACTGTTTTGATAGTAATCTCCCAGCTTCATCAGCATCCCCAAGGAGCAAAGTTCAATGCCGGCACCGTCGATCCTGTCCTGCACCTGCGGAGAAAGGGTATTCCAATAGGCTTCCATATTGGGATCTTCGTATTTCATCTTCATCACCCCCGCTAGTATTCCCGGCGGCGGAGAGAAATGTCGAATTTCTGGAGAGCAAATTTTTCCAATTTTCTGCATTTGCAAAAATTGTTCTTGACGCGCAACTTCTGCAAATGTAGAATATGAACAGGAGGTGACGGAGATGGTGGGATTTGCGCGTCTGCCGGAATCGGAACTGGACGTGATGCTGACGGTGTGGAAGCACGGGGGAGAGGCCAGCGCCCCGGCGATCGGCGAGAGCCTGGGCCGGGAGCTGACGGCCAGCGCCCTCCACAGCTATCTCAAGCGGCTGGAGGAAAAGGGCTTTCTCGCCTGCCGGAAGGCGGGGAAGGTAAACGTCTATACCGCTTTGGTGACGGAGGCGGACTATCGCCGCGCCGAGAGCGGAGCGGTGCTGGAAAAGCTCTATGATGGGTCGCTGAAAAACTTTGCCGCCGCCCTGTGGGACGGAGGAAGGCTCTCCGGCCAAGAGGTCCGGGAGCTGCGGGATTATCTGGAGGAGCTGGAGCGGGGGGTGCGCTGATGGAGAATGTTTTCTGGCGTATGCTGACTACCGCCGGTGTGGTCTCCGCCTTTTTAGCGGTGCTGCTGCCGGCCCGCCGGCGGCTGACGGACCGCTACGCGCCTCAGGTGCGCTGGGGACTGTGGCAGGGAATGGCGGCGCTGCTGATCCTGGGGATCTTTGTATCCGGCTTCGCGGCACTGCCGGCCACCAGCTGGCATCTGCCCAACTACTCTGTGACGGTCCCGGCGATGGGGGCAGCTCCGGCACAGCCGGAAGGCGGATCTGCCATGGAGCCTTCTGTTTCTGAGCCGACAAAAAAGACGGATGCCGAAGGAGGACCTGCTGCAAACGCTGTGGGGGAGCAGGCCGCGGTACCGCGGCCCCAGGCGTCCGCTGCCGTTACGGTTTCGGCTGCGTCCGCTGCGGCGGCGGTCTGGCTGGCAGGAGCGGCGGGGACCCTTCTCTGGCAGGGGATCCGGTACAGCCGGGCAAGGCGGCGGCTGCTGGCGTCCTCCGTATCCACCGATGCCTATGCAGCACTTGTCCGGGAAATGGGGGCAAACGCTGCCGTGCGGGTGGTGCCGGGACTGGAGAGCCCCATGGCGATGGGGGTGCTCTGCCCGGTGGTGCTGCTGCCGGAGGGAGAGGTGCCGGATCTGGCGGTCCGCCATGAATTGACCCATATCCTGCGGCACGACCTTGGAGGAAAGGGGCTGCTCTTTTTGGCGTGCGCTCTGTACTGGTTCGATCCTCTGGTGTGGACCATGGCCCGGATAGCCGGGGAGGACATGGAGGCCGCCTGCGACGCACAGCTGGTCCGGGATATGACGGCGGCGGAGAAGCGGGCTTACGGCGAGCTGCTGCTGGCGGTGGCAGGCGGGCGTACCGCGCCTCTTTCCACCCGGTTCGGGGGCAGCGGAGCGCAGATGAAGTCCCGGCTCACCCAGCTCTTTCACCCCGGAAAATCCAGCCGGGCCCTGACGGGGCTGCTGCTGGCGGTCGCCTTTGCAGTGACGGGCCTGTCGGCCTGCCGGGGCGGCGAGGACAATTCCTCCCTGCCGCCTCAGAGAGCGGAGGGAAAAGACGGCTCCGTGGCGGTGTCTTTGATGGAAGGGACAGCCTTTACCCCCACCAGAGTCGGAACCGACCTGGGCAGTGCCGACCGGGAGGTCACCACGGCGGACATCTCCCGCACACTGGCAAATGCGGTTTTGCCCGACGGCACGGAGGTGCTGTTTTATATCTCCCTCTCCGGGGACAAGTACGGCGCCTATATCCCCGCCGGCACGGAGCGGCTGATCCGCTTCACGGAGGAAAGCAATGTCTACACCGATGGCTATGATATATCTCTCTATGAAAATGTGCTGGGCCAAAGTGGCTTTCTCATTGCGTGTCCCCGGGGCGCTGCCTACTACGCCAATGACTACTATTACTTTGACGAGGACGGCGCCCTCTGGCGGCTGGCCGCCTGCGGCAGCCAGGCCCTGGAGGTGGACCTGAACGGCGACGGCCAGAAGGAACTGCTCTGGTCCTATCACGGCTACGAGCTGTATTACGATACCCGGATCGGCGGGCAGCTCTATGAGGCGAATCTGTGCGGTCTGACTGCCGCAGCTCTGGGATACCGGCAGGACGGCACCTTGGTGGCCCTGGAGATCCCGTATAGCTAGGAGGCCTTCGACGGCGAGACCGGCTACACCCTGACGCTGATGGGGGAAGGCGGCGCTCCCGCGGAGCAGCTGTCCGGCACAATCCGCCTGGGCACCGATACCCTGGAGGTTTTCCAGCCCATCAAGCGGGCGGTGCCGCCGCCGGAGGTGGAGACCGACAGGCAGACCCGGGCAGCCTTTGTCTCGGTGCTGCGGGACCTGCGGGAGAACGGCGTCTTTCCGGACGGCCGGGCGGCCGAGGGTGCGGAACACGGCGCCGGAGAGTCCAACAGCTTTGCCGTGGCGGACGTGGATGGTGACGGGAAGGAGGAGCTGATCCTCTACTATACCTCCACCATCATGGCCGGCATGAGCGGGTATGTGGTGGGCTATGATGAAGACAGCGGGCAGGTCCATGTTCAGCTGAGGGATTTCCCAAGCATGGAGTTTTACGGCAGCGGCGCGGTGGAAGCCATGCTCTCTCACAACCAGAGCCTGGGGGAGCTTTGGCCCTATATCCTCTATACCTACCTGCCCCAGACGGACACCTACCAAGAGGAGAACATGGTGACGGCCTGGGACAAGAGCCGTTGTCCCACAGGCGAACACGGGGAGCCCTTCCCGGATGAGATCGACCGCAGCGGCAGCGGCACCGTTTACTATGTGGACGGCTGGTATGAGGGCGAGCCCATGGACCGGGAGGATTACCTGGCCTGGGAGCGGGAGGCCCTGGAGGGCTCGGACCGGCTGATGCTGGACTTCCTCCCGCTGACGGAGGAGAATATCGCGTCCCTGAAGAGCTGAGGCACTCCAGAGGACAGAACGAGGGCCGGAGGCGATCGCCTCCGGCCCTCGTTCCGGTGTGTGTCTGGCCGCATCAGAAAAACTGATGGAACCGATACAAAATGACAGCCAGCTGGGCCCGGTTGGAGAGCCCGCCAGGGTTCAGTGTGCCGTCGGACATGCCGGAGATGATGCCCCGGCCCACGGCCCAGTTCATGGCTTGGACGGCGTAGCTGCTCACCGCTGCCCCGTCGGGGTAACCGGAGAGATGTTCCTCCAGGGTCACCGCTGTCATGCCCCGGGCCACAGCGTAGCGATAGAGCATAGCCGCCAGCTGCTGCCGGGTCACCGGCGCACCGGGGGCAGAGCCGTCAGAGATGCCGTTTGCCACGGCCCACTCCTTGGCCTGGGACATATTGGCTGGGTCGGCACCGGACATGCGGGCCAGGACCATCCAGATCTGCTGGCGGCTGACTGTGCCGCCGGGTGTAAACGCGGAAGCGGAGGTGCCCCGCATATAGCCCTGATCCGCAGCCCATTCGATCTCCTCACAGGCCCAGTGATCGGCGGGTACGTCGTCGTAGCTGGGGACGATCTCCGGTTCGGCCGTTTCAGGAGCGGAAGAGCTGCCGGAGGAAGAGCCGCCGGAGGAAGAACCGCCGGAGGAAGAGCCGCCGGAGGAAGAGCCGCCTGATCCGCTGTCGATTTCGGGAGCGGCGGAGCCGTCGCCGGTGACGGACACCGTACCGCCGGAGATGGACTGACTCCAGGAGGGATCCTCCGTGGCTTCGTCACCGTCATCGTAGGTGACGGTGACGGTGCCCTGTCCGGCACCGGTGAGATCCACGGTTTTGGTTTCGGGATCATAGATCAGGGAGACTTCCTCACCCGGGGCACACGTCCCCTGGAACGTGACGCGCACCAGCGTGTCGCCATCGTCGGGGTAGTACTGGCAGGAAAGCGCCACCGTCTCGCCGGAGACCTGGGCCTGGGTGACCTCGCCGTCCTCCATGGAGAAAACACAGGAATCTGCCTGGGTCACATTATAGAGAGCGTAGTCGTCAGCGATGCTGCCGGGGCCGGACAGCGTGACCGGGTCATCGCCCCAGATCCAGTACAAAGAGTCCGTACCCGTGCTTTGCGTGGGTTCGTACCCATTGGAAATCCAGAAAATAGAGACCTTATTGGGGGCGAGCAGACTGCTTTGCGTGGATAAGAGGGCGTGGTCTGCACCCTGATCGATCCAGGAGACACCATCTGCCACTGTGCAGAAAGACATCATCTCCGCAGATCCTGACCAGTACATGTCAACATAGTTCCAAGAGTTATCCGAAAGAAAAACCTTGACGACTCCGAGCCGTGTAGGCATGGACACATCATAGACGTAAAAGGAGAGATAGTATTTATCTTCCGTATAGTCATATGCACAAAGGGTATGGTCGGCTCCCCCGGAACGATCCTTGATGTACAACAGCGGTATGGGCTGCCGCCCCGCCTTGTAGAGATCGATCTGCTCTTTCAGTCCTTCGTAGTTGCCCTTGTTTGCATTCAGCTGTTTTTGCACAGACTCCTTATATTGGAGCAGATGTGCAGTCTGAATCAGATCGTTAGCATCAGAAGAGCCGGTGGCGCCGGAAAGAGGGGTGTGTCTTTCGACCTGATCCAGGGCCTCACAGTCTCTAAAGAGGGTGGCGGGAATATACTTGGCGTTGACCAGAGAGGTGAGCGCTGCCATACCGAAACAAAGACCGGAATCTCCCATGGAAAAATCCGAGTTTTTTGCGGCCTGCAGCAGCTGTCTTCCCTTGGCGCTGCCGAATACAGCCTTGACCAGTTCATCCGGAATGGTTTTGGAGTAATTGCTGAAACTCCACCGCTGGAAGGGTGAGGTGCGGATCGTGCAGGAGCAGATGTAGCGATCCAGATAGTCGTACAGGCAGCAGGTCAGCTCAGAGTCCTGGGGCAGAGGCAGCTGCGTAAACTCTTCGTAGTTAAAAGAAATGGTGATAGAGCCGACCCCGGATACGATTCCGTAGTAAGTCAGCGGTGCGGGCTTTGTATAAAGGATGTCCCCGCTTGCTGTAAGAATCCGAAAAGTTCCGTAAAATTCCGAAAACTTTGAGCTGAAAAGATCATCGTGGGTATAGACCCAATCTTTGTTCAAACTGATTTCGACTCTGGCACCTTCCCAGCTGCCGGCAAGAGGCAGCATGTTGTTCCAGTCTCCGCCGAGCGGAAAGATCTCCGCGGTCATATCCGGTGCTGCATTTTCGTCGGGGCCTACATCGCCCAGGCCGTAGTACCCGTCTGTGCAGGTGATGAGGGCAAAGCGAAGATCCTGGTTGCCCTCTTCGGCAATATCGATCTTGTCCCAGGCGGCGCAGATGCTGTTGTAGCGCACCTTCTCCAGACTGGAGCAGTTTTCAAAGGCGCAGACATCCACGGTCCTCATGGTCTTGGGCATTTCCAGGGAGCGCAGCTGGGTGCAGCCGGAGAAGGCGTATGTTCCGATGCTGGTGATCCCCTCGGGAATAGCCAGTTCCGTCAGGGCGGCGCAGTCACGGAAGGTGTACGGAGCGATGACAGTGACTCCCGCGGGAATGGTCAGCCCGGTCAGAGCGGCACAGCCGGAGAAAGCAGACTCCCCGATGGTATTGACACTCTCCGGCAGGGAGATCGCCGCCAGGGTCTTACAGTCGGAGAAGGCCTGCTCCCCGATGGAGGTGACGCCGGCGGGGACCGTGAGCTCCGTCAGGTTTCTGCAGTTGTAGAACGCCCAGCCGGGGATCTTAGTGAGGCCGGCGGACAGACTCGCCTGGGTCATAGGGCAGCCGGAAAAGGCGGACGTACCCAGCGTTGTGACCGTGTCGGGCAAAGAGAGCTCCGTCAGGCCGGCACCCTCAAAGGCGCTCTCGCCGATGGAGGTAAGGCCGCTTGGGAAGGACAGGCTGTGCAGGTTGGAGCAATTGTAAAATGCCTCGTCTCCCACGGATTTCACACTGCTGGACATCAAAAGGTTAAAAAGGTCAGTGCATTCATAGAACGCCCTTTCCCCCACGGAGGTGATGGACTCTCCCATGGTCACAGACTCCAGCTGATTGCACCCTGAGAACAGCTCCGGCGCGATGCGGTCCAGGGCCGAAGGCAGAGAGATCGCTTCCAGCCGATTGCAGTCTAAAAACGCGCCGCGGCCCAGGCTGGTGATGCTGTCGGGCAGGTACACATTGGTGAACTGGCAGCCCCAAAAGGCGTAGTCACCGATGGTTTCCGTGCCGTCGGGCACCTCCATGGCGGACAGGGGGCAGCCCAAAAAGGCGGAATCCCCGATGGAGCGGAGCTGGCTGCCCTCTTCAAAGGTTGCGCTCTCCAAGGCAGTGCAGTCTGCAAAGGCGTTGTCCTGGATCTCTTGGACCGAGCTTGGGAGCTCCACCTGCGTCAGCGTGGGCGAGCAGGAATAGGCGTATTCGCCGATCACCTTCGGACGCATATTCAGGGACTCCTCGTAATCCGATGTGGAAGTCCACTCGCTGGACAGATAATATCTGGGGCGGGTGTGGAGGAACGTCTTGCCGATATCGTAAAGCTGCCCGCATACATCGGTGTAATACTGGTTTCCATCCTGGACGATGATGCCCTTGACGGCGGTACAGAAGGCGGCGGGGCCGATTTTCTCCACGCTGGCAGGGATAAAGATGCCCCTCACAGCGGGAAGGCTAGTGGGGGTGGCCGGTTCCTCCGTGCCATTGAAAAAGGCACCTTCCCCGATGGACAGGAGCCCTTCGCTGAGGGTGATACGTGTGTAGCGGTTTTGGGAGAAGGCAAACGCGCCGATGGTCTCCACGCTGCCGGGGATCGTCAGAGGGAGGCTGTCTTCCGGGGAATTCTCCGTGGTGGCGTGGAAGGCGTACATTCCGATCTCTGTCACGCTTTCGGGAATGGTTACCGCGCCCAGAACGGGGTTTTCCGCCAGGGCAAAGTCCCCGATGGAGGTCAGGGTCGACGGCAGGGTGACGGATTCCAGATCCAAGTCATAGAAGGCACCGGTGGCCAGAGAGGTGATGCCCGCTCCGATGACCACGCTGGAAAACTCTTCCGGTTCGGCGTCGATCTCCTGGGAAATGTAATAGTCGATGTTCCAGGGGTAGGGGGAGAAGCTGACACCGTCGTTGGTGTGGTTAATGGCATACTCCGGGGAGAGGTCGCAGGAAAACCCATCTGCCTCATCCATGGGGCCCTCGCCGGACAAAGACAGTACCCCGTCCTTGATCGACCAGGTGATGTTGTCGCCCCAGGTGCCTGCGGTCACAGGGGATCCCGCTGCGGCGAGCACGGAAAGCTCCGGCTCCGCGGGCGTCTCCGGCTCCGCAGGCGTTTCCGGCTCCGCAGGCGTTTCCGGGGGCAGTTCCGGCTCCGCGGAGTCTTCTGCGGGCGGCACGGATTCCGTGGGCGTTTCCGCTGCGGCCGCCGGAACGATTCCGCCCAAGGGAGCGCATAGCCCTGCAGTCAGGGACAGTGCGGTGATCCAGCACAAGATTTTCTGTTTCATATCCATCTTCCTCTCTCAGTGGTGCTTTATATCATGGTTCACGCTCCGCAGGTTTCCGCCAAGGTCTCCAGCAGCTGGGCCGTTTCCTGGGCGCCGAGGGCCTGGGGCGCGTTGGGCAGATGCGTCACCCACCCGTGGAAAGCCCGGCACAGATGGGGCTCCCGCACCTGGACGGAGCAAAAGCCGTCCTGGAGCGGGAAGCGCTCCGTGGTGAAAAATCCGATGCCGGATTGGCGGGAGGTGGTCATGCTCAGATAGTCCGGGAAGGTCCCCGGAGACAGGATACGGCCGGTAATGTCCCCGCTGCGGATATGCCCGGCCAGGGCGGACATCAGCCGCCGGCGCTGCCCCGGCGGGAAGGGCGCCACGAAAGCGGTGGGAAAGTCGTCCAGGGAGCCGGTGGCGCAGAATCGCTCCAGCCCGCTGCGGGTGAAAAAGGTATAGAACTGCTCCACGGTCCGCAGCCGGCCGAACCGCTTTTGGGCCACCGCCTCCAGCCGGTCATAGAAGGGGAGTTCCGGCCGCAGGTAACGGCCGATGGTGGCATCGTCGTAGAACCGGCCGAAACAGGGCTGGTCCATGACCATATAGAACCCGTCACAGTCGGTGCATCCGTCGTAGGACTCCAGCATCTCCACCGGGTCGGAGGTGTACTGGATCAGGGGATGGCACCGCTCCAGCAGGGTCTGGAAGTGACGGCGATACTGCTCCACCTGGTCGGTGCCCCGCAGCAGCATGGCCTGGGCGCCATCCTCCGACAGGCACACCGTACAGCCATGGGTCACCAGAAAGTAAGGGAACGGGTCGGTGTATCGGGCGGCGATGCTGTCGTCGTAGTAGTAATAAGGGTGATAGTGCCGCTTGGACAGCAGGCAGATGGGAAGGACCCGGCAAAAACACTCCAGATTGTGCAGATTGATATCCTCTGCGGCGCCGGAGGCGTCGAAGGCAATGATCTGGCGCACCTGAGCCCCCATGCGGCCGTCCAGATACCGGCGCAGCAGCTCATCGCCTAAAAAGGTGTCCGTGGGCGGAACGGTCAGCTCCACACGGGCATCCGGCCGAGTCAGCTCCTGAGAGAGGACCAGCCGCAAAAGAGAATGTACATTGGGGGCGCCGGAGAAGATGGAACGGGTCCCGGCGTAGCCTTCCAGGTCCAGCAGAAGGCGGCTGTCCTCGAAGGCGGGAGCAGTGAAATCCAGCCGGGCCAGATCGGAAAACAGCTTCCCCACGATCTCCCGGGACTGCCGGAGCCCCTCCTTTTCAAACTGGGTGTCGTAATAGGCCCGCAGCCGCTGCTCTTCGCCGGGGGTCAGACGAAGATGGTAGATCAGATCGTCCAGGGCGGCATAGGGCAGCACCCGCTGGCCTGTCAGCGTTTTGGAAAGGGCCGTCCGCTCCACGCCGGACAGGCGGGAGAGAGCCGATACCGTCAGACCCTTGGTTTGAAGCAGGTCGCGCAGATACTCACTGAACAACTGCATGTCGCTCACCTCTGTCATACGGGAAATTGTCATTATGTGTAAATTACCATTAAGTGTAATATAGCATAATGATCCGTAAAAGGGTGTGCAGGAATACTGCGGATTTTTTGCACACCTCCAAGCACATTTTCCGGGACTGTGGGAAGAGGGAACGGGAACTGCTTGGCGGAACTTGGGACAAAGACGGAAAATTCTTCTTGACATATATAGATTATCTATCTATGATTTTATATAGATATTCTACATATTGGAGGCAAGCCTATGGACCTGGACAGGAGTTTTGTCAGCGGAAGCATCCCGCTTTTGGTCATGAAGCTGCTGGAGGATCAGGACCTGTACGGCTATCAGATGATCGAAGAGCTGCGGCGCCGGTCGGACGATACCTTTCACCTGAAGGCCGGCACGCTGTATCCGCTGCTGCACGGACTGGAGGAAAAGGGGTTCGTGACGGCCTACGAGCAGGAGGCGGCGACCGGAAAACCCAGGCGCTATTATCATCTGACGGACCAGGGCCATGATGCGCTCCGGGAGAAGGAGACGTCCTGGAACATCTATGCCAGAGCGGTGGGGAAAGTGCTGAGGGGAGGTGCCTGCTGTGCCGGAGCATGATACCATCCAGGCTTATCTGGAGACTGCCGGGGAGCAGATCCGCTGGGGCCGGGCCCGGCAGGTCGTGATCCCCGAATTGCGCCAGCACCTGGAGGACCAGCGGGACGCCTTTCTTGCCGAAGGCCGTGAAGATGCGGAGCGTCTGGCGGTGGAGGAGATGGGAGACCCCGTGTCCGTGGGAGCGGAGCTGGATCGCATCCACCGGCCGAAGCCCCAGTGGGGCCTGCTGGCACTGACGGTGGCCTTTGCCCTGGCAGGTGCGGTGCTTCGGGTCTGGCTGACCGCGGACTGGGCGGAGCTTTACCAGGACATCGATCCGCTGCGCACGGCTCTGGCCTTCCTCTTGGGCTGCGGGGCCCTGGCGGCAGGCTATTTTCTGGATCTCTCCTTTCTGGGGCACTATGCCCGGGCCATCTATGTGGGAGCCCTGGCGGCCACGGCTTTGGTGTGGCGGATTTCACCCCAGGTGGGGGGCGTGGCCATCTACGCCCGCTATGTGGTCCTCTGTTTCCCGGTGGTCTACGCCTGCTGGCTGTATACCTGCCGAAAAAAGGGCTGGTGGGGCATGGGGCTGGCGATGGCGGGTATGGTTCCGTTGGCGCTTGCCTGCTGGCTGACGCCGTATTCCTCCGGCCCGGTTTGGGCCTGCGCCATCTGCGCCTGCTGTTCCCGGATGCTGCTGCGTTGTAGCTCCGTGGGCTTCTCGCCGGTAAGGGGCTGAATACTCGGAATACGGTCAGCGGCGTAATAGGCGTTCCCATTCAAAAGGCGCTGCCATGCCCCGACGCTTGGTGCCCAGCGGAAGCCGTGTTCTTTCAACTGCTGGCGGGCGTCTGCGTCCGGCTTATCCTCAAAGAATACCTGCAAACGGCTCTGTTCCCGGTTAGCCTCCACATGGCCGCCGTCAAACTCCCAGCCCACATAAACGGTTTCCTTTGCGCGGGTCAGGCTTTCAATCCGCTGCCGGACGCGGTGGATTTCCGCATTGTTATTGGACAGCTCCCAGCTCTGAAAGGGTTTCTTTTCATAGTGCCAGCTTGATGCCATATCCGCTTTCAGGTTTTCGATGTTGTCAGGAGAAAGGTGCGGGCAGCCGTCCAAAGTACCGTGCTTGCGGTAGTAGGCGTTCACGGCTTTCATGGTTTCCTGCGCCTTTACCAGCCCGTCCAGCTTCTTTTGCAGCTTGGGGATGGCCTGCGGGTCGTCCTGCCGGATGCCGCCCATGCCGGTGCTGCGGATTTTATCAAGCAGCCCTTGGATATGAAAAACCGTTTTCTCAGTTTCCGGCCTGTCTGGGTGCGTACATCGCCCTGTTGGCGTCTTTTTTCATTCTGAAAGGATCGTTTTCTGAAAAGTTTCAGTGGATGCTCAACGGCATTGCCCGGCCCAATATCGCCATCCCCATCATCGTGATGGCGCTGGCGGGCGCCTTTGTGGCAGTGGCAGACGCCTGCGGGGGCGTGGACTCGGTGGTGGGGCTGTGCCTGAACTATATGCCCACCTCTGTGGTCACTGCCGGCTTTTTCGTGATCGGATGCATTGTGTCCTTTGCCAGCGGCAGCACCATCAGCACGGTGGCCGCACTGGCCCCCATCGCGCTTTCGGTCGCCGCCGGCGCGGGGATCTCCCTGCCGGTCATGGTGGGCAGCGTCATGGGCTCAGCCATGTTCGGAAACAGCATGAGCCCCATTTCCGACTGCACCATCGTCTCCAACAGTGTGATGGGTCTGGGGGCGGCAAAAGGCCCCAAGGACAAGCTGCTCTCCCAGATCAAGATCTATGCCATCCCCTTTGCGGTAACGCTGGTGTTTTTGCTGCTGTTCGGCCGGCCCAACAGCCAGGTGACGCTGGAAACCTATGAGGTCAATTTTGCCGCCATTTTGCCCTATGTCGCCATTTTGACCCTGGCTTTCATGGGCATCAATTTTGTCATCTCCCTCAGCGGCGGCATTTTCCTGGGCCTGTTCATCGGCATCGCCCAGGGGCAGTTCACCGTATTGGAGGGATGCCAGACGGTGGCTTCGGGCATGTACAATATGGCCAACATGATCCTGCTGTTTATTTTTATGGCTGGCAATATCGGCATGATCTCCCAGGCCGGCGGTGTGGACTGGGCAGTGGATCAGCTGACCCGGTTCATCCGCGGCAAACGCTCGGCGGAGATCGTCATTATGCTCGCGTGCATGCTGGTGACGGGCTTTGTCGCCAATGACACGATCCCCATGGTCACGCTGGGCGACATCATCCGGGACATCTGCCGCAAATACAAGATCGACCCGCACCGGGCGGCCTGCCTCATCCCCATCGCCACGGCGTCCACAGCGGTCATGATCCCCTATACACCGCCGTGCCTCATTATCGCCGGGCTGATCGAGGAAAGCGGGTATGATACTTCCTTTATTTACAGTATCCCGTGCAATGTGTTTGTGCTGCTGGTTCTGGTAATGGCGGTGGTGACCGTGTTCGTCCCGTTTTCCAGCAGGCACTTTGCCAAAAATCCGTGGAACTTTGAAAAGGAGGCGCTGCAATCGGACCTGGTTGCCCAGTAAAAAGTACGCGCCATTGTGCGCTGAAAAAAGAACGAGTGCCCGCCGGGAGGACCCCGGCGGGCACTTTGCTGTGTTTAAAGGCGCTGGCAGAAAAGCCCGTGCTCCGTGCAGTACCAATACAGGGTGCTGTGGGGGAGTGCGGGCATGCGCAGCTGGAGCCCCCACTCGGGGTACTGCTTGCGCAGAAGGATGCTGTCATCGTTCAGCAGGGCCACAAAGGCGATGTAGTGCTGCTTGGTCATGGGGTGGTCCGACGTGATGAACAGCTCGTTTTCCACGTCTTCCACCTGAAGCCGCTGGTCCGGGGCTGCTGGCTGAGCCTGGAGCGGGCTCAGCTTTTTGCCGCAGCAGGAGACGGATGCATCCCCCAGGGCGGTGATGATATTGCCGCAGGTGGGGCAGATGTAAAAGCGCATTTTTTTCATGTTTCCTCCCAGAAGTGTGTTTGGGTCCAGAGAGCCGGCCAGCAGTGATTCCATGTCTACGGAGAATACCTGCCCCAGCCGTTCCAGCAGAGAGATGTCCGGGCACCCCTGCCCCGTTTCCCTTAGTTAAAGATATTGTTGGGTATTTCAAGATGTGTCATTCGATTTTGCCGATAAAGCGGTAGAAGATTTCCACTTCCTGTTCCCGGCTTCCGTCCTCACTTTTGACCGCTTCATGGACAAGGATTTTTTCAATCAGCGTATTCAGAAGTTCAGCCGTCAATTCTGTGGGATTGACATACTGTTTCATCAGACCTATCCACTTTTCAGCGTCAACCGCTG